>CAZPAV010000007.1:0-18562 GCA_964584755.1 uncultured Acidimicrobiaceae bacterium
AGGCCGCGTTCAGCGGGAGAGCTGCGGTGCGGGATGGGGGGCGCGGCGCGGCGGGCACGGCCCCGAAGGAGGGCGCGGCGGGGCTGGGCGCGGCGGTACTGGAGATCGGGCATGAGTGAGCGACGCCTCCCACGGCCTCCGAGCCGGATCCACGTCGTCGGGGCGGGTGGGTCCGGGATGTCCGGCCTCGCCAAGCTCCTCTCCCAGCTCGGCTTCGTCGTCACCGGGTCCGACCTGAAGCCGGGGCGGGTGCTCGACGCGCTGCGCGACGTCGACGTCGAGGCGTGGGTCGGGCACCGTCCCGAGGCGCTGGCGGGAGTGGACCTCGTCGTCGCCTCCTCCGCGGTGCCCGATCGGGACCCGGAGCTCGCCGCGGCGCGAGCCGCGGGCATCACCGTGTGGCGACGACCCACCCTGCTGGGCGCGCTCACGGCGCTCATGCCGACGTACGGCTTCGCCGGCACACACGGGAAGACGACGAGCACCGCCATGGCGGTCACGGTGCTCCGGGCCCTGGGAAGGGACCCGACCTTCCTTGTGGGGGGTGAGATGGTCGCCCTCAACACGGGAGCCCACCTCGGGGACCGGGACGTGTTCCTGCTCGAGGCGGACGAGGCCTTCGGCACCTTCCGTCATCTCGCGCTCCAGGGTCTCATGGTGACGAACGTCGAGGCCGATCATCTCGACCACTACGGGACCGTGACCGCGCTCGAGGAGGCCTTCGCCCAGGTCGCGGCGGGGGTCCGCGGTCCGGTCGTGGGATGTCTCGACGACCCGGGGGTGCGGCGCCTGGCGCAGCGGGCGACCCTCGTCGGGTACGGCGCGACCTCCGACGCCACGTGGCGGCTCGGCGACCTCGTTCCCGACGGCGACGGGGTTCGGTTCGTCCTGACGGGTCCCGAGGCGGAGGTGACGGTGCGGATCCCGCGACCGGGCCGGCACGTGGCCCTCGATGCGGCCGGCGTCCTGGCCCTGCTCGGCGAGCTGGGGTACGACGTCGGCGCCGGGGCGGCGGCGCTCGCCGGCTTCTCCGGCGTCCGCCGGCGGTTCGAGGTCCGGGGGCGTGTAGCCGGGATCACCGTCGTCGAGGACTACGCCCACCATCCCACCGAGGTGGCGGCGACCATCGCCGCGGGTCGGCAGGCCGTGACGGGACGCCTGTGGGCGGTGTTCCAGCCCCACCGCTTCACGAGAACCGCGGAGCTGGCGCCGGCGTTCGGGGCACCGCTCGCCGGGGCGGATCGGGTCGTCGTGACCGACGTCTATCCCGCCGGGGAGGCCCCCGTCCCCGGGGTGAGCGGGAAGCTCGTCGCCGAGGCGGCGACCGCCGCCGGTGGCGAGGTGGTGTACGTTCCCCGCCTCGAGGACGTCCCCGGCCTCCTCCGGGACGAGGTCGCCGCCGGCGATCTCGTCCTCGTGCTCGGTGCCGGAGACGTGGGCTCCATCGTCGAGCCCCTCGTCGTCGGACTGCGGGAACGGTGAGCGTGGCTCCGCGGCGCGCTCCGATGCTGCGACGGGAGGTTCCTCTCGCCCCGTTGACGACGTACCGGCTCGGCGGACCGGCCGCGTGGTTTCTCGAGGCGTCCCGAGAGGAGGAGCTGGTCGCGGTGCGTGACGCCGTTCCGCCGGGCACCCCCGTGCTCGTCCTGGGGCGGGGCAGCAACGTCGTGATCTCCGACGAGGGCTTTCCGGGCCTCGTGGTGCGGCTCGTGGGGGAGCTCGCCGCGATCCACGCCGAGGCCGATGGGATCGTCGCGGCCGGCGGCGGTGTGGCGCTGCCGCGACTCGCCCGCTTCGCCGCGGAACGGGGTCGGGGTGGTCTGGAGTTCTACGTCGGCATTCCGGGATCGGTGGGGGGCGCGGTCCGGATGAACGCCGGTGGACACGGCCGGGACACCGGCGAGGTGCTGCGCTCGGCGCGGATCGTCGACCTCGACTCGGGCGTCGCCGTGACACGAGACGCCGCGCAGCTCGGCCTCGCCTACCGGCATTCGCGGCTCGGCGACCGCGAGGTCGTCGTCTCCGCCCGGTTCGTGACGAGCCCCGTCGCGCCGGAGGTGGCCGAGGCGAGGCTTCGGGAGATCACTCGCTGGCGGCGTGAGCACCAGCCGGGCGGTCGCCTCAACGCGGGGAGCGTCTTCAAGAACCCGCCGGGGGAGGCCGCGGGTCGACTCATCGACGCCGCCGGACTCAAGGGATTCCGCCGCGGTGCGGTGACGGTGTCCGAGGTGCACGCCAACTTCTTCGTGGCGGAGGAGGGAGCGACCGCCCAGGACGTCTGGGACCTCGTCAGGGAGGTGCGGCGCCGCGTGGGGGAGCGGACCGGTGTGTGGCTCGAGCCCGAGCTCCGGTTCGTCGGGCGGTTCCGCACCGGGGCGAGGGGACCGGCTCCGGCGGGGGAGGGGCCTCCGTGAGGACGATGGACCCCCGGATCGCGCGACGCCGTCGCCTCGTGGGAGAGGATCGGGCGCGACGACGGCTGCGCCGGCTCCTCCTCCTCCTGGTTCTCGCCGGGATCGGGGCCTTCGCGGTGTGGCTGTTGCGTTCCCCGCTCCTCTCGATCCGGGACGTGGTGGTGACCGGCGCCGGCCACTCCGACCCGGCGGCGACGGCCGCCGCCCTGGGGATCGTCCCGGGCGTTCCGACGATCTCGGTCGACGAGACGGCGCTCCTGGAGCGTCTCCGGGCCGATCCGTGGATCGCACGGGCGGAGGTGGACGTCACCTGGCCGGGCACGGTGACCATCGACGTCACCGAACGCGACCCGTCGCTCTCGCTCGTCGCCGGGGACGCGTGGTGGTGGGTCACCGCCGACGGCTGGGTCGTGGCCCGGCTGCCGGGTCCGCAGCCGGGGGAGGCCCGGGTCGAGGATCCGGGGGCGGCCCCGGCGATCGGGAACCGGCTGACCTCCGCCGCGATGCTGGGGGCGGCGCGGTTCGCCGGGGCGCTCACCCCCGCGCTCGCTGCCGAGACGACGGTGATCGTCGACGGGGAGCGGATCCGGGCGCTCGTGTCCGGTCACCCCGTCGATCTGGGGGACCCCGCGAACATGGAGGAGAAGGCCGTGGTGTTGGCGGCCCTCCTCGAGCGGGGCGTCCCCGACGGAGCGGTGATCGAGCTCATGGCTCCGCGGCGGCCCGCGGTCGAGGCTCCACCTCAGGTGGAGGGTGAGGGTGATCCTTCCACCGAGCCTCGACCATCGGACTAACCTGGACGCAGCCTTCGGGAGGGCCCATGACCACGGACAGCAACAGGACGCCCCACACCTACCTCGCGGTGATCAAGGTCGTCGGCGTGGGAGGCGGTGGCGTGAACGCGGTCAACCGCATGATCGAGTACGGCGTCGGAGGCGCGGAGTTCCTCGCGATCAACACCGACGCGCAGGCACTGCTCATGTCCGACGCCGACGTGAAGCTCGACATCGGCCGGGACTCGACACGCGGTCTCGGAGCCGGAGCAAACCCCGAGGTGGGCCGGGAGGCGGCCGAGGCGCACCGCGACGAGATCGAGGAGGCGCTGACCGGGGCCGACATGGTCTTCATCACCGCCGGGGAGGGCGGGGGGACCGGTACGGGCGCCGCGCCCATCGTCGCCGAGGTCGCCAGGTCGCTGGGCGCACTCACCGTGGGGGTGGTGACGCGTCCCTTCGGGTTCGAGGGCCGCCGCCGGTCCGTCCAGGCCGAACAGGGGATCCAGGCCCTCAAGCAGGCGGTCGACACCCTCATCATCATCCCCAACGAGCGCCTCCTCGAGATCGCCGACACGTCCACGCCCATGACCGAGGCCTTCCGCATGGCGGACGAGGTGCTCACCTCCGGGGTGCGGGGCATCACCGATCTCATCACGACACCGGGACTCATCAACGTCGACTTCGCCGACGTGAAGTCGGTCATGGCCGAGGCGGGCTCGGCGGTGATGGGGATCGGACGCGCGACCGGCGACAACCGGGCTCAGCAGGCGGCGGACAAGGCCATCTCGAGTCCCCTCCTCGAGACCTCGATGGAGGGGGCGCGTGGCGTCCTGCTCTCGATCGCAGGTCCCGGCGACATGACGCTCCACGAGGTGAACACCGCGGCGAGCACCATCGCCGACCACAGCGATGCCGACGCGAACATCATCTTCGGGGCGGTCATCGACGACACGCTCGGCGACGAGATGCGGGTCACCGTCATCGCGGCGGGTTTCGACCGGGACCGGCGCCCGGGTGCCGTCCCACCTCCGACCCGGGCGCACCGACCGGGGCTCTTCGAGGAGACCCCCCCGCCGCGCCCGCCCGAGGACACCGGCGACGACCTCGAGATCCCCGGCTTCGTCCAGGGATGATCCGCCCCGCGGGGTTCCGGGGTGTGGCCTTCGGTACCGCCGAGGACGGCGACCCACGGACCGACCCGGAGGCGCGCGCCCGTTGGACGCGGGCCCTCGGGGTCGACGACGAGTGGGCCGTCGTGCACCAGGTCCACGGCTCCTGCGTGGTGAGGGTCGCCGCCGGGGGCGCGCACGGAGAGGCCGACGGGCTCGTCACCGCGACCCCGGGGGTGGCCCTCGCCGTGGCGACCGCCGACTGTCTCCCCGTCGTCCTCGAAGGGGCGGGCTCGGTGGCGCTCGTGCACGCCGGGTGGCGGGGACTGGCGGCGGGAGTGCTCGCCGCCGCGGTGGAGGAGATGCGGCAGCTCGGCGACGAGCCGCTGCGGGCCGCCATCGGTCCCGGGATCGGTCCCTGCTGCTACGAGGTCGGGCCGGAGCTCGGCGAGCGGTTCCCGGAGGCGGTGTCGCGTACGAGCGTCGGAACCCGGAGCGTGGATCTCGTCGCGGCGGCGCGGCGCAGACTCGCGGGGATCCCCCTCTGGGTGTCGGATCGGTGCACCTACGAGGACCGGAGGCTCCACTCGCACCGACGGGACGGCACCCGGCGACGACAGGTGGCGGTGGCGTGGTTGCCGAGCGCCTGAGGCGGGTCCGGGAGCGGATCGCCGCGGCGGCCCGGGAGGCGGGTCGTGATCCGGCGGAGGTGACCCTGCTCGTCGTGAGCAAGGGGCGTTCCGACGCCGCGGTGCGCGCCGCGTACGCCGCCGGCGTGCGCGACTTCGGGGAGAACCGGGCGGAGGAGCTGCAGGCGCGCCACCGGGCCGGCCTGCCCGAGGACGTTCGCTGGCACTTCGTCGGACCCGTCCAGCGCCGGAAGGTGCGGGTCATCGCCCCCGGTCTCCATCTCCTCCACTCGCTCGACCGTCTCCGCCTCGCCGCGACCTGGGCGCGGCTGGAGGCACCGCCTCCGGTGCTCGTCGAGGTGAACGTCGGGATGGAGCCGCAGAAGCACGGATTCCTCCCCGAGACGGTCCTCGACGCCGTGGGCGAGGTGCGCGCCCTGGGGATCGAGGTGCGGGGGCTGATGGCCATCCCGCCGCGGCCCCGGCGTCCCGAGGACAGCCGGCCCTTCTTCGTCCGGCTGCGTGAGCTGCGCGACGAGGTCCGGCGTGTCTTCCCGGAGGTGACCGAGCTCTCGATGGGCATGACGGACGACTTCCCGGTCGCCGTCGCCTGCGGTGCCACCATCGTTCGCCTGGGAAGGGCTATCTTTGGGCCCGCGTCGACCGAACCGCCCCGTCCGCGACCCGACGCGAGGTGAGCCGATGGCATCGTTGTGGCAGAAGACGCTCTTCTACCTCGGGCTCGTCGACGAGGACCAGGCGGAGTCGGGGGTGGCGGGCGGCGTCGGCGCGGCGCCCGTCGCCGACCCCGGGGCGCCACCGCCGGTGAGCGTCGTGTCGCGGGTACGGCCGCCGGGGACGGTGGCCGGTCGTCGGGTGGAGCCGCCGAGCTCCCAGCGACGCCGGGTCTCCCCTCACCCGGACCACGCCGAGGCCGGGCTCTACGTGCACCCGGGTGGGGCCCGGAGTGAGCGGCGCTACGGGACCGAGACCGCGTTCGGGGCTCCTCGCGCCGAGGCCGACGTCATCGTCGCCCGCAACTTCTCCGACGCCCAGACGCTCGCCGACGGCATCCGGAGCGGGCGGCCGATCGTGTTGGACCTGCGGTCGACCGAGCCCGAGATGGTGCGACGACTCGTCGACTTCGCCAGCGGGCTCACCTACGCGCTCGACGGCAAGATGGCGAAGATCGCCCAGGGCGTCATCCTCGTCACGCCCGCCGGCGTCACCATCAGCCCGGTCGAGCAGGACCGCCTCGCGGCGCTCGGCCTCTTCCGGCCCGCGAGCCGCTGAACCATGGCCCTGCTGTGCAGCCTTCTCCAGCTTGCCGTGTTCGCGGTCCTCGCCTGGATCGTCCTCGGCTACGTCGTCGTCTTCGGCCGCCTCCCCTGGGGGCATCCGGTGAGGAGGCTGTACGACCTGCTCGGTCGCGGCATCGAACCGATCCTGCGGCCCATTCGCCAGGTCCTGCCGCCGATCCGTGTCGGGGCCGGCGCGCTCGACCTCTCACCGCTCGTGCTCATCATCGGGGTGCAGCTCCTCGTCGGGATCATCTGCTGACCTGGCGACGGCGAGACGCACCTCGCCGTCCTCGAGGGCGAAGGAGGGGCTCGTGAGCGAACCGTCCTCGCGGACCTCCACGGCGAGCACCTCGCCGGCGATGAGAGAACCGTGGCGAGCGAAGGCCAGCGCCGCGGTGGGGCTCGTAGCCCGCCAGCGCAGCACGATCCGGTCGGTGACCGCCAGCCGAGCCTCGCGGCGGAGACCCTGGATGCGATTGACGAGCTCGCGGGCGACGCCCTCCACTCGCAGCTCGTCGGTGATCGTGGTGTCGAGGGTCACGGCGAGAGGCCCCTCGGCCGCGACGACGGTCCCGGGACGCGGGACACGGGTGACCACGACGTCCGCGGCGGCCAGGGGCACGCCGGCGACCTCGACCGTGGCCCCGTCGAGGAGCCGCGAGATCTCGTCGTGGTCGAGGCGCTCGATCGCGGCGGCGACCTCCCGGGTCCGGCTCCCCAGGCGGGGGCCGAGCCGTCGGAAGTTCGCCTTCGCGGAGAGGTCGACGAGGCCGGCCTCGTCCTCGTGGACGACGACCGCGTGGACGTTGAGCTCCTCGGCGATGAGCCGGGCGTGGGAGCGCACCGCCGCGGCCGCGGCGGAGTCGCGGGTCACCACGGTGAGCGAGCGCAACGGCTGACGGACGCGGAGGCCGTGACGCTTCCGCAGCCCCCGGGCCAGGACCACCACGGCGCGCACCGTCGCCATGGCCGCCTCGAGGCGCTCGTCGATGAGGTTCGCGTCGGCCTCCGGGTAGTCGCAGTGGTGGACGCTCTCGGGCGCCGTGGGGTCCACGCTGCGGACGAGCCCCTGGTACAGCTCCTCGGCGAGGAAGGGCAGGACGGGAGCGGCCACGAGCGTGAAGGTGCGCAGCACCTCGTAGAGGGTGGCGAAGGCGGCGAGCTTGCCGTCGTCGTCGCCACCGCGGTGGGCCCAGAAGCGACGTCGGGAGCGGCGGATGTACCAGTTGGTGAGATGGCCGACGAACCCGATGATCGGCGGGATGACCGCGTACAGGCGGTACCGCTCCATCTCCCGGTTCACCGACCGGATGAGGCTCTGGAGGACGGAGAGGATCCAGCGGTCGAGCTCGGGCCGGTCGGCGGGTGCCGGTGCCGAGGCGAGCTCGGCGGGACCGATGTCGTCGGCCGCGGCGTACGTCGTGAAGAAGGCGTAGGCGTTCCAGAGGGGCAGGAGCACCGTCCGGACCACCTCGCGTACCCCGTGCTCGGAGAAGCGGAGCGGCTCGGCGCGCACCACGGGCGAGTCGATGAGGTAGGCGCGCAGGGCGTCGGCGCCGAACTCGTCGAGGACGTGGCTGGGATCGGGGTAGTTCTTGAGCCGCTTCGACATCTTGCGGCCGTCCTCGGCGAGGATGAGTCCGGTGACGACGCAGTGCTCGAACGCCGGCTCGTCGAAGATCGCCGTGGAGAGCACGAGGAGGGTGTAGAACCAGCCGCGGGTCTGGTCGAGGCCCTCCGCGATGAAGTCGGCGGGGAATCCCCGGGCGAACCGCTCGGGGTTCTCGAAGGGGTAGTGGAGCTGGGCGTAGGGCATGGAGCCGGACTCGAACCAGCAGTCGAGGACCTCGGGGACCCGGCGCATCGTTCCCGGGCACGCCGTGCACGGGAAGGCGACCTCGTCGACGACGTGCTTGTGGAGATCCTCGAGCCACACCCCGGAACGTTCCTGCAGCTCGGCCCGGGAGCCGATGCAGACCTGCTCACCGCACTCGTCGCACTCCCAAATCGGGAGACACGACCCCCAGTAGCGGTTGCGGGAGATCGCCCAGTCCCGGGCGTTCTCGAGCCAGCGGCCGAAGCGGTTGCGCCCGATCTGGTCCGGGACCCAGTGGATTCGCTCGTTGGCGGCGACCATGCGGTCACGGAAACGCTCCACGGCGACGAACCAGGTGGGGATGGCCTTGTAGATGAGCGGCGTGCCGGTGCGCCAGCAGAACGGGTAGGAGTGGACGATGGTGTCCCGCGCCACGAGGCGTCCCCGCCGTTCGAGCAGGTCGATGAGCACCGGGTCCGCGTCCTTGACGTTCATGCCGGCCACCGGAGGGACGGCGTCGGTGAAGCGGGCCTCGGCGTCGACGGGGTCGACGAGCACGTCGAGTCCGGCCGCCTGGAGGGCGAAGAAGTCCGCCTCGCCGTAGGCGGGCGCCATGTGGACGAGGCCGGTGCCCTCGGTCACGTTCACCTCCGGGCTCACGATGACCCGGAACGCGCCGCGGTTCCGCTCCTCCTCGAAGAAGTCGAAGGGTGGGTCGTAGGTGATGCCGACGAGTCGGGTACCGGGGACGATCACCGTGGGCTCGACGTCGGCGCCGAAGAACCGCGCCACGAGGTCCGCCGCCAGCCAGTACGGCCCGGGCGCGCCGCCGAGGGGGGCCTCGACCCGGGCGTAGCGGATGTCCTCGCCGACCGCCACCGCGAGGTTCCCCGGGAGCGTCCACGGCGTCGTCGTCCAGACGAGGAGCTGATCCCCCTCCTCGACCGGTCCCCGGCCTTCGAGGACGGGGAGCCGCACCACGATGGCCGGATCCTCGACCTGGCGGTAGTCGAGGTTGGCCTCGAAGTTCGACAGGGGGGTCGTGGCTCCCCACGAGTAGGGGAGGACCTTGAAGTCGCGATAGACGAGACCGCGATCCCAGAGCTGCCGGAACACCCACCACACGGACTCCATGAACTCGACGTCCATCGTCTTGTAGTCGTGGACGAAGTCGACCCAGCGCCCGATCCGGGTCGTGATCTCCTCCCAATCCTCGGTGGTGTGCTCCACCATGGCGCGGCAGGCCGCGTTGAAGCGGGCCACACCGAGCTCCTGGATCTGGCGAGGCCCGGACACCCCGAGCTGCTTCTCGACCTCCATCTCGACGGGCAACCCGTGGGTGTCCCAGCCGAAACGCCGTTCGACCCGGTACCCACGCATGGTCCAGTAGCGGGGGACGATGTCCTTCACGACCCCCTGGAGGATGTGCCCGTAGTGCGGACTCCCCGTGGCGAAGGGGGGACCGTCGTAGAAGGTGTACTCGCGCTCGGGCGGGCGCAGCTCCACCGAACGCGTGAAGGCGTCGATGCGATCCCAGAACGCGAGGATCCGGCGGTCGAGCTCGGGGAGATCCAGCTCGGTGGAGACCCGGGGAAAGCGAAGGCTCGGGTTGCTCGGTCGATCGCTCACTGGTCCACCTCTCGACGGTGTCCGGCTCGGTCATGCCGGGACGAGTGGGGACCCGCGGTACCACCCGGCTTGCCGGCGCGGGGCCGGCCGCTCGTTGGCTCCACTCTCGGGGGAGTTCCGGCGGGTTCTACTCCCGGCGTACCGGTTTCTTCCCGCGGCTCGGGGGTGATGTCCTTCCGGGCCGAGAGGCCGGTCTCACACCCGCACCGGCTCGCTGTGCTCCGGGACCCCGGACGGCGCGTCCCCGTCGACGCCGTGCCGGGAGGTTAGTCGGCGCCCGGGCCGGGGAGGACGCGCCGGCCGGGTACCGTTGGGGTGGTGTCTGGAGGTGTGATGAACGGGACTCCGTCCTTCCCCTGGGTCCGCGGCGTGGCCGGCGGCGTACGGGTCGTCGTCTGGGCGGTCCCCGGGGCGCGGCGCACGGAGGTCGTCGGTCCACATGGCGACGCCATCCGGATCCGGGTGGCGGCCCGGCCCGAGGCCGGCAAGGCCAATCGGGCCCTGGCGCGTTTCCTGCGCGACGTGACCGGGGCCACGGCCGTCACGCTCGAGCACGGGGCGGGATCACGGAGGAAGACGTACCTCCTCGAGGGGGTGGGGGTGGAGCGGGTCGTGGTGTGTCTCGCCGGCTGACGGATCGGGAGACGGCGGAGGATGGTATCGTCCGTCGCTCTCCGCGGAGGACCGATGCCCAGGAAGTTGGCGAAGTCGACGCTGGAGCGCCTCGCGGCGAGGCTTCGAGAGGAAGAGGAGCGCCTCGAGGCGATCATCGCCGCGTGCGAACGGCGACGCGAGGAGGCGCGACTCGCCCAATCCGGGGCGGAGTACGCCGCCGATCCGGAGAACGCCGAGGGCGGCGCACTGGCCTTCGAGATGGAGATGGACCTCTCGGTGGAGCGGAACGCCCGGGCGCTGCTCGAGAAGGTCCGGCACGCCCAGGAGCGGATGGAGAAGGGGCTGTACGGCATATGCGAGGTGACGGGTCGTCCGATCCCGGTGGCGAGGCTGGAGGCCCTGCCGTACGCGACGACGGTGGTCGAGGCGGCGGATCAGGTCTGAGGCCGCGGCTCGTCGCCGTGCTCCTCGCGCTCGGAGTAGTCCTCGTCGATCAGGCGACGAAGACGTGGGCCCTCGGGGCGCTCCAGGGGCGATCGATCCCGATCGTCGACGGCTACCTCCGCCTCCACCTGGCGCGCAACACCGGCGCCGCGTTCTCCGCGTTCTCCGCGTTCGCCAACAGCGGCCCGGTGCTCGCCGTCGTGGTGGCAGGCGTCATCGTGCTCATCGTCGTCGTGCTGCGTGACGCCGGCCACCGGATGGAGGCGATCGCGCTCGGGTTCGTCCTCGGCGGTGCCGTGGGGAACTTCCTCGACCGGCTCCTCCGGGGAGCGACCCTCCTCGGAGGCGCGGTCGTCGACTGGATCGATCCGTCCTTCTTCCCGACCTTCAACGTGGCGGACAGCGCCATCACCGTGGGGGTCGCGCTCCTCCTGCTCGGCTCCTTCCTGCGGCGATGAGCGGGCGGTACCGTGTCCCGCCGGAGCTCGGGGGGGAACGGGCGGATCGGATCGTGGCCGTGCTCACCGACCGGAGTCGCGCCGCGGCGCGCGCCGCGCTGGAGGCCGGCACCGTGACCCGGGAGGGGCGGCCGGTGCGCCCCGCCGAACGTCTCGCCGCGGGCGACGAGATCACCGTGGACCACGTCGTCCCCGCGGCGGTGCTCTCGCCCGATCCGGACGTGCGCTTCGGCGTGGCCTTCGCGGATGCGGCCGTGATCGTCGTCGACAAGCCGGCCGGCCTCGTCGTGCATCCCGGTGCCGGTCACCGGGCGGGGACCCTGGCCAACGGCCTCCTGGCGCGCTTCCCGGAACTCGCCGCGCTCGGGGAGGGACGCCGGTGGGGCATCGTGCATCGTCTCGACCGGGAGACCTCCGGTCTCCTCATGGTGGGGCGGACGCCCGAGGCGTTCGACGCCCTCGTGGCGGCGTTGCGGCGCCGGGAGGTGACCCGCGTCTACCGCTGTCTCGTGGGCGGGACCTTCGATCACGCCACGGGCACCGTGGAGGCGCCCATCGGACGGGATCCCCGGCACCCCACGAGGATGGCCGTCACCGCCGGTGGGCGGCCGGCACGGACCCACTACCGCCGGCTCGCCACCTGGCCCGAGGCGGACGTGACGCTCCTCGAGGTTCGCCTCGAGACGGGACGGACCCACCAGATCCGGGTCCATCTCCGCTCGGTGGGCCATCCCGTGATCGGGGATCGGGTCTACGGGAGGTCCGGACCGGGCGATCCGGGACGGACCTTCCTGCACGCCGGCCGGCTCGTCCTCCCCCACCCCGAGGACGGACGCCACGTCGACCTCCGTTCCCCGCTCCCGGCGGATCTGTGCCGTGCCCTCGAGTCGTTGGGTCCTTGTCGGGAGGGACCTGGGGCGATCGCGGAGTAGATTGATCGTGCCACGACGATGACCTCCTCCTACGAGCGACTCTCGGCGCTGGACGCCTCGTTCCTCGCGCTCGAGTCGCGCACCACCCACATGCACGTGGGCGCGGTGGCGGTGTTCGCCGCGGGGAACCTGGCGGGGGAGGAGGGCGGCGTGGACTTCTCCCGGGTGCGCCGGCACGTGGCCTCGAAGCTCCACCTCATCCCTCGCTACCGGCAGCGCCTCGCCTGGGTGCCCTTCGAGCGGCATCCGGTGTGGGTGGACGACGAGCACTTCAGTCTCGCCTACCACCTGCGGCACATCTCCCTGCCCCGACCCGGGACGGTCGAGCAGCTCAAGCACCTGGCGGGACGGCTCATGTCCCAGCAGCTCGATCGGGCCAAGCCTCTCTGGGAGCTCACCGTGGTGGAGGGGTTGGAGGGAGGTCGCTTCGCCCTCGTCTCGAAGACGCACCACTGCATGATCGACGGTGTGAGCGGCGTCGATCTCATGGCCCTCCTCCTCGACGGCTCGCCCGACGCGACGGTGGGGGAGATCCCTCCCTGGACGCCCCGACCGGCGCCGAGCGGCGCCGAGCTCCTCGTGGGAGAGACCGCCCGCCGGCTCGGCGAGGCCGTGGCGGTGGCGCGTGAGGTACCCGACCGGCTGGGGGAGCTCGGTGGCCTCGCCGGTGGTCTCCTCCGCAGGGTCCGGGCGGTGGAGTCCTCTCTCCGTTCCGGATGGCTCGTCCCCAGCGACCGGACCCCGCTCAACGGTCCCATCGGCCCGAATCGACGGTTCGACTGGCTCGAGACCTCCCTGGCGGACGTGAAGGCCGTGAAGGACGCCATGGGAGGGACGGTGAACGACGTGGTGCTGGCCACGGTGGCGGGAGGGATCCGCCGCTTCCTCGTGGAGCGACGCGGCGTGGCCGAGTCCGACCTGGCCGGAGTCGACTTCCGGGTGATGGCACCGGTCAGCATCCGCACCGCGGCCGGCCGGGGGACGATGGGGAACCAGGTGGCCATGTGGCTCGTGCGGCTTCCCGTCGGTGAGCCCGATCCGGTGCGGCGACTCCGGCTCGTCACGGCGGCGACCTCCGAGCTGAAGTCCTCGGACCAGGCGCTGGGCGCTGCCACCCTGGTGCAGGTCTCCGCCGGGGCCCCGGGGACGCTCCTCTCGCTGGGTGCCCGGCTCGCCGCGACGGCCCGGCCGTTCAACATGACGGTGACGAACGTACCCGGTCCCCAGTTCCCGCTCTACCTCCTCGGATCGCGACTCCTCGCCACCTATCCGCTCGTCCCGCTCTGGCGGGGGCATGGTGTCGCCGTGGCCCTCTTCTCCTACGACGGCACGGTGCACTGGGGTCTCAA
The DNA here is from genome assembly GCA_964584755.1 of uncultured Acidimicrobiaceae bacterium. Taxonomy (GTDB): domain Bacteria; phylum Actinomycetota; class Acidimicrobiia; order Spongiisociales; family UBA5794; genus CAZPAV01. The sequence goes on from CAZPAV010000007.1 coordinate 13,473, forward strand.
CGGCGACTACGACCTCATGGCGGACCTCGCCGAGTTCGGTGGGGCGCTCGCCGCGGCGCTCGAGGAGCTCGTCGCCGCGGCGCGGCGGTGAGGGGCACGGCGTCAGTCGAAGAAGGTGCGGGCCGCGTCGTACAACGCCGGAGGTACGCCACGCGTCCCGGCACAGGCCTCCTCGAGGGGGATGGGCACGATGTCGGCACCGCGTAGCGCCACCATGACCGTGTGCTCGCCCCCGGCGGCGAGGTCGGCCGCGGCGACCCCGAAACGCGTCGCCAGGACCCGGTCGAACGGGGTGGGGGTTCCCCCCCGCTGGACGTGGCCGAGGACGGTCACGCGCGTCTCGAAGAGGGTCCGGTCCTCGATGGCGCGGGCCACGAGGTAGGCGACACCGCCGAGACGGGTGAAGCCGAACGCGTCCGTGGGCAGCGGGGGTGGCTCGTAGCCGGGTGGAGGCTCGATGCCCTCGGCGACGACGACGAGGGAGGAGCGACGGCCACGGCGGTGGCGGGAGCGGAGGACCTCGACCACCTCCTCGATGTCGTACGGGACCTCAGGGATGAGGATGGCGTCGGCTCCACCGGCCATCCCGGCGTGGGTGGCGATCCATCCCTGGGTTCTCCCCATCACCTCGACGACGATGACCCGGTTGTGGGACTCGGCGGTCGTCGCCAGGCGATCGATGGCCTCGGTCGCGACGTGCACCGCGGTGTCGAAGCCGAAGGTGAGGTCCGTGCCGGCGACGTCGTTGTCGATCGTCTTGGGGACGCCGACGATGGGTAGGCCCTCGTGGGCCAGGCGCAGGGCGGAGCGCAGCGTGCCGTCGCCGCCGACGACGACGAGCGCGTCGATCCCGTTCTGGCGCAGCGTCGGCGCGCAGCTCGCGAGGCCCTCGCCGTGGACGTAGGGGTCCATGCGGGACGTCCCCAGGATGGTTCCGCCGCGGGTCAGGATGCCGCGCACGTCGTCTCGATCGAGGGTCCGCACGTCGCCGCGCATGAGGCCTTCCCAGCCGTTGCGGATGCCCACCACCTCGGCATCGTGGACCTCGATGGCACGGACGACCACGCCGCGGATGACGGCGTTGAGTCCGGGGCAATCGCCGCCGGCGGTGAGGATGCCGATGACGCTCACGAGGTCCTCCTCCGGGTGGGGAACGTCCGCCTCAGGAGAGGAGCAGCCTACCGGGGGAGGGGCACGGATCGCGGCCGAGGCTCGGGATTCGCGGCCTGGCGCGGGCCACCGCGGCGTGCTTACATAGCTGTAGTTCGCGTCGAGAGGGCCCGGTGAGCCGCGACCGATTCGTCCACCTGCACGTGCACTCCGAGTTCTCCATGCTCGACGGCGCGGCGCGCGTGCGCGACATGGTCGCGGCCGCGGCCGCCGACGGCCAGCCGGCCATCGCCATCACCGATCACGGCGTGCTGTACGGGGTCGTGGACTTCTACCGGGCGGCCGGGGAGGCCGGGATCAAGCCGATCATCGGCATGGAGGCGTACGTGACGCCCGGGTCGCGTTTCGATCGACCACCGCGGCGCGAGGACGTCCGCTACCACATGACGTTGCTGGCGGTGAGCGACGTCGGCTACCGGAACCTCGTCAAGCTCGCCTCGCGCGCCTACCTCGAGGGCTTCTACTACAAGCCGCGCATGGACGTGGAGCTCCTCGCCGAGCACGCGGCGGGGATCGTCGCCACCTCCGGTTGCCTCGGCGGGCACGTCCCCCAGCTCCTCGGCCCGGACGTCGTCACGGAGGAGGGCAACGTCGGCGGGGCACGGGACTACGAGGCGGCCCGGGCGGCCGCGGGGATGTACCGGGACATCTTCGGCGAGGACGGGTTCTTCATCGAGGTGCAGGACCACGGTATCCCGGCACAACGCCGGATCATGCCCGACCTGCTCCGGATCGCCCGCGAGGTGGGGGTGCCGCTCCTCGCCGCCAACGACAGTCACTACACCTACGCGCACGAGGCCGACGCCCACGACGTCCTCCTCTGCATCCAGACCGGCTCGAACCGGGCCGACGCCGATCGGTTCCGGTTCCACTCGCAGGAGTTCTACGTCAAGACCTCGCGCCAGATGCGGGACCTGTTCCCCGACGACGAGTTCCCGGGGGCCGCCGACAACACGCTGCTCGTGGCCGAACGCGCCGAGGTGCATCTCGAGTTCGGGCACATCCTCCTGCCGCAGTTCCCGGTGCCGGAGGGTTTCGACGAGGAGGGGTACCTCCGGGAGCTCGTCTACGCCGGTGCCCGGGAGCGGTACGGGACGCTCGAGGACCGTGTGCGCGACCGCATCGACCACGAGCTGCGGGTCATCGGGGAGATGGGGTTCGCGGCGTACTTCCTCATCGTCTGGGACCTCATCCGCCACGCCCGCGAGCGAGGGATCCGGACGGGACCGGGACGGGGGAGCGCGGCAGGGTCGATCGTGGCCTACTGCCTCGGGATCACGAAGATCGATCCGCTGGCCTTCGGCCTCATCTTCGAGCGTTTCCTCAACCCGGGGCGACGCCAGATGCCCGACATCGACATGGACTTCGACGAGCGGTACCGCGGCGAGATGATCCGGTACTGCGCGCAACGGTACGGCTCCGACCACGTGGCCCAGATCATCACCTTCTCGACGATCAAGGGGAAGCAGGCGATCCGGGACGCCGCCCGGGTCCTGGGCCACCCGTACAGCCTCGGCGACCGCGTCGCCAAGCAGATGCCCCCAGCGATCCTGGGGAAGGAGGCGACCCTGGAGCAGTGCCTCGTGCCTCCGGGGCCGGAGGCGGACCAGGTGACGAAGGACCACTACGTGGCGGCCGCCGGGCTCCGGGAGCTGTACGAGGCCGACCCCGCGGTGCGAGAGGTCGTGGACACCGCCCGCGGCCTCGAGGGCCTGCGCCGTCAGGACTCCATCCACGCGGCGGCGGTCGTCATCTCTCCGGTGCCCCTCACCGAGATCGTCCCCCTCCAGCGGAAGGGGGAGGACGCCGAGGTCGTCACCCAGTACGAGATGCACGGCGTCGAGGCGCTGGGTCTCCTGAAGATGGACTTCCTCGGCCTCCGGAATCTCGCCACGATCGAGCGGGCCCTCGAGCTCATCGAGCGCAACACGGGCGAGCGCATCGACATCGACGCCATCCCCCTCGACGATCCCGAGGTGTACGCCATGCTGCGGGCGGGGGACTCCATGGGGGTGTTCCAGTTCGAGGGCGGGCCCATGCGGGCGCTCATGAGGAACCTCGGGCCGGATTCCTTCGAGCATCTCGTGGCGCTGAACGCGCTGTACCGGCCCGGACCGCTCGGCGCCGGCATGCACACCGAGTACGCGGAGCGGAAGAACGGACGAGCCGAGATCACGTTCCTCCACCCCGACCTCGAGGAGATCCTCGGCGACACCTTCGGGATCATGGTGTACCAGGAGCAGGTGATGCAGGTCGCCCAGAAGATGGCCGGGTTCTCGATGGCGGAGGCGGACCTCCTCCGGAAGGCGATGGGCAAGAAGATCCCGGCGGTCATGAGGGAGCAGGAGGAGAAGTTCGTCGCCGGGTGCGTGGCGCGGGGCCATCCCGTCACCCTGGCTCGGGAGCTCTTCCGCTACATCGAGCACTTCGCGGGGTACGGGTTCAACCGCAGCCACAGCGCCGCCTACGCGTACGTCGCGTACCAGACCGCCTGGCTCAAGGCGCACCATCCCGCCGAGTACATGGCGGCGCTCCTCACCGCGGTGAAACGGGACAAGGACAAGACCGCGATCTACCTCCACGAGTGTCGGGTCATGGGCGTCCCGGTGCTCGTCCCGGACGTGAACGCCTCCGAGTCCGATTTCACCGCGGCCGGCGGTCGGATCACCTTCGGGTTGTCGGCGGTGCGGAACGTGGGCGAGGGCGTCGTCGGGCTCGTCGTGGCGGAACGGGAGAAGAACGGGCCGTTCGTCAGCTTCCAGGACTTCGTCGATCGGGTGGACGTGAGCGTGCTCAACAAGCGGACGGTCGAGTCGCTCATCAAGGCGGGGGCCTTCGACTCGCTCGGCCATCCCCGACGGGGTCTCTTCGAGGCGAGCATCGACATGCTCGATGCCACCATCGCCCGGCGCCGGGCCGAGGAGATGGGCCAGTACAGCCTCTTCGGGGACGCGGGCGGAAACGACCTGGCGGTGGAGGTGGCCATCCCCGACGTGGAGTGGGACAAGAAGACGAAGCTGGCCTTCGAGAAGGAGATGCTCGGGCTCTACGTCTCGGACCATCCCCTCCTCGGGGTGGAGCGCGCCCTCGCCGCCATGTGCACGAGCACCATTCCCGGACTGTGGGACCAGGCGGACGGGTCGTCGGTGACGATCGGGGGGATCGTCGGGGCGATCACGCGGCGGTACACGAAGGCGGGGGATCCGATGATCTTCTTCAGTCTCGAGGATCTCCAGGGGAGCGTGGAGGTCGTGTGTTTTCCGCGGACGGTCGCCGAGTACGGCGCGCTCGTGCACGAGGACGGGCTCCTCGTCGTGTCGGGACGGGTCGACCATCGGGGCGACGACGTGAAGGTGATCGCCCAGGCGCTGCGAGAGCCGCAGCTCTCCGCGGAGACCGCGGTGCGGCTCCGGGTGCCGGCGCGCCGTCTCTCGAGAAACATGGTGGAACGACTCCGCGGCGTGCTCCGCAACCACCCCGGGACGGCTCCCGTCTACCTCCATCTCGCCTCCGAGACGGGGGAGACCGTCGTTCGCGTCGGCGACGACCACCGTGTGGAGCCCCGCTCGGCGCTCTTCGCCGAGCTCCGCGAGCTCCTCGGCCCATCGGCCGTCATCTGAGTAGACGACTACCCACAGTAGTTGACCGTCGACAGATCGGGCCCGATCGACTACGCTGAGTGGCGGTCTCGAGGAGAGAGAAAGGGGTCGGTGTGGTGGAGCACACGCAGCGCGAGGGAGGGATGACCAGACGCGAGATGTTGAGGCGGGGAGCGCTCCTCGCGGGGATGGTGTGGACGGCGCCACTCCTCCAGGTGGTGAACATGGCACCGGCGCGAGCCTCCGAGGGTGAGGGACACGAGCGCAAGGAACGCTCCCACGAGGGGGAGGACGAGGACACGGCGAGCACGGCCTCGACGG
>CAZPAV010000007.1:18662-71114 GCA_964584755.1 uncultured Acidimicrobiaceae bacterium
GAGCACGGTCTCGACGGTGAGCACGGCGACGAGCGACGAGGACGGTGGCGGTGCCGGGGGAGGTCCCGGGGACACGACCGGAGGCGGCGGCCTGGGCGGTGGCGGCGGTGCCGGCGGGGGTCCGGGGGACACGACCGGAGGCGGCGGCCCGGGCGGCCCGACGGGCGGGGCGGGCTCGGGCGCCGGAGGAACCGGGCTGGGGGATGCCGTCGTCCCGACGTTCCCCTGAGATCGTGCGTCCGGCTCAGAGGAGCTCGTCGAGGAGCGAGACCGCGGCCGGCGGGTCGACGTAGGCGAGACGGTACCCGTCCACCTCTCCGGCGACCCGGACCGCGTTCGTGAAGTTCTCCTCGGGCCGGTCGCCCCGCCGGAACGTGTTGCGGAGGAGGAGCGTGGCGAGCGGGGCACGGCGGAGGGGCTCGAGCCGGGCCGGTGCGGAGCCCGGCTCGAGGACGACGAGCGCCGCCAGCCGGAGGCGACCACCCGCGACCCGCCCCCCGAGATCCTGCGGCGTCACCGGGTACTTGTACCGGGACGGCGTGATCGCGAGCGTGGTCGCGTCGATGCCGACGGCACGGGTCGCCTTCCGGTCCATCCAGAGCGGCTTGGGGTAGGGAACGACCTCGAGCGTGGCGGGATCGAACGCGAGCGCCTCGTCGCTGACGTACGCCCAGCCGGCCCGGACGCAGGCACCGGCGAGCGTCGACTTGCCGAGCCCCGATCGGCCCGGGAAGGCGACGACGCGTCCCCCCCGGGCGACGACGCCGGCGTGGACCGCCCAGAGCGGACAGCGCTCCATGATGACGTCGTGGAGGGTCGACAGGAGCTTCATCACCGCCTGGTCGAAGGCGAGGGGCTCGCAACGGCGGTCCTCGTCCACCCAGACGGCGTAGCCCGCGTCCGTGGCGCGCAGCGAGACCTCGACGACCGGCGCGCGGACCGCCGGAGGGAGGTCGACACAGAGGCGGTCGAGCAGCGGTCCGAGGGGAGGCTCCGTGGAGGAGATCGCGACCGGCACTCGCAGGAGCTCGTAGCGACGGCGGACCGGGAAGCTCATTCGTCGGGGGGGAGGAGTCCGGCGTCGCGCAACATCGCGACCGCGGCGGCGACGTCGGCCCGAACCCGATCCCGGGGGGCTCCGTACGCCGCGGCGAGGAGTCCGGCGAGCTCGTCGAGGTCGTACGTCCCCGTGGCGAGACGCCACACGTCCCCGGCCGTCGGGTTGAGCTCGTAGTACCGCCGGCGCACCGGGTCGTAGAGGACGATGTCCCCGTCGATCTCCTCGACGACGACGTGGGCGGCCGGTGGCCCGATCCGTCCGCTCATGGGCAGACCATAGCCGAGCTCACGGACCGAGCCCCCCGTCGAGTCCCGTGGCGACGTCGAGGAGACCGTCGAGGCGATCGGGCGTCGTGGGGGCCTCCGGCATCCAGGGCACGAAGGCGAGTGGCACCCCGTAGCGGGAGGCGACCTCGTCACGAGCCGTCTCCTGGCGACCGGCCTCCTCGGCCCACCGGTGCAGGTTCGTCTCGAGGGCCGCACGCAGCGCGGGATCGGTCACGCCCTCGAGGGGCCGGCGCGACGCCTCGAGCCAGGCGAGCGGGAGCGCCCGATTGAACACGACGACCCGCGGCGTGATCCGGATCTCGGCGAGCTCGGCGAAGAAGCGGGCGACCTCCCGCAGCGGCGTCGGGTCGGCGGTGGTGACGACCACGGTCGTGGCCCGCCGCAGGTGGCGCTCGATCGTGCGGGAGCGGGCCCGGAGCCCGTCGTACATCGTGCGCAGATCGAGGAGGAAGTCGGCGACGCCCTCGAGGAGGCTCCCACCGAGCACCGTGTCGGCGAGACGGAGCATGGGACGGGCCGTGAGACGGTACAGCGCCCGTCGCGCCGGGAGCCGCGCCCCCGTCAGCCAGTGGAGCAGGCGGCTCCCGACGAGCTCTCCGGTGCGACGCGGCGCGAGGAAGAAGTCGATCCCTCCCCCCGCCGGCGGCGTGTCGACCACGATGAGATCCCAGCGGTGCTCCTCGGTGAGCGTCGCCATCTGCTCGGCGGCGGCGAAGGACTGGGCAGCGGGAAAGCGGTCCGCGATGGCCCGGAAGAAGGGGTCGACGAGGAGGCGCTCGGCGACGGCAGGCTCGGCGTACCGGTGGAGGATCGCCTCCCAGGAGGCGGTGACGTCGAGCATCGCCGCCCACAGCCGCGCCTCGCCGGGTACCGCCACCGGGTCGTTGCCGATATGCTCGAGGCCCAGCGCGCCGGCGAGCCGACGGGCCGGATCGACGGTGAGGACGAGCGCCGTGTCGCCGCGGCGAGCCGCCCGCACGGCGAGCGCCGCCGCCAGCGTCGTCTTGCCCACACCTCCGGCACCGGTGACGACGACGGCACGGGTGGCGGTCATCGGGGACGCTCCAGATCGACCGCGAGTTGCGCTGCCACCTCCCCCGGTGTCAGGAGGCCGAAGAGGAAGGGGAGACGTGGTCCGGGGGGGAGTCGGGCGAGCCAGCGCTCCTGGCCGGCGGCGAGGCCGAGGTGGAGGAGGGCCGCGTCGCGATGCGGACCCGCGGGGACGGCGGCGAGGGCCTCGGCGGGGACCTCCAGCGGTTCCAGGACGCGATTGGCGACGACGGCCGCGACGGCGATGGGCGGGTCCTCGGCGAGGGACGCGACCGTCTCGAGGGTCTCGGTGACGGGGAGCTCCGCCGGGGTCACGACGAGGACGAGTGCCGCCACCGCGGGATCGGCGAGCGTGGCGCCGATGCGACCGGCCTGCGCCCGGACCGTGCCCGAGGGAACGAGGCCGGCGATCGTCTCGGGGGCGCGCAGGTACGACTCGAGCTGACCGAGGGGTGGCGCATCCACCACGACGAGGTCCCAGGTGTCCCGCCACACCTCGTACACGGGCTTGCCGATGGACACGATCTCCCGCACCCCGGGGGCGGTGTCGACGAGGAGGTCGAGGGCGCTCGTGAGGTGGCGGGTCGGCGCCGCCTGAGGAACCCGGAGCTGCAGCTTGAGGTACTCGTCGAGGGCACGCGACCGGGAGACGCCGGCCAGCCAGAGTCCGGGCCGAACCGGCTCGGGGTCGTAGGAGGGAGGTCCGCTGCGGAGATGTGCGGCGAGACCGAGGCCGTCGCTCAGCGCCAGGGCGAGCGTGCGTCGGCCCGCCCGGGAGGCGGCCAGCGCGAGGGCCGCGGCGACCGCCGACCGCCCCACGCCGCCCTTGCCGGAGACGAGGACGAGACGGTGGGAGAACACGGCGCGGAGCGTACACGGCCGGGTGCGCGGTAGCCTCTCCCCCGGAGGCGACCCGGAGGACGATGGTGGCGCAACTCGACGTCGAGGAGTTCCTCGAGCGGTTCCGCGAGCGGGCGGCCGCGGTCCGGGAGCGGGGCGTGCCGCCCCTCGAGGGAGAGGCGCGCAAGCGGTTCATCGAGGGGGCGAAGCTCGACTATCTCGACTACTCCCTCGTGGGGAGCGCGACGTGGTCGGTGGAGGACGGCTTCCTCGTCTTGCGGATCCCGTTGACCTGAGTCGCACCGGGACGGCCGGGGTCAAGGGTGGCGGACCCGGTCGGCCGCGCCGCGCCGCGCCGCCGCCCGCCGTTCCCCCTCGAGACGCCCGAGGTCGTGGTCGCGATGGTCCACGAAGCACATCGCGTCCGCGAGCAGGCGGTGGCCGGCCTCGTCCCTGATGAGGCGATGCATCTCCTGACACACCCGGCGGTACCCCGGATGGCCGCCGGGTTGCGTGCGCAGCTCGAGGAGGTGGAAGGCCTCGCGCACGTCGAGGTGGAGGAAGAACCGGATCCGGTAGGCGAAGGGGACGACGTACTGGGCGACGTCGGCTCCGAGGTGCCGGCGCACGCGCTCGTACAGCTCGGCGGCCCGCGCCATGGCGGCGTCCCACCGGTCGGTGAGCCCCAGCCGGGCGATCGTCGGCGGGGTGACGTAGCCGTGGGTGGGGGAGAGGCGCTGCCACTCGATGGTGAGCATGCGGTGGCGCTGGAGGTCGCGGAAGATGCCGTAGTCGGCGAGGATGTCGAAGCGGTAGGTGCAGCGCTCCATGGCGCGTCCCGGCTTGTGCCGCCGGTTTCCACGGGTGCCGACGTAGGCATGGAGGAGGTCGGCGCGGCGCGCCGCGGGGAGTCGTCGCACGACGTCGAGGAGGGTCGCGTCCGGCAGGTCGGTGACGGCGTAGAGGGCCGCGGCCGCGATCTTCGTCTCCGCCTCGGGGTCCCACTCGACGAGCCGCACCTCGGGGGAGCCCGGCGGTGGGGGAAGCTCGAGGTCGGCCGCGGCCGCGGCGACGGCGCGCGCCGTCGCCGCGAGGTACGCGCTCCAGGCGCCCCCCCGATCGGGCCGGTCGACCCGGCGCATGAACGCGGGGATGACCTTGCGCAGCTCGGCGAGGAGGAGATCGGCGTAGGCGCGGACCTCCTCGAGGGGATGGGCCCGCATCCGGACGAGGAGCATCTCGTAGGCCTGGCCGGAGGCGAAGATGCCCACGTTCGAGGTCGTGGCCGCGGGGAGGAGCCCCCGCACGTCGTCACACGCCCTGGCCCGGATCGTGGCGCGCCACACGGACGCCGGGTCGTCGGGAGGGCGGGGGTGGCGTTCCTCGTAGTGGGCGAGGACCTGGTCGAGGAGCCCCGAGTAGGTGGTGAACAGCTCGTCCATCGTCTCCCGGTAGACGTCGGCGAGGGGGGAGGCGGCGATCTCGGCCGGGACGTGGTAGCGGTACCGCCCGCCGAGGGTCCGGTCGTAGACGATGTACCGGGTCGACTGCTCCAGATACGCCGCGAGCCGGCCCCACTCGAGCACCTTCGTCAGGAGGTTCGAGGCCTGTTCGCAGGCGACGTGGGCACCGCCGAGCTGGGCCACCGAGTCGTCGCCGTACTCGCCGAAGACGCGGTCGTACAGGGCCTCGGCGCGGCGCCGCCCCGTCTCGGGGTCGGCGCCCACCCGCTCGGCGAGGGCCGCGATGCCACTCTCCTCGCGGGCGTAGAACTCGTCGAGGAAGAGGCGCCGGACGGACTTGGGGGATCGGCTGTAGCGGGCGAAGAGCGCGCCCTTGACGACCTCGGGGAGGTTCACCACCGCGAAGACGGGGCCGTCGAGGTTCGTGAAGAAGCGTCCGAGGACGGCCCGCTCCTCGGCGGTGAACTCCTCGACGTGGTACCCCGGCGGTGGTGGGGTCGCCGCGACCGGGGGGTGCTCGTGGGTCATGGCTGTCGAATCACAGGGATGTCGTTCACCGTAGCAGCGCGCCCGTCGCCTCGCCAGGCAGGCGGGTCCGGTACCCTTCCGACCGTGCTCACGGTGCTGCGCGTGCTCCTCGGCCTGCTCTTCGCCGCGGTCGGCGCGGTGGCGGCCGTCCCCCTCCTCGTCCTCGTCGACCTGAGCTCCGGAGGGACCGGCCTCGGACTCTGCCCCGGCGGACTGGGGTCCTGCCGGGCCTCCTACTTCACGGCTCCCGAGCTCTTCGCCATCCTCACCCTCGGGCTCTTCGTCCTGCTCGCCGCCATCGCCGGATGTCTCCGGGGGACCCGGCGGCTGCAGGCGCGTCGGGGATCGACCCGGCCTCGGTCGGGCCCGGCGCGCTGAAGGCGGTCGCGGCGCGGACGTCGGCCTCCTCCGCCGGGGAGATCGCGACCACGAGGTAGATCCCGGCGACGATCGCCGCCGCACCCAGCCAGCCGCGGCCGGCGAGACGCTCCCCGAGGACGAGGGTCGCCGTGGCGGTGGCGAAGACGGGCTCGAGCGCGAGGACGATGGCCGTTCGGCTCGGTCCCACCACCCGCTGGGCGCCCACCTGAACGACGAAGGCTGCGGCGCTCGCGGCCAGGCCGGTGAGGAGGAGCGCCGCGGCGACACCGCGGCCGGGGAGGGGGAAACCCTCGCCGAGCGCGGCGAACAGCGAGAGGGTGGCCACGACGAGGAGTTGGACGGCGGTGAAGGGGACGACACGGTGACGCGGGCTGAAACGGGCGAGGACGAGGATGTGGGCGGCGAAGGCGAGGGCGCACGCCACGGTGAGGAGATCGCCCGGGTGCAGGCGGAGGCCGTTCTGCCCGGAGAGCAGCCAGAGGCCGCCCAAGGCGGCTCCGGCGCCGGCCACGACCGTGGGGGCCGGGCGCCGCCGGCGGAGTGCGGCGGCGAGCAGCGGGGTGAAGACGACGTACAACCCGGTGATGAGCCCCGAGTTCGCGGCGGTCGTCGTGGTGAGACCGAGCGTCTGCGTCCCGTACCCGAGGAACAGGAGAGATCCGGCGACGAGGCCGTCCCGCCACACCTCCGAGCCGCGGGGCCGGGCGAGGAGCAGGAGCGCGAGGCCGCCGAGGAGGAAGCGCCAGCCGACGAAGGCGAACGGGGGAAAGGAGGCGAGCGCGTCCTTGACGACGACGAAGGTGGCGCCGAAGAGCAGGGCGGCGAGAGCGAGGGCGCCGTACGCCAGGGGACGGGGCATCGCGGGGCGCTCGTCGACGCGCCGCCCCACCGGGGCCGAGGCCGCGGTCACGACCGTCGCCCCGGAGGACGGCTCACCGCCAGTGCCGTACCGGCGAGGACCAGCACCGTGCCCGCCGGGAGGAGCCAGGCACCGGGCCCGACCGAGGCGCCCACCCCGAGGGTGGCGAGGAGTCGGGCGGCCCGCAGGGCGTCGACGAGCTTCGCCACGCCGAAGAGCGTGGCCCCCGCGGCGAGCAGGGCTCCGGCGAGGACGACGGCCGCGCCCGGCCGCGCGCGCCGGTCGCCGCGCAGGGCGACGACGAGGACCGGGGCGACGAGGATCGCCGCGGGCCACGCCGCCCCGGTGACCCCGTTCAGTCGTCCGGTCTCCGGGGAGGAGAGGAACCCGAGGGGGAGGGAGACGGCCACGACCACGGCGCCGATCGAGACGAGGAGGCGCGAAGGGTGCACGTCTCACGCCTCCGGTGGAGCGATCTCCTCGGCGACGAGGAAGAGACCCTCCGCCTGGGCCACGATGCCCTCGGCGGAGTGGCACTCGCCGCTGAGGAGGAGGCGACGCCCCCGGCGCTCGTCGATGCGACCGACGAGACGGTAGGCGCCGTCGAGGGGGGCCGGTCGTCGGTAGCGCAGCTCGAGCCGGGCGGTCAGGACGAGCACGCCCTCGCGGATCATGGCGGTCCAGGCGAGCATCTCGTCGAGCGCGCTGGCGAGGATCCCCCCGTGGAGGACGCCGGCGAAGCCGCGGTGGTCGACCCGGGGCCGGAAGCTCGCGGTCACGGTGCCGTCCCCGGCGACCCCGAACCCGGAGAGCCCGATCCCGATGGGGTTGGCGGCGCCACACCCGAAGCAGCCCTCGTAGCCGGCCTTCAACCGCGCGATCTCGGCTTCGGGGAGGGGCGTCACCGCCGATCCGTCTCCGAAGGGTGTGGCGAGCCGTCCCCGTCCTCTCATCGGCGCATCGTACCCCGGTAGCATCCGGCCCCATGTCGACGGAGTCTTCCCCACCGGATCCGACCCGGCGCGACCGGGCCCGCATCGTCTGGGAGCGCCTCGAGGAGCGGTACCCGACGATCAGGACGGCGCTCGGACACGAGGATGCGTGGCAGCTCCTCGTCGCCACGGTCCTCTCGGCCCAGACGACCGACGAGACGGTGAACCGCGTCACCCCGATCCTCTTCGCCCGATGGCCCACCCCGGAGGACCTCGCCGCCGCCGATCCCGAGGCGGTGGAGGAGGTGATCCACTCCACCGGCTACTACCGCCAGAAGACCCGTTCCCTCCTCGGTCTCGCCCGGGGACTCGTCGAGCGGTTCGATGGGCGGGTCCCGGACGATCTCGACGCGCTCGTCACCCTTCCCGGCGTGGGGCGGAAGACCGCGAGCGTCGTCCTCGCCGAGGTGTGGGGACGGCCCGCGATCGCGGTCGACACCCACGTCCGGCGGGTCACGCGGCGCCTGGGACTGACCGAGGAGGAGGACCCGGTCCGGATCGAGCGGGATCTCAAGACCCTGTTCCCTCAGGAGGTCTGGGCCGGCCTCTCCATGCGGCTCATCCAGTTCGGCCGTGAGGTGTGTCGGGCGAGGAAGCCACGGTGCGGGGAGTGTCCGCTGGCCGGGATCTGTCCGTCGGCGGAGGCGTGAGCCGCGGATCCCGGCGGGCCGTCCGGCCGCGTCTCGCCCGACTTCGCACGAGGTCCATCCCGCGGGTCTCGGGGAGGCGCAGGGCCAGCACGGCGGCCACGAGGACGCCGATGCCGAGCAGGGACACCGTCGTGGAGAGCCCGTAGCGGTCGATGAGGATGCCACCCACCATGAACCCGAAGATGCTGCCGACGATCGAGAGGTTCGTGATCCAGGCGCCGGCGGTGGCGCGCACCCGGGTCGGAAACAGCTCGGCGCGCTGCGCCCCGAAGGCCGGAGTGAGCATGGTGGCCCCGAAGGTGGCGAGGAAGATGGCCGGGGCGAGGGCCCATCCGGAGTCGAGGAGGTAGAAGGCCAGACCGCCGGCGAGGCCGAGGAGGAGCGCCGTCGCCGTCGTGATGCGCCGGCCGCGACGGTCGGCGAGCCGGCCGCCGGCGAGCAGTCCCACGGTACCCAGGCCGCTGAACACGATGAGGAGGAACCGGGCGGCTCCGGCGCGCCAGCCGAGACCGTCGATGAGCCGCTCGAGGACGAAGTCGAACGCCGGCGCCGAGAACGCGGCGACGGTGAAGCCGATGATCGCCATGGGCCAGAAATGGCGGCCCAGTCCCATGCGAAGGGCCTTGACGAAGGGGATGCGCGGCGCCGGCCGGAACGCCCGGCTCTCCGGGAGGAACCGGGTGAGCATGGGGAGGAAGAGGAGTCCGAGTCCGCCCAACGCGAAGAGGATCCGCCACGCCCCGGGGCCCCGCTCCGCGATGGGGAGGAGGAGCAGTCCGGTCCCCACCCCGAGAGACCCGGCGAGGCCGAAGAGTCCGAGCCCGTAGCCGCGTACCGGCGGGCTCACCTCCTCGGCGAGGAGGACGATGCCGAGGCTGGCGATGGCGACGACCCCGACGCGCACGAGCGCCTGGGCGACGGCGTACGCGGCCGTCGTGGGGAGGAATCCGGTGAGGAGGCTGCCCGTGACGAGGAGGAGGTACGAGAGCAGGATGGGCCTGCGCCGTCCGCGGCGGTCGGCCACGAGGGAGAAGGCGATGCCGAGGAGGGACACGGCGCGGACCCCGGCGAAGATCGCGCTCATCTGGCCCTCGGTGAGACCCAGGTCGACGCGGGCGTAGGGGAGCGTGTGGGCCATCTGGGAGCCGGCGTAGCCGGTCACGAACCCGATCACGCCCATGAGGAAGAGCACGCGTCGGTCGCGCAGGGCGAAGGATCCGGCTGGTCGGAGGAACGTCGGGAGCTGCATGCCTGTCCGGTACGGGAACGGGGGGAGCTTACCGGCGCGCCGGACCGACCTCGGGGAGCGATGCGTCGTCTGGGCGACGATCGGGAACACGCGCCGGGCCATTACCGTTGCGACGCTCGTCGGAGTGCAGGAGGTCGACCGTGTCCGGGGTGTCCCTCGTCGTCGCCGTCTTCGCCGGCGCGGCGTCCTTCATCTCCCCGTGTGTCCTCCCGCTCCTGCCCGGCTACATCAGCCTCATGTCCGGGTACTCCATGCAGGAGCTCGCCGAGGGGAACGTGTCGATGCGGCGGGTCGTGGGGGCGACGGGGCTCTTCATCGGCGGGTTCACCGTCGTCTTCGTCGCCCTGGGTGCCACCGCCACGTCGCTCTCCCGCTTCCTCCAGCAGGCCGTGTTCACCCAGATCGCGGGATGGGTGATCATCCTCATGGGCCTCTTCATCGCCGTGACCGCGGTGTGGACGCCGCGGGTGCTCCTCCCGATGATGCGGGAGCGTCGGTTCGAGATGGGCCGGGCGAGGCGATTCGGGGTCTTCGCACCCCCCCTCATGGGGATGGCCTTCGCCTTCGGCTGGACGCCGTGCATCGGACCCTTCCTCGCCACCGCCCTCACCCTCGGGGCGAGCCAGGACACGGTGGGGGAGGGCATGCTCGTGCTCTTCTTCTACGCCCTCGGGCTCGGCATCCCCTTCCTCGTGACCTCGCTGGCGTTGACGAAGGCGCTCGCGGCCATCTCGTGGGTGAAGCGCCGCCTCGTCCCCATCACCGTCGTCTCGGGCCTGGCGCTCGCCCTCTTCGGCGTGCTCATGGTCACCGGACAGCTCAGCGCCCTCTCGAGCTTCTTCAGCGATCTCATGCTCCGTCTCGGGCTCGAGCGCTTCGCCACGAGCTGACGCCGGAGGGCGCCGCCGCCGGGTACCCTCTGCGCGATGACCCCGTCGCTCACCCGGGACGACTTCGTCCGGCTGGCACGGCGCTACTCCGTCGTGCCGGTCGCGGTCGAGGTCCTCGGGGACCGCGAGACCCCGGTGTCGGTGTTCGAGAAGCTCGTGGGCGACGACGACGGCTTCCTCCTCGAGAGCGTCGAGGGGGGAGAGCGGTGGGCCCGCTGGTCGTTCGTCGGATGGGATCCCGCCTTCGTCCTCTCCGCGGACGAAGGTGTCTCCCGGATCGAGGGCGAGGGCCCGGCGCCTCCCCCGGGGAACCCGCTCGAGGTGCTCGAGGGCGTCCTCGGTGCGCTCACCGCTCCCGACCCGGCGAGCTGTGGGCTCGGGGAGGACGGTCCCCCGTTGCACTCCGGCGCGGTCGGCTACCTCGCCTACGACGTCGTGCGCCACCTCGAGGACCTCCCGGCGCGCCCTCCCGACGACCGCGGACTCCCGGAGATGCTCTGGCTCTTCGTCGGCGCCCTGGCCGCGGTGGACCGGTTTCGGGACACGATCGTGCTCATCCGGAACGTCGTGGTGCGAGACGACCCGGGCGCGGCGTACGACGAGGCCGTGGCGAGGTTGGCCACGGCCGTGGATCGGCTCGGTCGCGGCCGTCCGTACCGGGTCCGATCGCGCAGCCGCTTCGCGGAGCGACCGGCGGCCACGGCGAACCTGACCCGGGAGGAGTACGAGGAGGCGGTGGCCCGGGCCGTAGCGCACATCGAGGCGGGGGACGCCTTCCAGATCGTGCCGTCGCTCCGGCTCGAGGTGGCGGGGCCCGAGGATCCGTTCGCGGTGTACCGGGCGCTCCGGCTCGTGAACCCCTCCCCGTACATGTTCTTCCTGCGGCGGGGGACGCTCACGATCGCCGGGTCCTCGCCCGAGCTCATGTCACGGGTGCGGGACGGCCGGGTGTTCAGCCGTCCCATCGCCGGGACGCGACCGCGGGGGCGAACGCCGGAGGAGGACGAGGCCCTCGCCTCCGAGCTCCGTACCGACGAGAAGGAGACGGCCGAGCACGTCATGCTCGTGGACCTGGCACGCAACGACTTGGGGCGGGTCTGCGAGTTCGGATCGGTCCGGGTCGACGAGCTCATGGTGGTGGAGCGGTACTCCCACGTGATGCACCTCGTGTCCGGGGTCTCGGGGAGACTCCGGCCCGGGGTCGGGCCCGTCGACGTCCTGCGGGCGACGTTTCCCCACGGAACGGTCTCGGGCGCCCCGAAGATCCGGGCCATGGAGATCATCGACACGCTCGAGCCCACCGCTCGGGGGCCGTACGCCGGCGCGGTCGGGTACGTGGACCTCTCGGGGAACCTCGACACGGCCATCGCGCTGCGCACCCTCGTGGCCGACGGGCCCCGGGCCTGGGTGCAGGCCGGTGCCGGAGTCGTGGCGGACTCCGTGCCCTCCCGCGAGTACGCCGAGTGCCTCGACAAGGCGGCGGCCGTGCTCGCCGCGATCGCCGCCGCGGAGGCCGGGTGATCCCCGCGGCGGACGTCACCGCGGAGTACCTGGCGTTGCGGCGCCACGCCGGGATCGTCGTCGGCACCCACGGCGTCGTCTGGGTCGAGGGTGCCGACGCCCGGTCCTTCCTCGAGGGGATGCTGAGCGCGTCGATCGGTGAGGAGACGGGCCGGGTACGGCGCTCCCTCCTGTTGACGCCGCAGGGTCGGTTGCGCGCCCATCTCCACGTGCTCCCCGGCGAGGAGCGGGTCGGCCTCGTGGCCGACGCCGGGGTAGTCGAGACCGTCGTCGACGACCTCGCCAGGTTTCGGATCCGGGTCGACGTCGTGCTCTCGATCGAGCCGCGACCGCTGCTCGTGCTCTGGGGGCCGGCGGTCGACGGGGTGCTCGAGGCGGCCGGGTTGGCGCCGGCGGCGCCGGGGACGTGGCGGGACGGCGCGGTGGCGGTCGCCGATCTCCCCACCGTCCACGGGACGGTCCGTCGCGTCGGCCTGCTGGGGACGGACGTCGCGGCCCTCGTCGCCGCCGGTGGGCGAACGGTCGGCGCGGAGGCGTACACCGCGGTACGGATCGAGGCCGGCGAGCCGGTGGTGGGAGTCGACGTGGACGAGGGCACCATCCCCCAGGAGTCGGGCCTCGTCCCGGGAGCGGTCGACTTCGACAAGGGCTGCTATCTCGGGCAGGAGCTCGTGGCGAGGATCGCGTCCCGCGGACACGTCAACCGGCACCTGCGTGGCGTCGTGCTCGAGGAGGCGGTGCTCCCCCCCGTGGGGGCCGAGGTCGTCGACGGCGAGCGCCCGGCCGGGACGATCACCTCGGTGGCCGAGTCCCTCGATCGACGCGCCCCCGTGGCGCTGGGACTCCTCCGTCGCGAGGTGGATCCGGGCGCCCGGGTGACCGTGCGCTGGCCGGGGGGGACCGCGTCGGCTCGTGTGGAGGGACTGCCGTTGTGTTGACCGGGAGCTCATCCTCTCCTCACCGTTCTCGAACGGATCCGGCCGATACTCTCGAAGGGAGGTGGCGATGACGAGCGGCGGGACGGTCCTCCTCATCGAGGACGAGGAGGACATCGCGGACATGCTCCGGCTCTCCTTCGAGAAGGAGGGGTTCCGGATCCTCCACGCCTCGACCGGGGAGGAGGGGCTCGAGCGACTGCGGGAACGGGAAGCCCGGGTCGTCCTGCTCGACATCGGCCTTCCCGGCATGGACGGGATCGAGGTGTGCCGGCGGATCCGGGCGCGTTCGGACGTCCCGGTCATCATGCTCACCGCCCGCGACGCCGAGGTCGACAAGATCGTGGGCCTCGAGATCGGCGCCGACGACTACGTCACGAAGCCCTTCTCCCCGCGGGAGCTCGTGGCGCGGGTGAAGGCCGTACTGCGGCGCAGCGAGGAGCGGCCGGTGCTTCCGCGGGTGATCGAGGTCGCGGGCTTCACGATCGACAGCGGTCGGAGAGAGGTCGTCACCCCCGACGGGACCACGGTGCGTCCCACCGCCCGTGAGTTCGACCTGCTGTGGTACCTCGCCGAGCATCGGGGCCTCGTCCTGTCGCGGGCGCAGATCCTCGAGGCGGTCTGGGGGTACGACTACTTCGGGGAGACCCGCACCGTGGACGTTCACATCCGACAGCTTCGGAAGAAGCTCGACGGCATCCCCATCGAGACCGTCTGGGGTGTCGGCTACCGGCTCGAGAGCTGATGCGCCGCAAGATCCTCGCCGGAGCGCTCGCGGTGGCCGTCGTGACGCTGTCGGTGGGGATCGTCGCCGTCGTCCTCATCCGCAGCTCCATCAGGGAGCGGGCCCAGGAGGAGCTCTTCCGTCAGGCCGAGGTGACCGCAGGGTTCCTCGAGGAGGAGCTGACGGGGATCACCGTCGACCCGACCCGGGTCGGTGCCGAGCAGCGTGCCGCGTGGCGGACGAAGGTGGCCGCGGTCCTGCGCCAGGCGCGGCTCGTGGGGGGGCACGACATCGTCGAGGCGGAGCTCGTGACCGGTGGCCGGTCGGTGAGCCTGGTGCGGAATCCGAAGCTGCTCTCCGTCCTCCCCGTCGGGACGCGGGAGCGTACCGTCGTCCGGGTCGAGGTGGACGGCACGCCGATGCTCGCCACGGTCCGGAGCTTCCCGTTCGGGCGACGATCCGAGATCGTCGTGGCCATCGGGCGCAGCGAACCACTCCTGCCGGTGCGGTTCGTCACCCGTACGCTGCTGCTCGCCCTCGCCGTGGGGGCGGTCCTCGTCGTGGGGCTCGGTCTCTGGTTCGCGCGGAGCACGACGGGGCGGCTGCGACACCTGGAGGAGGCCTCGCTGCGACTCGCCGGCGGGGATCTCGCGGCCCGTGTCCCGGTGGAGGGTCACGACGAGCTCACCGCCCTGGCGCGGGCGTTCAACGAGATGGCCGACCAGCTCGAGGGGGTACGGCGGCGCGAACGGGACTTCCTCATGAGCGTGGGCCACGATCTCCGGACCCCGCTCACCTCCATCCGAGGGTACGCCGAGGCGCTCGACGCCGGCGACGTCACCGCCGAGGAGCTGCCGCGGGTCGCCGGCGTGCTGCACCGACAGACGGACCGCCTCGGCCGGCTCATCGAGGACCTCATGCTCCTCGCCCGGATCGAGTCCCGGGAGTTCACGATCCGGGCCGAGCCCGTCGATCTCGTCGCCCATCTCAAGGAGCTCGTCGACGGGTATAGGCCCCGGACCGACGCGGCGCGGGTGCGCCTGTCCTTCGCGGGCGACCCGGACGTCGGGACGGTCCTCCTCGACCCGGACCGCATGGCGCAGATCTGCGGGAACCTGCTCGACAACGCCCTGCGCTACACCCCCGAAGGAGGACGCGTCACCGTCGCGCTCCACCGCCGGGGCGGGGACGTCGAGCTCTCCATCGCCGACACCGGTCCGGGCATCGACCCCGAGGATCTCCCTCGGGTCTTCGAGCGCCTCTACGT
This sequence comes from uncultured Acidimicrobiaceae bacterium, assembly GCA_964584755.1. Lineage (GTDB taxonomy): Bacteria > Actinomycetota > Acidimicrobiia > Spongiisociales > UBA5794 > CAZPAV01. The sequence continues at coordinate 33,359 of CAZPAV010000007.1, forward strand.
GGCACGCCGGTACCGGCCGGTCCGTCCCGAGGGCTCCGGCCTGGGGCTGGCCATCGTCAAGGAGCTCGTGGACGCGATGGGGGGGCGTGTCACCGTGGAGAGCAGGCCCGGTCACGGGACGGTGATCCGCGTCCTCGTGCCGGGCCCGCCGGCGTAACCTTGGCGCTCGGTCATGACCCTTCGGACACGGTCCACCGTCCTCGCCGTCCTCCTGGCGCTGCTCCTCGCCGCGTGCAGCGACGCCACGAGCGGGCTCACGGGGGCGGCGCTGTACGAGCGGGCCTGTGCCTCCTGCCACGGCCGTGACCTCGGCGGGGGCATCGGGCCGGCGCTCGGGCCGGGGAGCACCGCGGACCTGTCGCTCGACGACGCGCAGATCGCCGGCGCGATCCGGGTGGGACCCGGATCCATGCCGCCCTTCGCTCGGCTCACCGACGCCCAGGTGGCGAGCCTGGTCCGCTACCTCCGGGAGGTCCAGGCCGGGTCGCGATGAGACGGCGCCGGCGTACCATGCGGGGATGTTGCGGGAGATCCTCGCGGTGGCGGCGGAGCGGGCGGGCCGGGTGGCGACCCGGGCCGCCGAGCTCGAGGAGGCCGCCCGCCGTGCCCCGTTTCCGCCGTCGTTCCGCGCCGCCGTCGGCGGGCCCGGCCTGGCGGTCGTCGCCGAGGTGAAGCGTCGCTCCCCCTCGGCGGGCGTGCTCGCCGCGGCCCTCGACCCGGCCCGGCAGGCGGAGGCGTACGCGGCCGGAGGGGCCGCCGCGGTGAGCGTCCTCACCGAACCGCGCTTCTTCGACGGCTCGCTCGAGGATCTCGAGGCGGTGGGGCGGCACGTCGAGCTGCCGCTGCTGCGGAAGGACTTCATCCTCCATCCGGCCCAGGTGTGGGAGGCGCGGGCGGCAGGGGCGGCCGCGGTGCTGCTCATCGTCGCCGCGCTCGACGACACGCTCCTGAGGCGACTCCTCGCCACGGTCGACGAGGCCGGGATCGAGGCCCTGGTGGAGGTCCACGACGAGCGGGAGCTCGCCCGGGCCCTCGAGGCCGGCGCGACCCTCGTCGGGGTGAACAACCGGGACCTCGCCACCTTCCGCACCGACCTCACGGTCGCGGAGCGCCTCGCCGCGGAGTTCCCCCCCGAGGTGCAACGGGTGGCGGAGAGCGGTATCAGCGGCGTCGCCGCGGCGCGACGGATGGCCGCGGCGGGGTACGACGCCGTCCTCGTCGGGGAGGCGCTCGTCCGGGCCGCCGATCCCGCCGCGACGATCCGCGAGCTGCGGGCGGCCACGTGACCTGGGTCAAGGTGTGCGGACTGACGCGGGAGGCGGACGTGGCGCTCGCTGTGGAGGCCGGGGCCGATGCCGTCGGGTTCGTCGTGTCGGACCGGTCCCCGCGGGGGATCTCGGTGGCACGGGCCGCGGCGCTCATGGAGGGCGTGCCCCGAGTGCGGGTCGTCGTCACCGTCGACGTGCCGCCGGCGGTGGCGGTGAGGATCCTCGAGGCGACCGGGGCGGACGGGATCCAGCCCCACGGCCGGCACGGGGAGGCGGTGGCGGAGGTCGCGCACCGCCGGGGGTCGTTCGTGCTGCGCCCGATCCCGGTGGCCGCGGAGGGCCCGCTCCTCGATCCGTCGGAGGTGCCGGAGGAGCAGGTGCCCATCTTCGACGTGGCCGATCCTCGTCACGGCGGCACGGGCAGGCGCCTCGACTGGTCGTCCCTGCCCGCCGTGCACCGCCGCTTCGTCCTCGCCGGGGGACTGGGACCGGCGAACGTGGCCGCCGCGGTGCGAGAGGTGCGCCCCTGGGGGGTGGACGCCTCCTCCGGACTGGAGGCCGCGCCGGGCGTGAAGGATCGCGGTAAGGTCGTCGCCTTCATCGAGGAGGCGAAGCGGGCGTGAGACGGATGGCCCGACCGGACGAGCGGGGGCGGTTCGGCGCGTACGGGGGTCGGTTCGCTCCCGAGACGCTCATGCCGGCGCTCGCCGAGCTGGAGGCCGCGTTCGAGGAGGCGCGGGCCGACCCGGCGTTCGCGAGCGAGCTCGCCGGTCTCCTGGCGGACTTCGTGGGACGCCCCACGCCCGTGTACCGGGCCGCCCGCCTCTCGGAGCGGCTCGGTGTCGACCTGTGGCTGAAGCGCGAGGACCTCGCCCACACCGGCGCCCACAAGATCAACAACACGATCGGTCAGGCGCTGCTCACCCGGCGGATGGGGAAACCCCGGGTGATCGCCGAGACGGGAGCCGGCCAGCACGGAGTGGCGACCGCGACGGCGTGCGCCCTGCTCGGGCTCGAGTGCGTCGTGTACATGGGGACGAAGGACGTGGAGCGGCAGGCGCTGAACGTCTACCGCATGCGGCTCCTCGGCGCCGATGTCGTTCCCGTCTCCGCCGGTGCGGGGACGCTCAAGGACGCCGTGTCTGAGGCGATGCGGGACTGGGTGGCCTCGGTGGAGCGCACCCACTACATCATCGGGTCGGTCGTCGGGCCGCATCCCTTCCCGTGGATCGTCCGCGAGTTCCAGAAGGTCATCGGCGAGGAGTTGCGGGTGCAGCTCGACGGGAGCCCCGGCCGCCCGCGCCCCGACGTCGTGGTCGCCTGCGTCGGCGGCGGTTCGAACGCCATGGGGATCTTCTACCCGCTCGTCGAGACGCCGGGACTGGACCTCGTCGGGGTGGAGGCGGCCGGGCACGGTCTCACCACGGGGGAGCACGGAGCCTCGCTCGGCGCCGGCTCCCCGGGTGTGCTCCACGGCGCCATGACGTACCTCCTCCAGGACGATGCCGGTCAGGTGCTCGAGGCCCACTCCGTCTCCGCGGGACTCGACTACCCGGGGGTGGGGCCGGAGCACGCCTACTTCAAGGACGCCGGAGTGGTGCGGTACGAATCGGCCACCGACGCCGAGGCGCTCGCTGCCTTCCACCTCCTCGCCGAGACCGAGGGCATCATCCCCGCCCTGGAGTCGGCCCACGGGCTGGCCTGGATCGTCCGGGAGGCCGCGACCCTCGCCGGGAGGACGGTCGTCCTCAACCTCTCGGGGCGGGGCGACAAGGACGTGCGACAGGTGGCGGCACTCGATGGCTGAGCGTGGGACGGACCGGATCGGCAGGATGTTCGGCGAGGCCCGGAGCCGCGGGCGTGCCGTGCTGCTGCCGTACCTCACCGCCGGGCTCCCCGATGCGGCGGCGTCCGTCGATCTGTTCGCCGCGATGGCGGAGGCGGGAGCCGACGGGTTCGAGGTCGGGATCCCCTACGCGGATCCCCTCATGGACGGTCCGGTGATCCAGGAGGCGGCGAGTCGAGCCCTGCGCGGTGGCGTCTCCCTCGATCGCGCCTTCGGCGTCGTCGCGCGCGTCGTGGAGCGCACCGGGAAGCCGGTGTTCGTCATGACGTACGTGAATCCCGTGCTGCGACGGGGGATCGACGTCTTCGCCCGCCGCGTCGCCGACGCCGGAGCGGTCGGCGTCATCGTGGCCGACCTCCCCGCCGACGAGGCGAGGCCGTTTCGGGCGGCCGCGGACGCGGCGGGCATCGGCATGGTGCTCTTCGCGGCGCCGACGACGACCGACGAGCGCCTGCGACGGGTCGTCGCCGCCGATCCCGCGTTCATCTACGGGATCGCGGAGCTCGGGGTCACGGGGGAGCGAGCGGCGGGGTCCTCGCTGGCGGCGGCGCTCTCGGCCCGCGTGCGGGCGCTCACCTCGATCCCGCTCGTGCTCGGCGTGGGCATCTCCACCCCGGCGCAGGCCGCCGCGGCGGCCCGGCTCGGCGACGGCGTCATCGTGGGCTCGGCGCTCGTGCGTCGGGTGCTCGAGGCGGGCGGGGCCCGGGAGGCGGCGGAGGCCCTCGCGGCCGCCGTGACCGATCTCTCCCGCGCCATGGAACGGGGGTGAACTCCTTCAGGGGGCCGCCGATCCGACCGATGACGCGGGATGAGCTCCGGCAGGGACGGCGCGGTACCGGGAGTGGGATTCGAACCCACACGGGCTGTCGCCCAGCGGATTTTGAGTCCGCCGCGTCTTCCGTTCCGCCATCCCGGCCGGGGACGCAACAGTGTAGGGGCCCTTCCCGAAACCGCCCCGGACGACTACACTGCGTGGTCAGAGCGCCGAATCAGGGGAGAGATGGACACCGTCCGTAGTCGAGCGCCGCGACGAGAGGAACGGGGGGCCGCCCTCGTCGAGATGGCGCTCGTCGTGCCGATCCTCCTCATGATCCTCTTCGGGATCATCGAGCTCGGCATCGCCTTTCGCGATCGCCTGACCATCGGGAACGGGACCCAGACGGCGGCGCGCGTCGGTACCGCCATGGGCCAGCAGAGCGACGCCGACCTCCGCATGTTGCAATCCCTCGAGCAGACCCTCGCCAACCTGCCCGGCAGCGGCGTGGGGATCGTGGTGTACGTCGACATCTTCAAGGCCGACGCCAACGGCGACCCGGTGAGCGGATCGGTGAACCGCTACTACTACCAGTACCAGCAGGGCGCCACCTGCTACTGGAACCCCTGTCCCGATCCCGACGCCGGCTACTCGGGATGGGACTGGCCGCCGTCGTCGCGCAACATCGCGGTGGGGAACCTCGACACGCTGGGGGTGAAGGTCGTCTACGGCCACACCTGGATCACCGGCGGCATCGTTCCCCTCCCCAACGTGCAGTGCGACAACGGAACGCCCCCGACGAACTGTTGGGCCGACACCGCCCTCATGCGGATGGAGCCCCAGCAGTTCGGCCTCTCGGGATCCTGACCTCATGGACCGAACCCCGCCGCAGCGCCGATCCGACGAACGGGGGACCGTCGTCGTCCTCACCGCCCTGCTCCTCGTCACCCTGCTCGGCATGGCCGCGTTCGCGGTGGACCTCGGGTGGCTCTACGTGAACCAGCTCAAGGTGCGCAAGGCGGCGGAGGCGGCGGCACTCGCCGGTGTCGTCCACATGCCGCTCCCCAACTGTGCCGCTCCCGACGCCGGCACCGACCCGTACACGGCGGCGCTCGCCATCGCCCAGGCGAACGGCTACGTGGACGGCGCGGGTGGCGTCACCGTCACCCCGGCCCAGGGCGACACCTGCAACCAGCTCAAGGTGACCATCGACACGAGCGTCGGAACGTTCTTCATGCGGGTCTTCGGGATCGACACGGTGGCCATCACCCAGTCGGCCACCGCCGAGCAACTCCCTCCGCTGAAGATCGGCAGCGACGAGTCGTTCCTCGGCACCGACCCCACGGTCTCCGGCCGGACGGTCGACTTCTGGCTGGCGGTGAACGGGAGGCGGAAGCGGAAGGCGGACGGCGACCCGTACGGAACGAACTGCATCCAGAGCTTCTGCACCTCGACGGACAACCCCGAGTCGCGCCAACCCTCCTACTACTACGCGGTGGACGTCCCTGCCGCCGACGCGGGGAAGTCCCTCTCGGTCCAGGTGTACGACGGGGTCCTGTGGCAGGAGAACTGGAGCGTCTACCCGGTGCCGGGCACCCCGGGCGACAACTCGCCCCTCGGGGCCACCTTCGGCACCCAGGAGTACACGGTGCACTTCCGCCTGTACCCGCCCGACAGCACTCCCAGCGACTGGACGGACAACTCGAGTCACTCCTCCGCCGTCTGCTCCTCGACGTTCCACTACGTCGCGAACGGCGCGTCGAGCTACCGCTGGGACACCCTCGGAGGGTGTCCCGTCACCGCGCAGCAGGGTCTCTACGTCCTCGAGGTGGAGAACCCCCTCTACACGTGGTCGAACGCGTGGTACGAGGAGTACGAGGACGTCACGATCAACGCCTTCTCCCTGCGGGCGCTCGTCGACGGGAGCACGTCGAACGACGTCGCGGTGTACGGGCTCGGCTCCATGTCCATCTGGACGTTCGAACAGGGGAGCCATCCCACCTTCAAGATCGTGAAGCTCCCGCAGGAGTACGCCGGACAGCGCCTCCTGTTGCGGCTCTTCGACGCCGGCGACTTCTCGGGGAACGCCGACCTGCGCATCACCGGCGAGCTGGCGAACGTCGACTGCCAGTACCGGGTCATCGACGGCGACACCGGGAACGTCATCCGGGACTGGGGCCCCGACGACGGGGAGAGCGGCTGCTACCTCAGCATCCAGAACACCGGAAGCGGAGCCGAGTTCCAAGGGGACTGGGTCGAGCTCTCCTTCGACGTCCCCGGCGACTACACGTGCAGCGCGGGGTGCTGGGTGTACGTCGACTACGACTTCAGCGGCGCCAGCGACATCGGGGAGCGCACCACCTGGGAGGCCTACATCAACGGCCAGCCCATCCACCTCGTTCAGTAGCACCGCGGCACGAGGCGGCGCCGCGACCGGCGGCCGGTACGCTGGCGTCATGAAGCTCGCGCTCCTCGACGGTCACAGTCTCGCCTACCGCGCCTTCTACGCCCTGCCCGCGGACCTGGCGACCCCGGCCGGTCAGGTGACGAACGCCGTCTTCGGGTTCACCTCGATGCTCATCAAGCTGCTCGGGGAGGCCCGACCCGACGCCGTGGCCGTCGCCTGGGACCTGCCCGGTCCCACCTTCCGCACGGAGCGCTTCCCCGAGTACAAGGCCCAGCGGGAGCGAGCGCCCGATCTCTTCCAGGATCAGATCCCGCTCATCCGCGAGGTCCTCGATGCCCTCGGGATCCGGCAGGTCGAGGTCCCGGGGTACGAGGCCGACGACGTCATCGCCTCCCTCGTCACCCGAGCCCGACGAGACGGCTGGGAGGTCCTCGTCGTCACCGGTGATCGCGACGCGTTCCAGCTCGTCCGGGACGGCGTCACCGTGGTGTACACGCGTCGCGGGATCTCCGACACCGTCACCGCCGATGCCCGCTGGGTCGAGGAGCGGTACGGGGTCCCCCCGGAGCGGTACGTCGACTACGCCGCCCTGCGCGGCGACCCGTCGGACAACCTCCCCGGCGTGCCCGGCGTCGGCGAGAAGACCGCCGCCCGACTCCTGCGCGAGTACGGGAGCCTGGAGGGGATCTACGCGCACCTGGGGGAGCTCACACCGAAGCTGCGGGAGAACCTCCTCGCCGCCCGGGACCAGGTCTTCCTCAACCGGGAGCTGACCCGTCTCGTCGCCGACCTCCCCCTGGAGGACGTCGATCCCGACTCGTGCCGTCTCGACGGCTTCGATCGTGACCGGGTACGGGAGGTCTTCGACGCGCTGGCGTTCCGCAACCTCTGGGACCGTCTCGTCGAGCTGGGCGGGATGGAGGCCACGGCACGTGCCGGCCTCGACGTCGAGGTGGTGTCGGTGGTGGATCCCGAGCAGGCCCGCCGTCTCGTCACCCTCCCGGCGACGGCGGTCGAGCCGGTGTGGGAGAACGGCGACCTCGTCGGGATCGTCGTGGCGGGGGAGCCGGCCGCCTACGTGCCGGCCGCGGCGCTCGACGGCCTCGTCGCCGGCCTCGACGCCGGAGGGGGTGGCTTCGCCGGTCACGACGTCAAGCCGCTGCTGCGGGCCCTCATGGAGGCGGGATTCAGCGACGTCCGGGCCGCCTTCGACACGGCCCTCGCCGCGTACCTCGCCGATCCCGCCCAGCGGGCCCCGGCGTTGGAGGACCTCGCCGACCGCGAGCTCGGCATCCTCGTCGATCCCGGGGAGGAGGACGCCGCCACCCAGGGAACCCTCGCGTTCTCGGCGGGTCCGGACCTCGAGGCGGCGGGTCGCCGAGCCGTCGCGGTCGTCGCCCTCGTCGCCCCTCTCCGCGAGCGCCTGGCAGCTCGCGGCGGCATCCGCCTCTACGAGGAGATCGAGTTGCCGCTGATCCCCGTCCTCGCCCGGATGGAGATGGCCGGCATCGGCGTCGATCGGGCCGTGCTCGAGGACCTGCGCACCGACCTCCTGCGGCGGCTCGCCGGGCTCGAGCAGGCCATCCACGAGGCCGCCGGCACGACGTTCAACGTCAACTCCACCGTCCAGCTCCGCGAGGTCCTCTTCACGCGACTCGGGCTCCCCGTGGTGAAGAAGACACCCAAGGGCGTGCCCTCCACCGACGCCTCCGTCCTCGAGAAGCTCCGTGACGCCCACCCGGTCGTCGCCGACCTCCTCCGCTACCGGGAGCTCGAGAAGCTCCGCTCCACCTACGTGGAGGCGCTCCTCGCCCTGATCGAGCCCGACGGCCGGATCCGGGGCCGCTTCAACCAGATGGCGGCGAGCACCGGCCGGCTCTCCCAGGAACAGCCCAACCTGCAGAACATCCCGGTGCGCACCGGGGAGGGGCGCGCCATCCGGCGCGCCTTCGTCGCCGCTCCCGGGACCCGCTTCCTCGTCGCCGACTACTCGCAGATCGAGCTGCGCATCCTGGCCCACCTCTCCGGCGACCCGGGACTCCTCGAGGCCTTCGCCCAGGGGCTCGACATCCACGCCGCGACCGCCGCCCGCATCGCCGGCATCGCCCCGGAGGCGGTCACCCCGGAACAGCGGCGTCGGGCGAAGATGATCAACTTCGGGCTCCTCTACGGCATGGAGGCGTACGGGCTGGCCCAGCGTCTCGGGATCTCCCGCGACGAGGCCCAGGAGCACATCGACGCCTACTTCGCCCGCTTCCCCGAGGTGCGGGCCTTCATGGCCGGCATCGTCGAGGGGGCGCGCGAGAAGGGGTACACGACCACCCTCCTCGGTCGTCGTCGCTACCTCCCCGAGCTGTCGAGCGCGAACTTCCGCGATCGGCAGATGGGAGAGCGGATGGCGCTCAACGCGCCCATCCAGGGGTCGGCGGCCGACATCATCAAGAAGGCGATGGTCGACCTCGACCGGGAGCTGCGCGAGCGGGGCTCGGCGGCACGCATGCTCCTCCAGGTGCACGACGAGCTGGTGCTCGAGGTCCCCGAGCCGGAGGTACCCGCCATCACGGCCCTGACCCGCACGGTCATGGAGGGCGTCGTCACCCTGCGGGTGCCGCTCGAGGTGGCGCTCGCCCATGGGCGGAGCCTCGCCGACTGCAAGGCGTGACCTCGATGGTGCCCTGGGCCGGGAATCCTGGTATCTTTCCCAGGCCTCCGGCACCGCGTCGCGCGCGGAGGTGATCACAGTCGCAAGGAGTTGATGCGGTCGCATGGCCATCGAGAACGACACCGACCTCGCCACCGAGGGCGAGACCCAGGGCGTGGAGCCCTCGGCATCGGCGGAAGCCGCCACCGGTCCCGAGACGACCCCGGACGTCGGCGGCGAGGACACTCCGCCCGTCGCGGAGGTCGCGGAGGAGGGCCCGGTGACCGCCACGGCCCCCCCGGCGAACACCCCCGAACCCTCCGAGGAGGCGGAACGGGCACCCGCGCCGGTGCGGCACGGCGAGCGGCCCGCCATCACCGCGCCGAAGGACCTGGGAGCGCTCCCGGACGACCTCTCCGCGGAGGACTTCGCAGCCGCCGTCGAGCGCACGGTGTTCGCCTTCAAGGAGGGCGACATCGTCGCCGGGACGGTCGTTCGCGTCGACCCGGACGAGGTCCTCATCGACATCGGGTACAAGTCCGAGGGCGTCGTCCCCGCCAAGGAGCTCTCGATCCGCAACAACGCCAACCCGGCCGAGGTGGTCGCCGTCGGCGACGAGATCGAGGCGCTCGTCCTCCAGATGGAGGACGACGCCGGCCGGCTCGTCCTCTCGAAGAAGCGGGCCCAGTACGAGCGGGCCTGGGGCCGGATCGAGCGGATCATGGAGGAGGGCGGCACGGTGACCGGGCCGGTCATCGAGGTGGTCAAGGGCGGACTCATCGTCGACATCGGCCTCCGCGGCTTCCTGCCCGCCTCCCTCGTCGACCTCCGCCGGGTGCGGGACCTCCACCCGTTCGTGGGGCAGGTCATCGAGGCGAAGGTCATCGAGCTCGACAAGAACCGGAACAACGTGGTGCTGTCCCGGCGCGCCCACCTCGAGGAGGAGCAGGCGGAGCAGCGGCAGGCGTTCCTCGCCGACCTCCAGCCGGGCGACGTCCGGACCGGGGTCGTCTCCTCGGTGGTGAACTTCGGCGCGTTCGTCGACCTCGGGGGCATGGACGGCCTCGTGCACGTGTCCGAGCTCTCCTGGCAGCACGTCAACCATCCGGGCGAGGTGGTCTCGGTGGGCGACGAGGTGACCGTCAAGGTGCTCGAGGTGGATCGGGACCGGGAGCGGATCTCCCTCTCCATCCGGCAGACCACCGAGGATCCCTGGGAGACCTTCGCCCGGGAGACCGAGGTGGGAACGATCCTCGACGGGCGCGTCACGAAGACCGTGCCGTTCGGGGCCTTCGTCTCCATCCGTGAGGGAGTCGAAGGACTCGTCCACGTCTCGGAGATCGCGCTGCATCACGTCGACAGTCCGGAGCTCGAGCTCTCGATCGGTCAGCAGGTTCGGGTAAAGGTGACCGAGATCGACGCCGACAGACGACGAGTGAGCCTGTCGATCAAGCAGGCGCTGCCCGAATGGGAAGATCGCTCCACCTGGAGCGAGCGGAAGCCGAGCCGACCGAGACGAAGGGAGTTCCAGCGTGAGGACGAACCGTCCGATCGTCCTTCCTTCGCCGCCGACTCCTCCCTGGAGGCGATCCTCCAGGAGCTCAAGGAGCGGGGGATCGGTCGGAAGTGAGTCGGGGATGCGTCCCGGTCGGACGCATCCGGCGATCCCGTCCCTCGAGTCTCTCCCCACGCCGCGGCGTCCTGCTGTCACGCTGAAGGGAAGGGCCGGTCGCCATGGGTAGGAGAACCATCGTCCTCGTCATCGCGGTGATCCTCGCCGCGGTCTCCGGATTCGCCATCTGGCGGTACCTCAGCACCGTCGAGGAGGACGTCCGAGCCAACGTCACCGAGGTTCGGGTGTACCGGGCCACGCAGCCGATCCCCTCGGGCACCCCGGGGAACGAGGCCCGGCCCTTCATCGAGGAGTCGACGGCGCTGCGCGAGAACGTCGTGTTCCCCGGATCGTCGATCCTGTGTCTCGGGCCCGACGAGCGGAACCTCGACCTCGATCCCCGCAAGGTGGGGTGTCCGGACAACCCGAGCGACCTCGGCTCGCTCCTCGACGGCCGGGTGGCGGCGGGACCCATCGGCGCGGGTCAGCTCCTCACCACCGAGATGTTCGTCACGCCCGCCGAGCTGAACTCCGTCACCCTCTCCGAGTCCATCCCCCAGGGGAAGGTGGCCGTCAGCATCCGGCCCGACGAGGTCGGCGCCGTGGGTGGGTTCATCCGACCGGGCGACCACGTGAACCTGCTCGCCTCGGCGACCGTCCAGGTGAACAGCTTCCTCGAGCTGCTCAAGGACCCGAACCTGCGGGCCGCGGTCCTCGGCTCGGGGTTCGCGACCCCGCCGACGACGGTGCCGTCCACGGGCACGACCACGGGCGAGACCACCGGTGCGCCCGGCGGCGAGCCGGTGGACGTCGTGGCCGGGTTCGCCGAGACGCTCCCCGCCTCGCTCGACTTCACCCAGACGGTCCTCCAGGATCTCGAGGTGCTCGCGGTCGGCCCCGACACCCGGCCGAGCCCCCTCGGGACGGGTCTCGAGCCGCAGGGGACGCAGGTGGTCGTCCTCGAGGTGACCCCGGAGCAGGCCGAGAAGATCGAGTTCGCCCGCCAGTACGCCAACGTGTCGCTCTCGCTCTTGCCGGCCGACATCCCGTACACTCCGTTCGACTCCCGTGGGGTGGTCGTGGACGACCTGTTCACCCTGCTCGACCGGATCGCAGAGAAGGTGGAGGCCGCCGCTGGTGGTTCCGGCAACTGATCCCCTCGTCGCCCGCTCGGTCCTCGTCGTCGACGCGGATCCCGGCCTCGTCGAGGAGATCGACCGGCTCTTCGAGGGTCACAAGGTCTTCTCGGCACGGAACATCTCCGACGCGCAGCGGAAGCTCGTCGAGGAGGGGATCGAGCTGGCGATCATCGGGCCGAGCTTCGCCCACGAGAGCGGGGTGACGGAGTCGAGCCTCCTGCTCGACGTGCAACCCGACCTCCCGCTCGTGCTCGTCGCCGACGGACTGAGCACCGAGATGCTCCGTGCCGCCATCCGGGTCGGGTTCCGGGACGTCGTCGACCTGCCCTTGACCCCGGCGAAGGCCCAGGAGATCCTCTCGGTCGTCGAGCAGCTCCACCGCCGGGAGGAGGAGGAGCGGTCCGGCCGGTACCGCCTGGGGAAGGTCGTCACGATCATGTCCCCCAAGGGCGGGGCCGGCAAGACGATGACGACGACGAACGTCGCGCTCGCGCTCGCCATGTGGGGGGACCCGGAACGGGTCGTCGTCCTCGACGCCGACCTCCAGTTCGGCGACGTCTGCATCTGCCTGCAGGTCGACCCGGTACACACCATCGTCGACGTGGCCCGCGACATCGACAAGCTCGACGAGGCCCTCCTCGAGAGCCTCCTCGCCACCCACAGCACCGGGATGCGCGTCCTCTCCGCCCCCCTCGAGCCCTCCCTCGCCGACGAGGTGTCGACACAGGTGGTGGTCAAGACCATCGGGATGCTGAAACGCATGTTCGACTACGTCGTCATCGACACGGCCCCGTTCCTCGACGAGCCGGTGCTCTCCATCCTCGAGCGCTCCGACGTGGTCCTCCTCGTGGTCGACATGGACCTGCCCAGCGTCAAGAACGCCAAGCTCGCGCTCGACACGCTCCGGCTCATCCGCTTCCCCTTCGAGAAGATCAAGCTCGTCCTCAACCGGGTGAACTCGAAGGCCCGCCTCGACGTACGCGAGCTCGAGCGCTCCCTCGGGCTCGACGTCCAGGCGGCCATCTCCTCCGACAAGCTCGTGCCGCGCGCGGTGAACGAGGGCGAGCCGGTCGTCTCCCTGTACCCGCGTTCCCGGGTGGCGAAGGACCTGCGTGGCGTGGCCCGTCTCGTGGTCGACGAGGAGCGGACGAAGATCCCTGAAGAGGACACGAGATCGCGCCGATGGTTCCGGTAGGTTCCATGGAGGAGCAGCGCTCCGAGACAGGGGAGACGACGACATGAGCCTCGCCGATCGGGTCCGGGCCGCCAAGGCCGCGGACCACACCGCCGAGACGCAACGGGAGGCGACGCGTCAGGAGCTGCGCCGGCGCCTGCACTACAAGGTCGTGGAGGGGCTCGGACCGACCCTGTACGACCGGCAGATGTCGGACGCCGAGCTCAAGCTCCGGGTCATGGAGATGCTCGAGTGGGCACTCGACCAGGAGACCTCGGTGCCGTTGTCGCGGGTGGACCGCATGGCGCTCCTCCAGGAGATCGCCGACGACGTCCTCGGGTACGGACCCATCGACCCGCTCCTCGCCGACCCCGAGGTCACCGAGGTCATGGTGAACGGGCCCCGGGCGGTGTGGGTGGAGCGAGGCGGCCGGCTGTACAAGACCGACGCCCGTTTCGTCGACGCCGTGCACCTCGAGCGGATCATCGAGAAGATCGTGGGCCAGGTGGGGCGGCGCATCGACGAGTCGACCCCGATGGTGGACGCGCGGCTCCCCGACGGGTCGCGGGTGAACGCCGTCATCCATCCCCTCGCCATCGGCGGGCCCTACCTGACGATCCGGAAGTTCGCCGTCGATCCCTTCACCGTGGACGATCTCGTCGCCAACGACACCATGACCGAGCAGGTGGCGGAACTGCTGCACCGCTGCGTGCAGGGGCGTCTCAACGTCATCGTCAGCGGGGCCACCGGATCGGGCAAGACGACGCTGCTCAACGTGCTGTCGAACTTCATCCCCGACGACGAGCGCATCGTCACCATCGAGGACGCCGCCGAGCTCCGGCTGAACCAGGTGCACGTGCTCAGCCTCGAGGCGAGGCCGCCGAACCTGGAGGGGAAGGGCGAGGTCACGATTCGCGACCTCATGCGCAACGCCCTGCGGATGCGACCCGACCGCATCATCGTCGGTGAGGCGCGTGGCGGCGAGGCCCTCGACATGCTCCAGGCGATGAACACCGGCCACGACGGCTCCCTCACGACCATCCACTCCAACTCGCCGCGGGACACCCTCGCCCGGATCGAGACCATGGTGCTCATGGCCGGGATGGACCTCCCCATCCGGGCCATCAGGGAGCAGGTCGCCTCCGCCATCGACCTCATCGTCCACACCCACCGGCTCCGTGACGGGACGCGGCGGATCACCCACGTGACCGAGGTGGTGGGGATGGAGGGCGACGTCATCACCCTGCAGGACCTCATGCTCTTCGACTACGGCATGGGCGTCGACGAGCGGGGACGGTACCGGGGGCACTTGAAGGCCACCGGCATCCGGCCCGCCTTCAGCGACCACCTCGAGAACCTGGGGATCCCGCTGCCGGCGGAGCTCTTCCAGCCCGAGCCGTTCGTCCGGCGATGAGGCGTCGCGCCATCCTCGCGGGCCTCGGCGGCCTCGGCCTCTCCCTGGGGGTCGCGACGCCGGGGTGGGCCGCGGTCGGGAGCGGGACCGCGCCCCGGGAGTGGCTCGTCCTCGTGGCGGCACTCGCCGCGGGACTGGCGGCGTTCCTCATCGTGGTCATCCTCTCCGGCCGGTCGCCCGGCCGAGAGGCGCGACTGCGGGGCCGTCTCGGCGCGTACGGATCGTCGTCGGATCGGGGCCGGGGCCGAATCCTCGGTCGTTTCCGTGTCCTGCGGCGGGTGGTGCGCGGGGCCGAGGGCGTCGCGCGCGAGCGCGGCATGCTGCAGACGATCGAAACCGCCCTCGAGCAGGCGAACATGCCCGTTCGACCGGGGGAGGCGATCGTCGGGGCGATCGGGCTGTCGCTCATCGGCGGGATCCTCGTGGGGACCTTCGGCCGATCCGTGCTGTGGGGACTCCTCGCCGCGGTGGTCATGCTGGGGTTCGCCGCGTTCTCGGTGAGCACGATCGCCTCCCGGGAGCGGAAGCGGTTCGAGAGCCAGCTCCCCGACACGCTCAACCTCATCGCCACCTCCCTCCGCGCCGGGTACTCGTTGTTGCAGGCGGTGGAGGCGGTGGGTCAGGAGTCTCCCGAGCCGACCGCCCGGGAGTTCGCCCGGGCCATCACCGAGATCCGGCTCGGGCGCTCCGTCGACGCCGCCCTCAACGACGTCGCCCGGCGCATGGAGTCCCAGGACTTCGAGTGGGCGGTCCTCGCCATCAACATCCAGCGCGAGGTGGGAGGGAACCTGGCCGAGGTGCTGCAGACGACCGCCGAGACGATGCTGCAGCGCAACCGACTCCGGCGGGAGATGAAGGCCCTCACCGCCGAGGGCCGGATCTCGGCGATCGTCCTCGGTGCCCTGCCGTTCGTCATCTTCGGCGTCATCCTCGTGGTGAACCCCACCTACATCGAGCCCCTCCTCGGCACGACCCAGGGGCTCGTCGCCCTCGGGGTGGCCGCGGTCCTCCTCGTCCTCGGCATGCTGTGGCTGCAGAAGATCGTCAAGGTGGAGGTCTGATGGACCCGCTCCTCTTCGCCGCCGTGTCCGTGGCCGTCACCGTGGGTGCGCTCGTCGTGTACGTGGGAAACGGCGTGGTCCGGGCCCGGCAGAACGCCTCCCGGCGCCTCGTAGGGCTGGGACGGACCCGTTCCGAGGTGCTCCAGGTCTCCTTCGCCGAGCGCGCCGTGGCCCCCATCGTGGAGAAGATCGGGCGCTTCGCGCTGCGCTTCACGCCGCAGGGCTGGGTCAACCGTGCCCAGAAGAAGATCCTGTACGCCGGCTGGGCGGAGCGGATGGACGGGAACACGTGGGCGGCGATCCGGATCGTCGTCCTGATCGCCTCCTTCCTCCTGTGGGCGGTCCTCCAGAGTGCCTTCCCGGCCCCGCTCATCAAGCTCCTCTTCCTCGGGTTCTTCCTGTTCGTGGGCTTCCTCGGACCGGAGGCCGTGCTCAACCGGCGGATCGAGGAGCGCCGGCAGCGCCTCGAACGGGAGCTCCCCGACGTCATCGACCTGCTCGTCATCTCGGTGGAGGCGGGGCTCGGCTTCGAGGCGGCGATGGGTCGCGTCGTCCAGAACGTGCCCGGGGAGCTCTCCCGCGAGTTCGCCCGGGCCCTACAGGAGACCCGCGTCGGGGTGAGTCGACACGAGGCGCTGCGCGGGCTCGCCGATCGAACGAACGTCGAGGACCTCAACTCGTTCGTCCTCGCCCTCAACCAGGCGGACCAGTTCGGTGTGTCGATCGCCCGCATGCTCCGGGTGCAGGCGGACGAGATGCGGGTGCGGCGCCGCCAGCGGGCCCAGGAGCGCGCCTTCGCGGCGCCCGTGAAGATGGTGTTCCCCCTCGTCTTCTGCATCTTCCCGGCGCTCTTCGTCGTCATCCTCGGCCCGGCGGCGATCAGCATCGTCCAGACCCTGCGCTGAGCCGGGGCGGCGCGGATGGGTGAGGGAACCGGGCGCGTGACCGGGTGGGCGAGCCGGCTCCGGGTCAGGCACCTCTTCGGCCTCGTGCCCTTCGTCCTGATCTCGGTGGCCGCGGTGCATCCCGTCGTCGACAACTCGTTCCTCTGGCACGTACGTGCCGGCACCGCACAACTTCGGCTGGGCAGGGTCCTCACGAGCGACGTCTTCAGCTACTCGCGGGGAGGGGTCCCGTGGCGGACGCAGTCGTGGCTCACGGAGCTCGGCTACGGGACGCTCGAACGGCTCACCGGGGGGATCGCCTGGACCCACCTCGTGCTCTTCCTCGTGGCGGGGGCGACGCTCCTCCTCGTCGGGGTCCGCCTCTACGGGGTGACTCGCAGTCCACTGGCGACGGCGCTGTGGATGATGGTCCTCGCCTGGCTGGCGGTCCCGTTCGTCCAGCCGCGGCCGGTCGTCGTCAGCTACGTCCTCCTCGCCCTCGTCGTCGTCGTGGTGGGGCTCGAGGACCGTGTCCTGTGGGCCGCGGTCCCCATCGTGTGGATCTGGTCGGCGATGCACGGCTCCTGGGTGCTCGGTGTCGGCCTCCTCCTGCTCGAGGCCGTTCGGCGACGGTCCCGGCGGGTGGCGCTCGTCGCGATCCTCGGCGCGGTGGCGGCGACGGCCACCGCGCACGGCCTCGGCGTGTGGGAGATCCTCCTCGCCTTCGCCCGGAACCGGGACGCGCTCGCCCTCATCAACGAATGGCGCCCCCCGGCGTTCGGGGATCCCGTCCAGGCGCCCTACCTCGTCCTCCTCGTGGGGATCCTCGTCGGCGCGTCGCGGCATCGCCTGCGTCCCCGGGACCTCGTCGTCGTCGTGCCCTTCCTCCTCTTCGGTCTCACGACGCGCCGCGCCGTGTACCCGGCGGCGATCGTCCTCGTGCCGTGGGCGGCGCTCGCCTGGCGACCCCGTCGCGCCGTGGGAGGTCGCGGCTCGGCGGTGACGTGGGTGGCGGCGGGGGTGGTCGCCGCGCTCGTGGTGGCGCCGCTCCTCCTCGTCCCCCACCGGATCGACACCTCCGTGTTCCCACCGGACGCGGCGATCGCCGCGGCGGGGCCACAGCCCTTCTTCCACTCCGACGCCGTCGGGGGGTACCTCATCTACCGGAACTGGCCCGCCGAGCGGATCTACCTGGACGACCGCGCCGAGCTGTACGGGGCGGAGTTCTTCGCGGAGTACCTCGCCGCCACTCGGGGCGCCTACGAGCCGGTCTTCTCCCGCTACGGCATGCGGGCCGCGATCGCGTCGGTCGACTGGCCGCTCGTGACGGTCCTGGAGCGGGACGGATGGCGGACGGCGTACCGGGACGAGCACTTCGTCGTCCTCCGCGCGCCCTGAGCCGTCCCGGCCACGGGGCGGGACGTCGCGGGAGGCGTCCACGCGAAACGAGGAGGGACCCGGCGGGTCCCTCCTCGTTCGGCCGGCCTGCTCAGAGGCTCGTCGCGGCGTTCGAGAGGGTCGTGGTGACCCGGTTGCCGAGCAGGACGATCGCGGCGATGGCCACGATGGCGATCAGCGCGACCAAGAGCGCGTACTCGACGAGGCTGGCGCCGTCCTCCTCGGCCAACCTGGCCTGAATGGCCGTCCAGAGACGAAGCATGGTCGTTACCTCCTGTGGCAGGGCGATCCGAGAGACACGGTACGACGGATGACCCGCCGCGGCCATAGGGCGGGCGACCCATTTCACCGGGACTCAGGGACGGCGGTGGAGGCCGAGCCGAATCGCCTCGACGGCGGCCTGGGCGCGGTCGTTGACCCCGAGTTTCTCGTAGATGCTCGCCAGGTGGTTCTTCACCGTCTTCTGGGAGATGAAGAGCTCGTCGGCCAGGTCCTCGGTCCGGGTGATGCCTCGGGCGAGGAGGGCGAGGAGCTCCCGCTCCCGCCCCGTGATCGCCTCCGCCCCCGGGTAGAGGCGGGGTTGCCGGTACCCGTCGAGGAGGGCTTCGAGGTCCTCGGCGTGGAGTAGGTCGGCCCCGGCCCGGGCGGCGCGGACGGCCGCGGCGAGGTCGCGGAGGGGAGCCGACTTGGAGAGGAACCCGACCGCGCCGGCGGTCTCGGCCCGACGTCGGTGGTCGGCGTCGGTGTGCATGGTGACGACGATCGTCGGAGGGGGATCGGGGAGACGGCGGAGGGCGGCGACGCCACCGAGCCGCGGCATCTCGAGATCGAGGAGGAGCACGTCGACGGGGGTCCGCTCGAGGAGCTCGAGCAGGGCGACGCCGTCCCCCGCGGTGCCGACGACGGTGATGTCCGGCAGGCCGTCGAGGGCCTGGGCGAGGCCGTCGAGGAGCAGGCGGTGGTCGTCGGCGATGACGACACGGATCGGGCCGCTCATGGGGGGTTCCCCCAGGCGATGGTCACCGTGGTGCCGTCGGCGGTGGAGGCGATCGTGACGGTGGCTCCGATGGCGGCGGCGCGTTCCCGCATGCCGGTGATCCCGAAGTGTCCCGGGCGCTCCCGGTCCGGATCGAAGCCGCCGCCGTCGTCGGCGACGGCGATGCGTCCGTCGTCCCGATCGACGGTGCCCTCGATCCGGACGACGGACGCCCCGGAGTGCTCGAGGGCGTTGCGGACCGCCTCGGCCATGATCGCGCCCAACTCGGGGGCGACGCTCGTGCGAGGTGGACGTCGCTCCTCGAGGGACACGACGATGGCAGGCCCGTCGGCGCCGACCTCGAAGGCGAGCGCGTGGGCCTGCTCCACGAGGCTCGTGCTGTCGACGGCGCGCAGGTCGGCGACCGTGGCGCGCACCTCCTCGACGAGTCGCCCGGTGGTGCCCCGGAGGGTCTCGAGGTGGGTGCGGAGCCCGGGCTCGAGCTCGCCGCCCTCGAGGGCCACGTCGAGGCCGAGACCGATGGAGGCGAGGGTCGGGCCGATCTCGTCGTGCAGCTCGCGGGCGAGGCGGGTGCGCTCCTCACGAACGGCACGATGGGCGATGTCGCGCAGCAGGAGGATGTTGTCGAGGGCGAGGGCGACGGGCCGGAGCGAGGCCTCGACGACCCCGTCGTACCCGGCGAGCGTTACGCCCGGGCCCGCCCACATGCTGATCTCGCCGAGGACGCGCGTGCCGAGCCTGATGGCGTGGGTCCGGGGCGCACCCGGGCCCGGCACCGGGCCGCGACGGGCGACCTCGACGAGCGCCCCGTTCCGGAGGACGCCGACGGTGGCCGCGTCGAAGGGAACCGTTCGGGCCAGGTCGCGCAGCGCGGCCCGACCGACCGTGACCGGATTGAGCTCGGCGGTGTTCGCCAGCTCCCCGAGACTGAGGAGGAGCGTGTGGGCTGCCTCGAGCCGCTCGAGCCGGTCGGCGTCGACGTGGGCGGCCTCGGTGAGGGCCGCGGCGCGCGCCGCCTCCTCGACGAGGATGCGACGGGCCTCCGAGAAGGTGAGGGCCACGAGCGCGATGAACAGCGAGACCTGGAAGAAGACGGGGACGGCCACCGGGTCGCCGCCGGCGGCCACCAGGGTGGCGAGTCCGACGATGGCGAGGAGGGCCGTCATCCCCCCGGTGCGCAGCCCCGAACCCGCCGCGGCCCCGAACACCGGGACGGTGAGCGCGAAGAGGTAGGCACTGTCGAGCAGGCCGGTGAAGGCGATGGCGACGAGGGCGGCGAGGACCCCCGAGACGGCGACGGTCGCGGCACCTCCCACGGACCCCGACCGACGGAGCGGGGGCAGCTCGGCGACGACCGTGAAGACGCCGACGACGAGCGCGGCGAGGGCTACGCGGAGGGTGACGCCGAACCCGACGACGGAGAGGACGACGCCGAGGGCGAGCGCCGTCCAGCGGAGGACGGTCAGGATCCGGTCGAACCGGGTGTCCCACTGGGCCGGACGACTCATCGTCCCGAGGGTACAGTCGCGGGGTGGAGGATCACGGGATTCCATCGGACCCGATCCGCATCGTCCTGAGCGGTGGGATCGGGTCGGGGAAGAGCACCGTCGCCCGGCGGCTCGCCGCGCGCGGGGCGGTCGTCGTCTCCGCGGACGAGCTGGGCCATCGGGTGCTGGAGCCGGGAGGGGAGGCGTTCGCGGCGGTGGCGCGGCGGTGGCCCGCCGCGGTCGTGGAGGGGAGGATCGATCGGCGACGTCTCGCCGCGATCGTCTTCCGGGACCCCGACGAGCTCGCCGCGTTGGAGGCGATGACGCATCCCGCCATCGCCCGGCGTGTGGCGGCGGAGGTGACCGCGGCCGGTGCACGGCCGGTCGTCGTGGAGCTCCCGGTCCTGGGGAGGGAGATCGTGGGAGGCGACTTCCTCCACGTGCTCGTGGAGGCGCCCGAGGAGGTGCGCCTGCGACGGGTGGTCGCCAGGGGAGGCGACCCGGAGGACGCGGCGCGACGCATCGCCGTCCAGCCCGCGCCGGAGGAGTGGCGCCGCTGGGCCGACGTCGTCATCGTCAACGACGGAGATCTCGAGGAGCTCGATGCCAGGGTGGAGGAGCTCTGGCGGCGGCTCCTCGACCCGTGATGCCGGGCGGGGGGAGCCGGTACCCTCCGCGGGGATGAAGCCGTTTCGCGTCCACTCCGACTTCGCCCCGGCGGGGGACCAGCCCCAAGCCGTCGCCCGGCTGGCGGAGGGGATCCGGCGCGGGGACCGTTTCCAGACGCTCCTCGGGATCACGGGGTCGGGGAAGTCGGCCACGATCGCCTGGACCATCGAGCAGGTGCAGCTCCCCACCCTCGTCCTGGCACCGAACAAGGCCCTCGCCGCGCAGCTCGCCAACGAGTTCCGGCAGTTCTTCCCCGAGAACCGGGTCGAGTACTTCGTCTCCTACTACGACTACTACCAGCCGGAGGCGTACCTGCCGCGCACCGACACGTACATCGAGAAGGAGTCGACGAGGAACGACGAGATCGACCGGCTGCGTCACTCGGCCACGGCGGCGCTGCTCACCCGGCGCGACGTCGTCATCGTGGCCTCGGTCTCGGCCATCTACGGCCTGGGCTCCCCCGAGCAGTACGAGGGTCAACTCCTCCGCCTCGTGCAGGGGGTCGCCTTCCCCCTCGAGCACGCCCTCCGCCGGCTCGTGGACATCCAGTACCAACGCAACGAGGTGGAGCTCTCCCGCGGGAGGTTCCGGGTGCGCGGCGACACCCTCGAGGTCTTCCCCTCCTACGAGGAGACCGTGTTCCGTGTCGAGTACTGGGGGGACGAGGTGGAGCGGATCCTCCGCATGCACCCCGTCACCGGGGAGGTCCTCGAGGAGCTCGGCGAGCTCTGGGTGTACCCGGCGACCCACTACGTCACCGACCGCTCCCGCCTCGAGCGGGCCATCGGGGCGATCGAGGTCGAGCTGCAGGAGCGCCTGGCCGAGCTCGAGGCGCGGGGGAGGTCACTCGAGGCGCAGCGTCTCCGCATGCGCACCGCGTACGACCTGGAGATGCTCCGCGAGGTGGGCACCTGCCCGGGCATCGAGAACTACTCCCGTCACCTCGACGGACGGGCCCCCGGGGAGCCGCCCTACACGCTGCTCGACTACTTCCCCGACGACTACCTCACGATCGTGGACGAGAGCCACGTCACGATCCCACAGATCCACGGGCAGTACGCCGGTGACCGGAGCCGCAAGGAGGTCCTCGTCGCGCACGGGTTCCGCCTCCCCTCGGCGCTCGACAACCGGCCGCTCACCTTCGAGGAGTGGTACGCCCGCACCGCCCGGGCGGTGTTCCTCTCCGCCACGCCGGGGCCGTGGGAGCTGCGCGAGTCGGCGCAGGTGGTGGAGCAGATCATCCGGCCCACCGGGCTCGTGGACCCCGCCGTGGAAGTCCGCCCCACCCGAGGCCAAGTGGACGATCTCGTCGAGGAGATCCGCGGCCGTGCCGAGCGAGACCAGCGCATCCTCGTGACCACCCTCACGAAGAAGATGGCCGAGGACCTCACCGAGTACCTCGTCGAGCTGGGGATCCGCGCCCGGTATCTCCACAGCGACATCGACACGCTCGAACGCGTCCAGATCCTCCGTGACCTGCGCCTCGGCGAGTACGACGTCCTCGTCGGGGTGAACCTGCTCCGGGAGGGCCTCGACCTGCCCGAGGTCTCCCTGGTGGCGATCCTCGATGCGGACAAGGAGGGGTTCCTCCGGTCGGTGACGAGCCTCGTCCAGACGATCGGACGGGCGGCGCGCAACGTGGACGGCATGGTCGTCATGTACGCCGACGCGGTGACGGACTCCATGCGGCGCGCCATCGAGGAGACGAACCGCCGCCGGGCCCGCCAGCTCGCCTACAACGAGGAGCACGGCATCGACCCGCAGACGATCCGGAAGAAGATCTCGGACATCCTCGAGCTCGTGCAGCGTGGCGACGCGCCCGCGGCGGAACGCCGGGCACGAGAGGTGCGCCGCCGCGCGCCACTCGAGCTCGACACCCCGGACCTGCGCCGGCTCATCCAGAGTCTCGAGGAGGAGATGCACGACGCGGCCGCCGAGCTGCGGTTCGAGTACGCAGCCCGGCTTCGTGACGAGATCGCCGAGCTGCGGCGCGAGCTGCGGGAGCTCACCGAGGCCGCCTTCTGAGGGGGAGCGGGCCCCGCGGCGAGCGCCGGCGCGCGGGTCGGGCAGCCGCCCGGCTCCCGGTACACTCGCCGGGCGGCGACGACGGAGGGAGCGCGGTGCCCGAGGACCGCATCGTCATCCGCGGCGCCCGTGAGCACAACCTCGACGACATCGATCTCGAGCTGCCGCGGGGCCGTCTGACCGTCTTCACCGGGCTCTCCGGCTCGGGGAAGTCGTCGCTCGCGTTCGACACCATCTACGCCGAGGGGCAACGCCGGTACGTCGAGAGTCTCTCCGCCTACGCCCGGCAGTTCCTCGGCCAGATGGACAAGCCGGACGTGGACTTCATCGAGGGGCTCTCGCCGGCGATCTCGATCGACCAGAAGACGGCGAGTCGCAACCCGCGCTCGACGGTGGGGACGGTGACCGAGATCCACGACTACCTGCGGCTCCTCTACGCACGGATCGGGGTTCCCCACTGTCCCGAGGACGGAATCCCCGTCACGCGCCAGACCCCGCAGCAGATCGTGGACCGGATCCTCGAGCTCGAGGAGGGAACACGGTTCCTCGTCCTGGCGCCCGTCATCCGCGGCAGGAAGGGGGAGTACGAGGGACTCCTGGCGGACCTCGCCCGGCAGGGCTTCAGTCGGGCCCGGATCGACGGCGAGATCCGGGACCTGACCGAGGAGATCCGGCTCGACCGCTACTTCCAGCACACCATCGAGGTGGTCGTCGACCGGCTCGTCCGCAAGGAGGGGATCCGGCGGCGACTGACCGACTCGCTCGAGACCGCCCTCGAGCTCACCGACGGCGTGGCCCACATCGACATCGTCGACGGACCCACCCTCGCCTTCAGTCGACACTTCGCCTGCACCCGGTGCGGCCTCTCCTTCGACGAGCTCCAGCCGCGCAACTTCTCGTTCAACTCGCCGTACGGTGCCTGCCCCGAGTGCAGCGGCCTCGGCACCCGGTTCCAGGTGGATCCCGACCTGGTGATCTCCCATCCCGAGCGCAGTCTGCGTGAGGGCGCGATCGCCCCCTGGGTGGGCCGCCACCGCACCGGCTACTACCAGCGACTCCTCGCCGGCGTGGCCGCCGCGGAGGGGATCGACCTCGACGCCGCCTGGGAGGACCTCCCCGCGGAGCAGCGCGAGCTCCTCCTCCACGGGGCCGGCGCCCGCCGCTTCACCGTCCGGTACCGGAACCGCTTCGGCCGGGAACGCCGCTACGAGGCCCGCTACGAGGGCGTCGTTCCCTGGCTCGCCCGGCGCTACGCCGAGGCGGAGACCGACGCCGCCCGGGAGAACTACCGGCAGTACATGCGGGAGGTGCCCTGTGACGCCTGCGGCGGTGGTCGCCTCAATCCGATCTCCCTGGCGGTGACCGTCGGCGGGCGCTCGATCTTCCAGCTCTCCTCGCTTCCTCTCCGAGATGCCCGCGCCTTCCTCGCCTCCCTCGCCCTGGACGAGCGGGAGCGCCGCATCGCCCACCGGGTCGTGAAGGAGATCGTGAGCCGGCTCGACTTCCTGGTGGACGTGGGGCTCGACTACCTCACACTGTCACGCTCGGCGGCGACGCTCGCCGGCGGGGAGGCGCAGCGCATCAGGCTCGCCACCCAGATCGGCTCCGGGCTCGTGGGTGTCCTCTACATCCTCGACGAGCCCTCGATCGGGCTCCACCAACGGGACAACCGGCGGCTCATCGAGACCCTGCTGCGCCTCCGCGACCTCGGGAACACCCTCATCGTCGTCGAACACGACGAGGAGACGATCCGCGCCGCCGACCACATCGTCGACATCGGCCCCGGGGCCGGCGAGCACGGTGGTCGGATCGTGGCCGCCGGGCCGCTCGAAGCCATCGTGGCGGCGCCCGAGTCGATCACGGGCGACTACCTCGCCGGGCGGCGGCGCATCGACGTTCCCACCACGAGACGGTCGGGCTCCGGCGAGGCGATCGTCGTGCGCGGTGCCACCGAGCACAACCTCGCCGGCATCGACGTCGCCTTCCCGCTCGGCCGGTTCGTCGCGGTCACCGGCGTCTCCGGGAGCGGCAAGTCCTCCCTCGTCCTCGACGTGCTCTCCCGCGCCCTCCACGCCGAGCTGCACGGAGCCCGCCGGCGCCCGGGCCGGCACCGCCGCATCGAAGGCATCGAGCACATCGACAAGGTGATCGACATCGACCAGTCGCCCATCGGCCGGACCCCGCGCTCGAACGCGGTGACGTACACGAAGGTCTTCGACGCGATCCGGCAGCTCTTCGCCGCCACCCCCGACGCCCGGGTACGCGGCTACAAGCCGGGCCGGTTCTCCTTCAATGTCCCGGGGGGACGCTGCGAGACCTGCAAGGGCGACGGCACCCTGAGGATCGAGATGCACTTCCTGCCCGACGTGTACGTGCCGTGCGAGGTGTGCAAGGGACGTCGCTACAACCGGGACACCCTCGAGGTGACGTTCAAGGGCCACTCCATCGCCGACGTGCTCGACATGTCCATCGAGGAGGCGCTCCACTTCTTCGAGAACCATCCCCGGATCGCCCGCGTCCTGGGGACGCTCAACGACGTCGGACTCGGGTACATCCGCCTGGGACAGCCGGCCCCGACCCTCTCGGGGGGCGAGGCCCAGCGCGTCAAGCTGGCCGCGGAGCTGGGCAGACGGTCCACGGGGAGGACGTTCTACATCCTCGACGAGCCCACGACGGGGTTGCACTTCGAGGACGTGCGCAAGCTCCTGGGGGTGCTGCACCGCCTCGTCGACGCGGGGAACACCGTGGTCGTCATCGAGCACAACCTCGACGTGATCAAGTCCGCCGACTGGATCATCGACCTCGGGCCCGAGGGGGGCGACGAGGGGGGTCGGCTCGTGGCGGAGGGCACGCCGGAGCAGGTGGCCGCGGTGCCCGACTCCTACACCGGCAAGTTCCTCCGCGACGTGCTGGCGCGCTGATCGTCCGCCCGCAGGTCGCCGAGGGCGGCGGCCGCCGTGGCGAGGAGGAGGAGGTTGCGCCCGACGAGGGCGCCGGCCCACCAGAGGGCCGTCGGGGCCCAGAAGCTGAAGAGGAGCGTGGTGAGGCCGACGGCGAGGCCCAGTCGACGCCGCGTCACGCCGCTCCCCGAGAGTGCCGCGAACGGTGTGGCCCAGAAGAGGAACTGGGCGGAGAGGAGTGGCGAGGCGAGGAGGAGGGCGAGGACGAGCACGGTGAGGAGACGGAGGGCGCCGGGCCAGGTGAAGGGCCGACGTCGGACGGGCAGGGCGGTGAGCGCGACACCGATCCCGACGAGGGCGTTGAGGGCCGGCGCCCACGTCCCCACCGCCACGTAGGTGGCCCCGGCGGAGTCGAGGAGGACGAGGTGTCCCCGCCCCGCGAGACGGGCGAGGACGAGCAGGGATCCGACCAGGGTCTCCATGTGGATGCCGGTGAAGGCCCGTCCCTGGCGGAAGCCGGGTGTGAGGAGGAGCCCGCCGACGAGGACCGCGGTGAACGCGACGGCGACGGCGGCCCGCCGCCGTCGCCCCCGCCACCAGTCCGGCACGGCGAGGAGGACGGGCCATCCCTTGGCGGCGATGCCGAGGAGTCCGGCGAGGAGTCCGGCGCCTTCCCTGCCCTCGACGACGGCGAGGAGCGCCAGGACGGCGAGGAGGGTGGGGAGGGGCTCGAGGCGGAAGAGGACGAGCGGGAACGCCGGCGCCGCCAGGAGGAGCCAGCGCCCGGCGGCGTCGGGGACACCGAGCCGATCGCCGAGGAGGCGGATCGCGTCGGTGAGGAGGAGGAGGAGCCCCGCGGCGAGGAGGGAGAAGGCGACGCCGTAGGGGACGCCGGCGAGACGTGTCACCAGCTCCGCGACCGCCATGGGAAGGAGGGCCAGGGGCAGGTGCTCGTAGGGGAGGGTCAGGTAGGGGACGGCCCCGTGGAAGAGGCGCTCCATGAGGCGGTGGTACACGACCGGATCGCTCGTGAGGATGCCGGCCGCGCCGAAGCCGAACCGCGTCGTCGTCGCGACGGCCCACCAGAAGGAGGCGGCGAGCGCGAGCGCGGCGAGGACCCGCCGGCGCCGGGGCCGCGGATCGCCGGCGCCGGCGGCCGCCGCGGCGCGGGGGACGACGGGCGATTCCTGCGTACCCTGGACCACAAGGAGGCATCGACGCCGGGGAGAGGAGACTGAAGCGTGATCGACGACGTGGCGGGCTGGGACGCCATCGCCGACTGGTGGCTGGGCGAGGTCGCCGACGACCCCTGCTACCGCGAGCAGGTCCTGCCGCTGCTGGGCCGGCTTCTCGGCGACGCCGCAGGCCCGGTCCTCGATCTGGGATGCGGCGAGGGTCAGGGGATGCGGTACCTCGGGGGAGACGTCCTCGGGTGCGACCTCTCGGCGCGTCTCCTCCGGCGGGCGCGGCGGGCCGGCCCGGTGGTTCGCTGTCGCCTCCCCGACCTCTCCTGGCTCGTCGACGGGGCGGTGGCCGCCGCCTACTCGGTCTTCGTCCTCGACCTCCTCGCCGATCTCGACGGGTTCTTCCGTGAGGCCGCCCGGGTGACCCGTCGCGGCGGACCGCTGGTGGTGGTCGTCAATCACCCGGCCTTCACGCCCCACGACGCGGGACCCATCGTGGATCTCGACGGGGAGGTGTTGTGGCGCTGGGGTCGCTACCTCGCCGAGGGCACGAGCCTGCAGCCGGCCGGGTCCCGGCGCGTCCGGTTCCACCACCGCCCCTTGGGGCGGATCCTCACCGGTGCCGCCGCCGCCGGGTGGTGTCTCGAGGAGCTCGAGGAGCAGGCCCTCGGGCCGGCTGTGATCGCCCGCGAGCCCGGGTACCACGGTCAGGAGGGCATCCCGCGCATCCTGGGGGTCCGATGGCGCCGGCGGGACGGGTGAGGCGGCCGAGCCCGGGGACGGGTCGTCGCCGCGACTCGCCGGCGGGGATACCATCGCGGTGATGGTCCGGCGCCCCGTGCCCTCCGAGATCCCCGACGCGCCCGGCGTGTACCTCTTCCGTGACCCGCACGGCGCGGTGCTCTACGTGGGGAAGGCCCGGTCGTTGCGGAAGCGCCTGGCGAACTACTTCGTCCGGGATCTCCCGGCGCGCACCCGCGCCATGGTCGAGGCGGCGGCGACGGTGGAGTGGATCCTCACCGACTCGGACGTGGCCGCCATCATGGTGGAGTACGGGCTCGTCCAGGAGCATCGACCCCGGTACAACATTCGCCTCCGCGACGACAAGACGTTCCCCCATCTCGCCCTGACGACGGACCACGAGTGGCCCCGGGCCATGGTCACCCGGGGCCGGAAGCGACCCGGCGTCCGGTACTTCGGTCCCTACGCCCACGCCTACGCGATCCGGCAGACCCTCGATCTCCTCCTCCGGACGTTCCCGGTGCGCACCTGCAGCGACGCCAAGCTGCGACGTCACGCGGCGCAAGGGCGTCCCTGCCTCCTCTACGACATCGAGCGCTGCGCCGGGCCGTGCATCGGCGCCGTCACGCCGGGGACGTACGGAGGGTACGTCGCCGGGCTCGCCCGGTTCCTCGAGGGCGACGGCGGAGAGATCCTGGCCCGGCTCGACCGGGACATGCGGGCGGCCGCGGCCCTCCAGGAGTACGAGCGAGCGGCACGCCTCCGCGACCAGATGGAGGCGGTCCGGCGCGCCCTCGAGCGCCAGGAGCTCGTCACGGACCGTCCGGAGGACCTCGACGTCATCGCCGTGGAGGCCGACGAGCTGGAGGCGGCGCTCGTCGTGCTCGTCGTGCGACGGGGGAGGGTGGTGGGGCGGCGCAGCACCATCGTCGACCGGGTGGAGGAGACGACCGACGGCGAGCTGCTCGGCACGATGCTCGAGCAGCTCTACGGCGCGGAGCGGCCGCCGCCCCTCGTCCTCCTCCCCCTGGCACCGCCCGATCCCGAGACGTGGCAGGCCTGGCTGCGCGCCCGGCGCGGCGCCCGGGTCGAGCTGCGCGTGCCCCGCCGGGGCCCGAAGCGTCGTGTCCTCGAGACCGCGGCCGCCAACGCCCGGGACGTGCTCGCTCGGCACCGGCTCCGTCGCGGCGCCGACCACAACGCCCGGGCGCGGGCGCTCGAGGGCCTAAGGGAGGTGCTGGGACTGGAGGAGCCCCCGCTCCGCATCGAGTGCTACGACATCAGCACGATCCAAGGAACGAACACCGTCGGCTCGATGGTCGTCTTCGAGGACGGGCTTCCCCGGCCTGCGGACTACCGGCGCTTCCGCGTGCGAGAGGTGCCGGGCCAGGACGACTTCGCGGCCATGGAGGAGGTCCTGCGGCGCCGCTTCACCGCGTACCTCCGGGAGCGGGAGCGACCCGTCGCCGAGCGGGGTCGCTTCGCCTACCCGCCGGCCCTCGTGGTCGTCGACGGTGGGGCCGGACAGCTCGGTCGGGCGGTGAGGGTGCTCGCCGAGCTGGATCTGACGATCCCCGTCGTGGGGCTCGCCAAGCGGCTCGAGGAGGTGTATCTCCCGGGGCGCGGCGAACCGATCCTCATCCCCCGCGACAGCGAGGCGCTGTACCTCCTCCAGCGCGTCCGGGACGAGGCCCATCGGTTCGCGGTCGCGTACCACCGCCGGTTGCGGAGGAAGCGTATGGTGGACTCGATCCTCGACGAGGTCCCCGGCGTCGGACCGGCGCGGAAGCGGCGCCTCGTGCGCCGGTTCGGGTCGCTGAAGCGGATGCGGGCGGCGTCGCGGGAGGAGCTGGCCGAGGTCGTCCCCCGGCCCGTCGCGGCGACGATCCACGCCAGGCTCCACGGTGACGAGGGGCCGCGACCGGAGGGAGGATGATCGATGGGTGAGGAGCGACCGGAGCGGGGACGGCGGCTCGCCCACGTCGTCGTGCTCACCGGGCTGTCGGGGGCAGGACGGTCGCAGGCGGCGAACGTCCTCGAGGACCTCGGCTTCTTCGTCGTCGACAACCTCCCCACCGCCCTCGTCGGGGAGGTCGTCGACCGTGCCGGGGTCCCCGAGGGAACCCGGTCGAAGATGGCCGTCGTCGTCGACACTCGAGGAGGGCTCACCCACGAGGACCTCGAGACCGTGCTCCTCGAGCTCCATCGACGCGGCGTGCGCACCACCGTGCTCTTCCTCGACGCGGAGGACGCGGTCCTCGTGCGCCGTTACGAGGAGGCCCGACGACCCCACCCCGCGGCGGGACCCACGCTCGCCGAGTCGATCGCGCTGGAGCGGGCCGCCTTCGAGGCGATTCGGGGCGACGCCGACATCATCATCGATACGAGCGAGCTCAGCGTCCATCAGCTTCGGGAGCGCATCGAGGAGGCGTTCGCCTCCTACGCGCCGGAACGGCGGATGCGGGTCGACGTCACCTCCTTCGGGTTCAAGCGGGGGGTACCGCGCGTCGTCGACGTCCTCCTCGACGCCCGGTTCCTGCCCAACCCGCACTGGGTGCCCGAGCTGCGACCCCGCACCGGACTCGACCCCTCCGTACGCGCCTACGTGCTCGACCAACCGGACGCCGCGGCGTTCCTCGAGAAGGTGACCGACCTGCTCGACTTCCTCCTGCCGCGGTACGAGGCGGAGGGGAAGTCGTACCTGACGATCGCGATCGGGTGCACCGGGGGACGGCACCGGTCGGTGGTGCTCGCCGAGGCGCTGGGGGCCCATCTTCGCCGCGGCGGCGTCGAGGTCACCGTCCACCATCGGGACGCGGAACTGGAGGATCATGAGGCCCACCGACACTGAGCTCGAGACGGAAGCGGTCGACCTCCGGCGTCTCGGAGGACCCGCGGTCGTGGCCATCGGTGGGGGGCACGGTCTCGCCCGTGCCCTCCGGGCCATCACCACCTACGCCGGCAGCATCCACGCCATCGTGACCGTCGCCGACGACGGCGGGTCCTCGGGGCGTCTCACTCCGGCGCTCGACATCCCTCCGCCGGGGGACATCCGGCAATGCCTGGTGGCGCTCACCCCGGACGACTCGCCGTGGAGACGGCTCTTCTCGTACCGGTTCGCCGGCGGCGACGTGGACGGGCACGCCCTGGGGAACCTCATCATCGCCGCGCTGGCCGACCTCGAGGGGTCCTTCGCCGGGGCGCTGGCGGTCTGCGAGCGGCTACTCGGCACCGTGGGCGAGGTGGTGCCGGCGTCGCCGGTGCCGCTGCGCCTCGAGGCGACCGTCGACGGCAGACCGGTGGCGGGCCAGGTACGGATCGCCCGCAGCAGGGGACGCATCGAGGCGCTCCGGGTCCTCCCCGAGACGGCCCGGGCCGCTCCGGAGGCGCTGGCGGCCATCCGCACCGCCGACCAGATCGTCCTCGGACCCGGCAGCCTCTACACCTCGCTCATGGCGGCGCTCCTCGTGCCGGGGATCACCGCGGCGATCGAGCACTCGGCGGCGCAACTCGTCCTCGTGATGAACCTCACCACCCAGGACGGTGAGACCCTCGGCATGGACGCCGCCGACCACCTCGGGGCACTGCTGCGGCTGACCGGCGTGCGACCCCCGGCTGCTATGGTCGCCTCCGACGCGCCCGTCGACGTCGCGCCGCCGCTCGAGGCGGTGTCACTGGACGCCGAGGCGATCGCCACCTACGGCGTGGACCTCGTCACCGCGGACCTCCTCGACCGGGAGGGGACGTGGCCCGCCCACGACCCCCTCCGACTCGGTACCGTCCTCGGGCGTCTCGCTTCGACCGAACCGGGAAGGTGAGCAGATGAAGGTAGCGATCAACGGTTTCGGCCGCATCGGCCGGAACTTCTTCCGGGCGGCCAGGGGGGGAGACCTCTTCGCCCAGCTCCGCAAGGCCGTCGTCGGGGCCGATCTCGGCGACGCCGAGGGCATCGCGGCGACGTGGAGCCGACTGCGCAACGCGTTCGTGGGGTTGGAGATCGTGGCGATCAACGACCTCACCGACGCCGCCACGCTGGCCCATCTCCTCACGTACGACTCGGTGCACGGGCGCTACCCGGGGAGGATCGGGCTGCGGGACGGGGATCTCGTCGTCGACGGGACCCGCATCCGGGTGTTCGCGGAGCGGGATCCGTCCGCCCTGCCGTGGGACGACCTCGGGGTGGACGTCGTCGTCGAGTCCACGGGCGTGTTCCGCACCCACGCCCTGGCCGCGAAGCACCTCGAGGCGGGAGCGAGCCACGTCGTGGTGAGCGCGCCCATGAAGGATCCCGACCTCTCGATCGTTCTCGGGGTGAACGACGACGAGCTCGACCCGGAGCGGCACCGGATCATCTCGAACGCGTCGTGCACGACGAACTGCGTCGCGCCCATGATCAAGATCCTCGACGAGGCGTTCGGCATCGAGCGCGGGCTCTTCACCACCGTCCACGCCTACACGAACGACCAGCGGATCCTCGACCTCGTCCACAAGGACCTGCGGCGGGCCCGGGCCGCCGCCCAGAACATCATCCCCACCTCCACGGGCGCGGCGACGGCGGTGGCGAAGGTCCTCCCGGGGGTGGAGGGCAAGCTCGCCGCGATGGCGCTGCGGGTGCCCGTCGCCGACGGCTCCATCACCGACCTCGTCGTCACGACGCGCGATCCGGTGAGCGTCGCCGCGGTGAACGACGCCTTCGCCACGGCCGCGGAGGGCCCGTTGGCGGGAATCGTCCGCTACACCGAGGAGCCCATCGTCTCCAGCGACATCGTCGGGGATCCCCACTCCTGCGTCTTCGACGCCCTCGCCACGCTCACGACGGGCGATCGGATGGTGAAGGTCCTCGGCTGGTACGACAACGAGTGGGGGTACGCCAACCGGGTGGCCGACCTCGTCGGGAAGCTCGCCTGAGGTGGACCTGCCGACCCTCGACGACCTGGCGGTGGGGGGGGAGCGGGTCCTCGTCCGGGCCGACCTCAACGTGCCCCTCGAGGAGGGGAGCGTCGCCGACGACTTCAGGATCCGGGCGAGCGTCCCCACGATCGCCGAGCTCCGCCGTCGGGGCGCCCGGGTGGTGGTGTGCTCGCACCTCGGCCGGCCGGAGGGGCGGGATCCGGCCTTCGGCCTAGCCCCCGTCTCGGCCCGACTGGGCGAGCTCGGAGGGTTCCCCACGGTGCAGGCGCCGGCCGTCGTCGGTTCGGAGGCGGCGGCCTGTGTGGAGGGAGCTCCCGCGGGAACGGTGGTGGTGCTGGAGAACACGCGCTTCGAGCCGGGCGAGACCCGCAACGATCCCGAGCTGGCCGCGGGTCTCGCCGCCCTCGCCGACCGGTTCGTGAACGACGCGTTCGGGACCGCGCACCGCGCTCACGCCTCCACCGTCGGGGTGGCCGAGCGGCTGCCGTCGGCCGCCGGACGGTTGATGGAGGCCGAGATCGGCGCGTTCTCCCGCCTCCTCGAGAACCCGGCTCGGCCCTACGTGGTCGTGCTCGGAGGGGCGAAGGTCTCCGACAAGCTCGGCGTGATGCGGCGGCTCCTGCCGCTCGTCGACCTCATGCTGGTCGGCGGGGGGATGTGTTTCACCCTGCTCGCCGCAGGCGGGTACGAGGTCGGGGGCTCGCTCGTCGAGGAGTCCCGCCTCGCCGAGGTGCGCGCCCTCCTCGAGGGCGAGGACGGCGCCAAGCTCCTCCTGCCCGACGACCTCGTCGTGGCGGACCGATTCGCGCCGGATGCCGCGCGCCGGATCGTGGCGGCGACGCGCATCCCGGCAGGGTGGATCGGGCTCGACATCGGACCGGCCACGATCGAACGGTTCGCGTCGGTGATCACCCGGGCGGAGAGCGTGTTCTGGAACGGGCCGATGGGGGTGTTCGAGTGGGATCGGTTCCGGGCCGGGACGGCCGGGATCGCCGCCGCGGTGGCCGCCTGTCCCGGCTACACGGTGGTCGGGGGAGGAGACTCCGTCGCCGCGCTGCGTCGACTGGGCCGGGAGGGGACGGTGAATCACCTCTCCAGCGGCGGCGGTGCCGGGCTGGCGATGCTGGAAGGACGAGAGCTCCCCGCCCTGCGGGCGCTCGAGAGGTGGAGGCGATGATGCGCAAGGACCTGATCGCCGGGAACTGGAAGATGCACGCCACCCATCTGGAGGCGATCCAGATGGTGCAGAAGCTCGGCTACCGCCTCGACCCGGCCGACCACGACCGGGTCGAGGTCGTCGTGTGCCCGCCCTTCACCGCGCTCCGCTCGGTGCAGACGGTGATCGAGGCCGATCACCTGCGGATCCGGCTCGGTGCCCAGGACGTCCACTGGGAGGAGCAGGGCGCGTACACGGGAGAGATCGCGCCGGGGATGCTCGCCAAGCTCGCGGTGCGGTACGTCGTCGTGGGCCACTCGGAGCGGCGGCGGCTCTTCGGGGAGACCGACGCCGACGTGAACCGGAAGGTGGGCGCGGTGCTCGCCCACGAGATGATCCCCATCCTCTGTGTGGGAGAGTCCGCGGAGGAACGCAGCGAGGGCCGGACCGAGGAGATCGTCGGCGCGCAGGTCCGGGGCGGCCTCGCGGGCCTCGACCCGGAGGCCGTGGCGCGGGTGGTGGTGGCGTACGAGCCGATCTGGGCCATCGGCACGGGACGCACCGCGTCGCCCGGCGACGCCGGAACGGTGGCCTCCTTCCTCCGGGAGACGGTGCGGCACGGCTGGGGGGACGCCGCGGACCGGGTTCGGATCCTGTACGGGGGGTCGGTCAACCCGGGGAACATCGCCGGTTTCATGGCGAAGCGGGACATCGACGGCGCGCTCGTCGGGGGCGCGTCACTCGACCCGGACACCTTCGCCGCAGTCGTCCGCTACTGGGCGTGACCGGGGCGGGGGCCGAGTCCGGCGTCCGGGGTCGCCATCGGGCCTGGTGCGACTTCGCCGTCACCCGGCGTATCGACTGGAAGCGGGGCAGCCTTCGGGCGCACGTCGACGCCGTCGTCGACGCGGTCGGGAGGCGACCCGAGCCGGAGGAGATCGTGCTCGACGCCGACCTCGTGCGGGCCCGGGTCTCGCTCATCCTCGTCCTCGTCCTCGGCGCGGCCGACGACGCCGAGCTCGCGGTGCGTCGCCTCCTCGCCGAGGCGATCGCCCGCTGCGGCGGCCTGCCCGTCGGGGTGCTCCCGGAGGCGGAGGAGGCTCGGGTACGGCCCGTCCACGACGGTCCCTGGTCCGGCCTGCGTCTCCCGCGGTGGACGCTGGTGGGTATCCGCCTCGAGGAGCCGGCATGAGGAGGGGGACGATTTGAGCGCGCCGGCTCGTTCCCGGATACTGGACGGGGCGGATCACGCGCCGGCCACGGGGAGCGCCATGTACCGACTCGTCCTCCTCCGTCACGGGGAGAGCACCTGGAACCTCGAGAACCGGTTCACCGGGTGGACCGACGTGCCCCTCTCCGAACGGGGGATCGAGGAGGCGCGCGCCGCGGGTCGACTCCTGGCGGCCGAGGGGTTCGTCTTCGACGTGGTCCACACCTCGGTGCTGCGCCGGGCGATCGACACGGCGGTGCTCGCCTTGGCGGAGATGGGGCTGGGGTGGATCCGGGTGGAGAAGCACTGGCGTCTCAACGAACGGCACTACGGGGCGCTGCAGGGCCTGGACAAGAAGGCCACCGCGGCCCGTCACGGCCGGGAGCAGGTCCACCGCTGGCGACGCTCCTACGACGTGCCGCCGCCGGCGCTCGATCCGGAGGACGAGCGACATCCCTCTCACGATCCCCGCTACGGGTGGATGCCGCCGGAGCTCGTCCCGGCGACCGAATGTCTGCGGGACGTGGTCCACCGCATGCTGCCGTACTGGTACGACCGTATCGTCCCCGACCTGCGCGACGGCCGGCGGGTGATCGTCGTCGCCCACGGCAACAGCCTCCGGGCCCTCCTCAAGCACCTCGAGGACATCTCGGACGAGGAGATCACCGGGGTGAACATCCCCACCGGGATCCCGCTCGTGTACGAGCTCGACCGCGACCTCCGTCCGGTCGCCCGCCGCTACCTGGGTGACGAGGAGGCCGCCCGCGCCGCGGCCCGTGCCGTGGCCGACCAGGCCGGCTGAGCGGGGGATCGGCGTCTCCACTGCTAGCCTCGCCTGCCATGAACGCCCACCGCCACCCTCGGGTCGGCCGGTCGGCGGCGCTCCGTCTCCGGTACGTCGCGACGGCCGCGATCGCCGTGGCCCTGCTCGCGGCCGCGTGCACAGCGGCTCCGGCCCCCACGACCACGACCACGACGACGACCACGACGACGACCACGACCACGACCACGACGACGACCACGACGACGACCACCACCCTCCCGCCGGGCCATCCGGTCGGGGGCGTCGCCGTGGTCGCCGCGGTCGAGCCCTCCACCTTGAACCCGTTCCTCGTCGAGTCGCCGCAGGAGCGGGAGGGTCTGCAACTCATCGGGAACGCGGTGTGGACGGGCGTGGCGCGCGTCGACGCGACGACCCGGGAGCTCGTCCCCGACGTCGTGACCGAGCTCCCCACGGTGGCGAACGGCGGGGTGACGATCAACGACGACCTGACGATGACCGTTCGCTACGAGATCGACCCCGAGGCGGTCTGGGCGGACGGGACGCCGATCACCGGAGCCGACTTCGCCTTCACCTACGAGACCCTCATGAACCCCGCCTACCCGGTGGACCGGTCCGGGTACGACCTCATCATCCCGGGCTCCCTCGTCGTCGGGGACCGGAGCTTCCAGTACGACCTGCGGGCGCCGACGATGCGGTACGAGTCGCTCTTCAACGTGCTCATCCCCGAGCACCAGGTCGCCGGGTCGGACTTCCTCCAGGACTGGAACGACACGATGTGGGTGTCGGCGGGACCGTTCCGCTTCGGGGAGTGGCGCAAGGGGGAGTCGGTCACCCTCACCCGGAACGACCGGTACTGGCGCGCCGATCCGGAGACCCGGCAACCGTTGCCGTTCCTCGACGGGGTGACGTTCCGCTTCCTCCCCACCACCGAGGACCGGGTCCAGGCGTTCCGGTCCGGTGAACTGGACGTGCTGCCGCTCTCCGCCGGCCAGTTCGACCTGGTCCAGGAGCTCGCCGGCGCGGACGACCCGGGGATCGACGTCCAGGTGGGGCCGGGCCCGGTGTGGGAGCATCTCGCCTTCCAGTTCGGGCCGGGCCGGCTCGAGCGGAACCCGAACTCCTGCACCGAGAGCCGGGCGATGCGCCAGGCGGTCGCGTACGCGGTCGACCGGCAGAAGATCGTCGACACGCTGTGGGGCGGCATGGTCCCCCCGCTCGACTCCTACGTGACGGAGTTCCTCCCCGGGGTCTCCCAGGACGCGTGGTCCCGGTACCGCTACGACCCGGCGAAAGCGGCGACGCTGTACCAGCAGGCGAGCGACGCGCTCGGCCGGGAGTGCTCGGTGGTGTTCACCACGGCGCAGGTGGGCTCACGCGCCGCGCTGGGCGATCTGCTGGCGCCCATGTTCGCCGCGGCGGGCATCCCCTTCGAGGCCCGGCTCGAGGACAGCCTGGTCTTCTACGGCGACACCCTCGCCACCGGGAACTGGGACGTGGGGGAGTGGGCGTGGGTCGGTCAGCCGTACTGGGACGCGCTCGTCGGGATCCACGACCTCTTCGACCCTCAGGCGGGTCCGCCACCGGACGGCTCGAACTACTACTGGTGGGGGACCCAGGACTCGACGGCCCAGGGTGCGGAGACGACCCGTTTCGCCGAGCTGCGGGACGAGATGAACACGACGGCGGATCGACGGAAGCTCGAGGGCCTCGTGCACGAGGCGGAGCAGATCCTCGCCGACCAGATGGTGATCCTGCCGCTGTACGCGCGTCCCCGCGCCGTGGCGGTGCGTCGCGATCGGATCACCGGCGTGCAGCTCAACGCGACCACCCAGGGGGCCACCTGGAACGTGGGCACGTGGTTCCGGGCCGAGGGCGGCTGACCGGCTGCCGGGGCGAGGACCGGACCGCGGAGGGTTGCGACTGGGCCCACGGACGCGCCATACTCTGTTCCGCAACCCGCGTCGTTGACGGGTCCGCCGACAGGAAGGGTTCCCATGCTGATCGGGATCATCGTCGTCTTCCAGCTCGTCACCTCGCTGGCGCTCGTCTTCCTCATCCTGCTCCATCAGGGGCGGGGCGGGGGGATGTCCGACA
>CAZPAV010000008.1:0-69495 GCA_964584755.1 uncultured Acidimicrobiaceae bacterium
AAGCAGAAGACGGCATACGCGTTTTCTGCCTGTTTGGTGGGTTCTGAGATGTGTATAATAGCCAGGGTCCGGGTCGTGTCGGAGCAGTAGCCACCTCGTCTGCCGCCGAAGTCGACCACGACCACGTCGCCCCGCCGAACGCGCCGCCCCGTGGGCTCGTGGTGTGGCGAGGCCCCGTTTGGACCGGCGGCGACGATGGCGAACTCCACCGTCTCGTGGCCCTCCTCGAGGAGCCGATCCGCGATCCAGCGCGCCAGCTCCCGCTCCGACCGGGCCGAGAAGCGCTCCGCGGCGAGCCGGTCCATGACGCGGTCGGCGGCGGCGGCCGCGGCGGCGAGCGCCTCGATCTCGGCGGGGTCCTTCCGCAGGCGGAGCGGGCCGATCACGGGGCCGGCAGGGACGAACCTCACCCGGGGAAGCGCCTCCTGCAGCGCGAGGAGGAACCCGGCCCGGGCCTGCTCCCCCACCGCCACGACCCGGGCGTCCCCGACGAGCTCGGCGACGATGGCGACCGGATCCTCGGTCTCCCGCCACCCCCGCAGCGCGAACGCCGGGTCGGGCCGGACGCGCGGCTCCTCGAGACGCGGAACGACGAGGGTGGCGCCGCCGGCGGTGAGGACGAGCGCGGTGGGACGCTCCAGCGGTGTGGCCCGATACCCCACGAGGTACGGCAGCTCCGGTCCCACCGAGACCACGAGCGCGCCGGCGCCGGCGGTGGCCAGCGCCGCCCGGGCCCGTTCCAGGCGACCGTGGATCCCCGTCACGTCGCCGCGGCGAGCGTGGCGGCGGCGTGGTACGAAGACCGGACGAGAGGTCCCGCCTCCACGTGCGGGAGGCCGAGGAGCTCGCCGACCCGCTGGTAGCGCTCGAACTCCTCGGGGCTCACGTACCGGTGGACCGGTCGATGGCGAGCCGTCGGACGGAGGTACTGCCCGATCGTGACGATGTCGACGCCCACCGCCCGGAGGTCGGCGAGCGCGCCCACCACCTCCTCCTCGCGCTCGCCCAGCCCGACGATCATCCCGGACTTCACGAGACCCCCCGGATGGAGGCGGCGCGCCCGGGCGAGGAGGGCGAGCGAACGGCCGTAGTTCGCCGCCGTTCGCACCTCCCGCTGCAGCCGGAGCACCGTCTCGAGGTTGTGATTGAGCACCTCGGGACGCTCCGCCATGACCACCGACAGCGCCTCCTCGTCCCCCTTGAAGTCCGGAACGAGGACCTCGACCGAGCAGCCGGGCGCCCGCCGGCGGATGGCTCGGATGGTGGCGGCGAAGATCGCCGCACCACCGTCCACGAGGTCGTCCCGGTTCACCGAGGTGAGCACGGCGTGCCGGAGACCCATCGCCGCGACCGCCGCCGCGGCTCGTTCGGGCTCCTCCGGATCCACGGGCCCGGGACGCCCGGTCACGACGTCGCAGAAGGCGCAGGCCCGGGTGCACCGGTCGCCGAGGAGCATCAGGGTGGCGGTGCCCGCCTCCCAGCACTCGTAGATGTTCGGACACCCCGCCTCCTCACACACCGTGTGGAGATCGAGGCCCCGCATGAGGCGCTTGAGGTCCCGGTACCCGTCGCTGCGGAGGTTCGCCCGGACGCGCATCCACTCCGGCTTGGGTGGCTCCCCGGCCAGTACGCCGCGGATGGCGACGGGGACCTCCCCGCGCCGCTCCGGAGAGAAGACCCCGGCGGCCACCATGGCGTCGATCGCGTACGCGGCGCGTCTCGCGCCCCGGGCGAACGCCCCGAGCTGCACCTCGGGGTCCCGGTCACCGAGGCTCGCCGCCGCATGGGGCAGGAGCGCCGCCACCGTCTCCTCCAGGGACACCTCCCGCCCCAGCAGCTCCGCCAGGGACGTCACCGGCCGGTCGGCGATCCCGCACGGGACGATGTGCGCGAAATGCGCGAGGTCCGGCGCCACGTTGAGGGCGAAACCGTGCAGGGAGACCCCTCCGGAGACGCGGACGCCGATGGCGGCCACCTTGCCTCGTTCCGTCCACACGCCGGTGAATCCCGGTTCGGTCCACGCGGTCACGCCGAGGTCGGCGAGGGTCGCCACGAGCATCGCCTCGAGACGACGGACGTGGCCGACGACGTCGTAGCCGTCGCCGAGCGCGGGCACCGCCACGATCGGGTACCCGACGAGCTGGCCCGGCCCGTGATACGTGATGTCGCCGCCACGGTCGACGAAGAGGAGCTCGATGCCGAGCTCCTCCAGCTCCTCGAGCGACACCTTGAGGTTGGAGCCGTCGCCGTTCCGCCCCACCGTGTAGGTGGGGGGATGCTCGAGGAGGAGGAGCCGGTCGTCCCGGCTGCGTCCCGTCACGCGCCCCTCGTGGAGGGCCCGTTGCAGGTCCCAGGCCTCCCGGTAGGGCAACCGCCCCAACCAGCGGATGCGCAGCCGTCCGTCCGCCGCTCCGCTCACGCCAGCTCCTGCTCCCAATCCCACGTCTCGAGGTCCTGCTTGATCCGGCGCAGGAAGGCCACGGCGGTGGAGCCGTCGAAGGCCCGATGGTCCCAGGTCAGTCCCAGATACCCGATGTGCCGGATCCCGATCGTGTCGGTCCCGTCGGGGAGCGTGACGACCGTGGGTCGTTTCGTGATCGTGTCGGTGGAGAGGATGGCCACGTTCGGCAGGTTGATGATCGGTGCGCTCATGAAGGACCCGAAGGGGCCCGGGTTCGTGATCGAGAAGGTGCTCCCGGCCACGTCGTCGGGATCGAGACGCCCCCGACGGGCCTTCTCCGCTCCGGCACGGATCGCCCGGGCGAGGCCCTTGAGGGTGAGACCGTCGGCGTCCCGAACCGTGACGACGACGAGCCCCTCCTCCCGGAGGTCCACGGCGATCCCCAGGTTGATGGCCCGATGGAACACCTGCTTGCCCTCTTCGAGCGCGAAGCTGCTGTTCACCGCCGGGTTCGCGGCGAGGGCGTCGATGGTCGCCCGCGCGATGAACGGGAGGTAGGTCAGGGGGAAGCCCTCCTCCGCGGCGAACGCCGCCCGGTGGGCGGCGCGCGCCCGGGCGACCCGCTCGTAGTCGACCTCCACGGACGTCCAGACGTGCGCCGCGCTGCGCTTGGCATGGACCATGTTCCGCGCGATCCGTCGCCGCAGACGGGTGAGGTCGACGACCCGGTCCCCGGGGAGCAGCGGCACACCGCCGACGGCGGTCGGCTCCTCGACCTCGGCGACCGCCGGCTCGGTCGGAGCCGAAACGGCCGGAGCCGGCGGTGGAGCCGCCGGAGGGGTCTCCACCTCCGGGACCGTCACCTCCACGGTGGCCTCCGCCGGAGTCGCCGCGGCCGGCTCGACGCCACCCTCCACCTCCTCGAGGGTCACCTTCGTCGGCTCCCGTTCCGCCTCCAGGAATCGCTCGACGTCACGACGGGTGATCCGGCCACCCTCCCCGGTACCGGGGACCAGATCGAGGTCGATCCCGTGCTCGGCGGCGAGGCGCCGCACGACCGGGGAGAGGATCCCGCGACGGGGACCCCGCGCCTCCCCGCCGCCGGGTCGCGAACGCTCGCGCGGCGGCTCGGACGGTCCCGCCCCCGTCGGACCCTGCACCCGGGGCGGGCCGGCGCTCCCGGTGGGACCCTGCGCCACGACCTCGAGCGGCCCGCCTCCGGTGGGACCCTGGAGGAAGGGCCCGGGGACGCCGCCGGCCGCGGCCGCCGCCGCGGTCTCCTCGGTCGCGGCGACCGCGGTCTCCCCGGCGAGGGCGATGGTCGCCAGCGGGGTCCCGACCCGAACGGTCTCGCCCACGGGAACGAGGATCTCCCGGAGGATCCCCGCCGCGGGAGACGGGATCTCGGTGTCGACCTTGTCGGTCGAGATCTCGAGCAGCACCTCGTCCTCGGCCACCGCCTCACCCGGTTGCTTCAACCAGGCGAGGATCGTCCCCTCGGTGACCGTCTCTCCGAGCTGCGGCATCGTCACGGTGAACGTCATCGGGCCCGCCTCCTTGGTTCGTCCTCTCGTCCTCTCATGCCAGCATCGTCTCCCGGACCGCCCCCACGACGTCCGCCACCTGGGGCAGGTACGCGTCCTCGAGGACCGCGGCGAACGGGACGTGCGTCGCCGGGGGGGTGACGCGCCGGATCGGGGCGTCGAGGTCCCACAGGAGCTCCTCCGCGGTCACCGCGGCCACCTCGGACGCCACCGAGGCGAACCGTTGATCCTCCTGCACGACGAGGAGCCGCGACGTCTTCGCCACCGAGGCGAAGACCGTCTCCCG
This sequence comes from uncultured Acidimicrobiaceae bacterium, assembly GCA_964584755.1. Classification (GTDB taxonomy): domain Bacteria; phylum Actinomycetota; class Acidimicrobiia; order Spongiisociales; family UBA5794; genus CAZPAV01. Next base: position 4,232 of record CAZPAV010000008.1, read on the forward strand.
GTCGAAGGGCACGAGCGAGCGGAGATCGACGATCTCGACGGAGATCCCCGCCGAGTCCAGCTCCTCGGCCGCCGCCTCGACCACGTGACGCATCGCCCCCCAGGTGACGATCGTGACGTCGCCTCCCGGTCGAACGATCGTCGCCTTCCCCAACGGTACCTCGAAATCCCCGCCGGGGACGGGCCCTCGTACGCTCCGGTACAGCTTCTTGTGCTCGAGGAAGACCACCGGATCCGGGTCCCGGATCGCGGCGAGGAGCAGGCCCTTGGCGTCCGCCGGCGTCGCCGGACAGACGACCTTCAGCCCGGGATGGTGCGCCAGGAGTCCCTCCGGGGACAGCGAGTGGGAGGGCCCCGCCCGGACCCCGGCGCCCACCGGCCCCCGCACCACGAGCGGCACGGATCGGCCGGTCTTCCAGTGATGCTTCGCCCCCTGGTTCACGAGCTGGTCGAGCGCCGGATAGACGAAATCCATGAACTGGAGCTCGACGACGGGACGGCGCCCGGCCACCGCGGCGCCGATGGCGGCTCCCACGATGGCGGCCTCCGCGATCGGGGTGTCGACGACCCGGTCGGCGCCGAACCGGTCCTGGAGCCCCTCGGTCACCTTGAAGGCCCCGCCGAACGCCCCGACGTCCTCGCCGAGGATCATCACCCGTTCGTCGCGCGCCATCTCCTCGCCGAGGGCGCTCCGCAGCGCCTCGACCATCGTCATCGGGACCGGGTCCCCTCCCTCCGCCGGCGGGGACGGTCGCTCCTCCCGACCGGCGAAGACGCCCTGGCCGACCGTGGCGGGATCCGGATCCGCGGCGGCGGCGGCGCGGCGCAGGGCCGCCTCGACCCGAGCGGTGACCTCCTCGGCCACGCGCAGGACGGCCTCGTCGTCGATCACGCCCCGCTCCACGAGGAACGTCTCGAAGCGGGCGATGGGGTCGCGTTCGGCGAACTCGGCGCGCCGCGCCGGATCCACGTACTCGGCGGCGTCGTGGCCGGCGTGACCGTACCGACGGAAGGTGAGGGCCTCCACGATGGTGGGACCGCCCCCGGCGCGGGCCCGGTCTACGGCGCGGCGCGCCGCGCCGAAGCACGCCAGGACGTCGTTGCCGTCGACGACCACGTGCGGGACGCCGTACGCCGCGCCGCGATCCGGGGGTCGTGCCGGCGAGGGGGTGGCGTAGGCGTACCCGTTGTTCTGGATGGTGAAGACCACCGGCAGGCCGAGCCGGGCGGCGAGGGTGACGCTCTCGTGCCACGTGCCGGTGGCGGTGGCGCCCTCGCCGCAGTCGGCGAGGGCCACCCGGCGGGACCCGTCCTGCCGGAAGGCGAGTGCCCACCCCACCGCGACCGGGTACACGGCCGGCAAGGACCCGCTCGCCATGAGCGTCCCTCGCGCCGGGATGCCGAAGTGGACCCCGCCGTCGCGCCCGCCGCTGGGTCCCGCCGCCTTGCCGAACACGTTGAGGAGGACCTCGTCGAGGGTGACCCCGCGGGCGAGGTGCAGCACGAGGTCACGATGGGTGCCTCCGTAGACGTCCCCGTCCTCGAGCGCGGCGCCGAACCCCACCATCGCCCCCTCCTGACCGACCCCGGGGTAGACGGTGCCGGGCAGCCGGCCACTGCGGTAGAGATGGAGGAGGCGCGTCTCCACGGTGCGCCCCACCACCATGAGCTCGTACAGGCGCCGCAGTTCCCCCGGTGTCAGCGACGCCGCGGGTCCGGTGGCGTCCATCTCAGTGGAGGGGGTGCCCGACGGCGGCCAGCAGGGTCTCCCCGATCGCCTCCGATACCGTCGGGTGGGCGTGGATGAAGGCGGCCGCCTCCTCCGGGTACGCCTCCCATCCCACCGTGTACATGAGCTCGTGGATGACCTCGCCCGCCTGCGGGTCGACGACGGTGGCCCCCACGATGGGACCGTCCTCGGACACGACGAGCTTCACCAGACCTCCGGTCTCCCCGTGGATGATGGCCCGACCGATGCCGCGCATGGCGTGCGTCTCGGTCCGTACCGCCCGCCCTCCGGCGCGTGCCTGCGCCTCGGTCAGGCCCACCTGGGCGACCTCGGGGTGGGTGTAGACGACCATCGGCACCGCCTCGTAGGGGACCGGCGCCGCCTCGCCGGTGGCGAGATGCGTCACCGCGGCGATGCCCTCGGCGAAGCCGACGTGGGCGAGCTGTGGCGTGCCGGCCACGACGTCCCCCACGGCGTACACCCCCGGGATCGAGGTGAGCATCGTCTCGCGATCGACGACCACCGCCCCGCCCTCCATCCGGACCCCGGCGGCCTCGAGTCCGGCGCCCTCGGTGAACGGCGCCCGTCCCACGGCGACGAGCACGACGTCGACCTCCACCGACTCCCCGCCGAAGGGAACCACGACCCGGTCCTCGTGGAGGACGGGCGGATCGACGCGGATCCCCGTCCGCACCGTCACACCCTTCTTGCGGAAGGTCCGTCCCACCGCCTTCGCCGCCTCCGGTTCCATGCCGGGGAGGATCTGGTCCATCATCTCGAGGAGGTGGACCTCGACGCCCAGATCGGCGAGGAGGGAGGCGAACTCGGCGCCGATCGCCCCGGCCCCGATGATGGCCACCCGCCCCGGAGGCTCCCGCCAGCCGAGCGCGTGATCGCTGGTGACGATCCGTCGACCGTCCACGACGTAGCCGGGGAGGGCTCGGGGCACCGAGCCGGTGGCGACGACCACGTGCCGGGCGGGGACGGTCTCCACCCCCCCGTCCTCGGTCCGGACCTCGACCCCCTCCGACACGAGGCGGCCACGCCCGGGGCGGATCTCGACCCCGCGCCGCCGGAGCAGCCCGTCGAGGCCGCGCACGAGCCCGTCCACGACCCCGGTGGTGCGGGCCGCCGCGGCCGACCAGTCGAAGCCGGGAGCCTCGACCCGCACGCCGAACTCGCCGGCGCGCGCCACCGTCCGGAAGACGTGGGCGGCCTCGAGCCACGTCTTCGCCGGGATACAGCCCCGCAGCAGGCACGTCCCGCCGACCCGCTCCCGGGTCACGAGCACCGTCCGCAGATCGAAGTTCTGGGCGTACAGGGCGGCGGCGTAGCCTCCCGGCCCGCCGCCGATGATCGCCAGGTCGTACACGGCTCCTCCGGGTGGCGTCTGACGCGGCGAGCCTAGCGGCCGCGAGGTGCTCGGCAGCCCATCCCACCGGTTCTGACGGCACCGTCCCGCTCCCCGCCCGGCACGGCGAGACACCGGGGAAGCCGCCCCCGGCCGGTACCATGCCGCGATGCAGACCCGCTATCTCATCCTCGTCACCGCGCTCGCCGGTCTGGCGATCCTCGCCGCCGGCGCCCTCTGGCTCGCCGGGGTCCGGGGATGACGCCCATCGCCGACCCGGAGCTGCGGGGGCTCGCCGCCGGCGAGACGGTCGTCGCCTTCGTCCCCGCGGGCGCGGCCGAGGTGGGTGCCACGCTGACGCTCACCGGCGCCGGCCCGCTCGATCCCGCCGACCTCAAGCCCGCCTACCGGCGCTGGGCGACCGAGCCGGCGCCCTCCGGGCCCTGGACGGCGCTCGTCGTCGCCGTGTACCCCGTCACCCCCCTCCTCCGGGACCGGGCCGCCGGACGCCACCTCCGCGCCACGATGCCCGACGGCGACGCCCTCGTGCTGCGCGTCGCCGGCACCGCGGGGCCGGTGCTCTCGGACGCGGCCTTCACGGCACGGGTCCGGTCCCTCGAGCGCGAGCTCCCGTGACCGCCCTGCAGACCGTCGACGGTGTGCGTCTCGAGGCCCGCTGGGATCGGCCGGACCGACCCACCCTGGCCGTCGTCTTCTGCCACCCCCACCCGCTCCACGGCGGCACGATGACCGCCCCCCTCATGGACGCCGTCACCCGCCGGCTCGTCACCCGGGGATGCGCGGTGCTCCGCTTCAACTTCCGCGGCACGGCCGGCTCGGAGGGCGCCCACGGCGCAGGGGAGACCGAGATCGCCGACGTGGCCGCCGCCGTCGACGCGGCCCGGGTCGCCGAGCCCGCGCTCCCGCTGGGGCTCTGTGGCTGGTCCTTCGGGGCGGTCGTCGCCCTCGCCTGGGAGGCGCGCACGCGAGCCACGCTCCCCTACGTCGGGATCGCCCCGCCCATGGACCGCGGGCTCGTTCCCGTCCTCCCCACCCCCGAGTCGCTCCTCCCGGCGCGTCGGTCCTTCATCGTCGGCGATCGGGACCAGTTCGTGCCCGTGACGGACCTCGCCGAGTACGCGGCGCGCCTCGACGCGGACCTCCACGTCCTCCCCGGGAGCGACCACTTCTTCTGGTTCCGGGAGGCGCAGGTCGCCGATCTCGTCCACCGCGGCCTCGAGCGCTAGCGAGGAGGGCGGAACCCCCGGTTCCGTGCCTCGGGAAGCGTGTCGGGACCGAACGCCTGGAGCAGGCTCCGGCGAAGCAGGTCCTCGGTCGCGGCCCGATCGGAGAGCACGGCGAACTCCTCCGGATCGTCGCAGTCGTAGACGGTCATCGTGTCGCGCACCCCCACGAACCGGTGCTCGTCGAACCTCGCCAGTCGGGCCACGTCGTACCTCCTCGAGTCCCGGGGACCGGAGCGCTCCGGTCCCCGTCTCCGTCTCCGTCTCGGTCTCCCGGCGCGGCCCCACGCTCGCCGCGACGACCGGTCACCGGTCGCCACCGGACCCGGACCGCCGCCTCGGCGTCGGTCCCCGGTCCGCGAGGCCCGCCATCGGCTCCCCCAGGGCGAGGACGGCGACCGGCCGGAAGCGCAGATCGGGACCTCGCATCGACCCGGCGTCGCCGAGGCTCAGGGACAGCGCCAGCGTGAGCGCCGAGAGGATGCGCCCCGGGCCGCTCACCCCTCCTCCCCCCCGTCCTCGACCGGCCCGGCGATGGCGCCGATGGCGGCGAGGTACTCGGCCTGCAGGGCCGAGACCGCCTCCAGCTCCTCCAGCTCGTAGGGCCGGCCCTCGCGCCACAGGCGCTCCTGGGCGTACGCGGCGGCGGCACGTCCCCCCACCACCGCCGGCTCGTCACCCCGAAGACCCGGGTCCTGCAGGTACCGCAGCTCCCACTCGAGGATCCGACGCACGTCGGCGGGTCCGAGGCGGGACCGCATCTCCGCGGAGAGCCGCGCCCAGACGAAGGCGACGGCATCGTCCATGCCGTACACCACCGTCCCGCCCGGGACGCCTCGCCGCTCCTGCCACAGGAACGCGGCGGCGAAGAACCCGAGGAGCGCGGCGAACGCAACGGCCAGCAGGACGGCACCCACGACATCCAGGGTACCCGGCGGTCCCGGATGTGCGTCCCGGTCGCGGCTTGCTAGCGTCCTCCCCACCATGACCCTTCCCACCATGGCCCTCTTCTTCTCGCTCCTCGCGCTCGCCGCCAACGTCGCCACGGTCGCCATCGTCGTGTCCGCCCTCACGGCGCGTCGCGGTCCCGCGCCCCTCCTCGACGCCCTCCGGGGCTCGGAGCTCTGGCTCGCCTTCGCCGTGGCCGCGGTCGCGACCCTCGGCAGCCTCTACCTCTCCGAGATCGCCCATCTCGAGCCCTGCAAGCTCTGCTGGTTCCAGCGCATCGCCATGTACCCGCTCACCGTGATCCTCGGTGTCGCCGCGTGGCGGCGCGACGCCGGCGTCCGCCTTCCCGGGGCGATCCTCGCCGGCGTGGGAGCCACCGTGTCCGTGTACCACCGGCTCATCCAGGCCTTCCCCGGCCTCGAGGGGACCTCGTGCAACCCCGCGGTACCCTGCACCGCGGCGTACGTCCAGCGCTTCGGTGTGGTGACGATCCCGTACATGGCCCTGAGCGCCTTCACGCTCATCCTGGCCCTCCTCTGGACCCACCGGCGCAACACCATCGCCGACGCGCCATCATTCGACGAACCGACCCTCCAGGAGCGAGCATGACCTCCACGAAACCCCGCCGCGGCGCCAGGCCGGGCGGGTCCTCCCGATCCGTCCCCGTCGTCGCCATCGTCTTCGGGGTGATCGCCGTCCTCCTCGTCGCCGCCGTCGTCTTCTCGGGCGGCTCCTCCGGCGGCGCGGAGTACGGCACCCCCACCGTGACCGGCCAGCTCCCCCTCATGCCGCCGAACGTCCCCATCGACACCTCCGCCGCCGGGATGCCGGCTCCGGAGGTCGTCGGCACCGACTTCGCCGGGCACGAGGTGAGGATCACCGACGACGGCCACGCCAAGGCGATCGTCTTCCTCGCCCACTGGTGCCCCCACTGCCAGCGGGAGGTCCCCACCGTGCAGGCGTGGCTGAACGAGACCGGCGGCGTGCCCGGTGTCGACATCTACTCGGTGGCGACGTCCATCGACTCGAGCCGCCCCAACTACCCACCCTCCGAGTGGCTGCGCCGCGAGGGGTGGACCGCTCCGGTGATCCGCGACGACGCCAAGAACTCCGTGCTCATCGCCTACGGCGCCGGGGGCTTCCCTTACTGGGTCTTCGTGAACGCCGACGGCACGGTCGCGGTCCGGACCTCGGGGGAGACGACACCGGATCAGCTCACCGCCATCATGAGCTCCCTGCAGCAGAGCTGACCCGCGCGTCACGGTCGCCTGACGCGGATTCTCGCCCCCTGACGAGCGGCTAGCGTGGCCCGCCATGCCGTCGCTCGCCTCCGGGTTGCTCCTCCTCGTCGCCGGCCTCGCCGCCGGTTTCGTCAACGCGGTCGCCGGAGGCGGCTCCGCGATCACGCTCCCCATCCTCACCGACATGCTCGGCGCGAGCACGGCGAACGGAACGAACCGGATCGCGATCCTCTTCGCCAACGCGACCGCGACGGCCCGTTACGGCCGGGGTGGGGCCATCGAGTGGCGCCGGATCCTCCCCGTGGTGCTCCCCACCGTCGTCGGCGCCCTCGCGGGCGCCTGGGTGGCGACGCTCCTCTCCCCGGGCGCGATGAAGCGGGTCTTCGCCGTCGTCCTCGTGTTCATCGCGATCTCGGTGCTCGTCCGCCCGGCGGCGTGGCTGGCAGGACGCGAGGAGCGCCTCCGCGGACCGTGGCGGACCGCGGCGTTCTTCGGGATCGGCTTCTACGGCGGTTTCGTCCAGGCCGGGGTCGGTTTCCTGCTCCTCGCCGGTCTCGTCCTCGGCGGCGGCCTCGACCTCGTGCGCGGCAACGCGGCCAAGGTCGTCCTCATCCTCTGCTACACGCCGCTGGCCCTGCTCCTGTTCGCCCGCGCCTCCCAGGTGGATCTCGCCGCGGGTCTCGTCCTCGCCGCGGGGAACTCCACCGGCGCCCTCGTCGCCAGCCACCTCGCCCTCACCAAGGGTGCCGCCTGGATCCGCTGGTTCCTCGTGGTCGTGGCCGTGGCCGCGGCGCTGCGGATGCTCCTCACCTGAGGCGCCGAGTCAGAGTTCGAGACGGTCGGCGAGGATCCCCCGCCAGCGCACCGGGTCGCCGAAGAGCAGCTCGTCGGTCTTCGCCCGCTTGAAGTACAGGTGCGCGTCGTGCTCCCAGGTGAAGCCGATGCCCCCATGGACCTGGATCGTCTCCGCGGCGACGGAGAAGTAGGCGTCCGAGCACGTGGACTTCGCCAGCGGCGCGACGATGCGCAGCTCGTCCTCGTCGGCGGAGGCGGCCCAGCCGGCGTAGTAGGCGGCCGACCGCGCCGATTCGACCGCGACGAGCATGTCGGCGCACTTGTGCTTGATCGCCTGGAAGGAGCCGATGGGACGGCCGAACTGGTACCGCTGTTGCGCGTACTCCACCGACATCTCCATGCAGCGCTGCGCGCCGCCGACCTGCTCGAAGGCGAGCGCCACGGCGGCCCGGTCGAAGAGCCGGGCGAGCAGCGGGCCCGCCGAGCCGGGCGCCCCGAGACGGGCGTCCTCCCCCACGCGCACCCCCTCGAGGCGCACCGTGGCCTGCTTCCGCGTCATGTCCATCGTCTCGATGCGCTCCGCGGTCACCCCGGGGCTCGTCCGCTCGACGAGGTAGAGCTCCGGACCCTCCTCGCCGCGGGCGACCACGACGAGGGTGTCGGCGACGTGTCCGTCGAGGACGTGGCGCTTCTCGCCGTCGATGACGATCGCGTCTCCGTCCCGCCGCGCCGTCGTCTCCACCCGGTCCGGCTCCCAACTCCCCGACGCCTCCACGAGCGCGAGCGTCGCCAGGCGCTCGCCCGAGGCGATCCCGGGGAGCACGGCCTGCTTCTGCTCCTCGGATCCGGCGAGGAGGACGGCCTCCCCCCCGAGGACGACGGAGGAGAGGAAGGGTCCGGGCGTCAGGCTCCGGCCCATCTCCTCCATGAGGATCCCGAGCTCGAAGAAGGAGAACCCCGCGCCACCGTACGCCTCGGGTATGGCCATGGCCTGCCATCCCATGCCCGCCATCTCCGACCAGACGCCGCGGTCGAACCCTTCCTCGGTCTCCATGAGCTCCCGGACCCGCCGCAACGGCATCTTCTCGTCCAGATAGCCCCGCACCGCGTCGCGGAGCATCTCCTGTTCCGGTGTGAAGGCGAAATCCATCCATCCCCTCTTCCGCTGCCACGGCCCATTCTGGCATCGCCGACACCCCCCTCCGCCTCGGGTAGGCTCCCGGCGATGATCCCCGTCTCCGCCGCCCCCCCGCCCCACTACCGCGACACGGCGGTCACGGTGCGCAAGCTCCCGGTGGGCCCCCTCGAGAACAACGCCTACCTCGTCGTCTGCAACGCCACCGGCCACGCCGTCCTCGTCGACGCCGCCGCCGAGCCGGAGCGGCTCCTCGCCGCCGCCGACGACGTCACGCTCGAGGCGATCGTCACCACCCACGGACACTGGGACCACGTCCAGGCCGTTCCCGCGATCGTTGCGGCGACCGGCGTCCCCTTCCGTCTCCACCCCGCCGACGCGGAGCTCGCCGGCCGCGAGCCCGACCTGCCGCTCGAGGAGGGTGTCCTGCAGGTCGGCGCCCTGCGCGTGGCCGTCCTCTCCACCCCCGGTCACACCCCCGGCTCCGTCTGCCTGGCCCTGCCCGGCCTCGTGCTCACCGGCGACACGCTCTTCCCGGGCGGGCCTGGGGCGACCCGCGACCCCGACGCCTTCGACCGCATCGTGCACAGTCTCGAGAAACGGCTCTTCACCCTGCCCGACGACACCCTGGTCCTCCCCGGACACGGACTCGACACGACGATCGGCGCCGAGCGTCCGCACCTCGACGACTGGAAGGCCCGAGGATGGTGAGCACGGACACGGCGCGCCTGGAGTTCGGCCTCATGGTGGAACCCCAGGCCGGCGGGTCGTACGCACGCCTCCTCGACCTGGCGCGCTGGGCGGAAAGGCGGGGCCTCACCGTCTTCGCCCGCTCCGACCACTACCGCGACGGCGACCGTTCGGCACCGGTCACCGATGCGCTGACAAGCCTCGCCGGGCTGGCCCGCGAGACCCGACGGATTCGTCTCGCCGTCCTCGTGACCCCGGCGACCTTCCGGCATCCCGCCGTGCTGGCGAAGACGGCGGCGACCCTCGCCGAGATGTCCGCAGGACGCTTCTCGCTGGGCGTGGGCACCGGTTGGATGGCCCAGGAGCACGAGGCGTTCGGGATCGAGCTGCCGGGCCTGCGCGAGCGATTCAGCCGCCTCTACGAGACCCTCGCCTACCTCCGCGCCGCCTTCGCGGGCGACTCGGGGTATCGAGGCCGTCACTACACGCTCCAGCCCGGGGACGTGCTACCCCGTCCCGCCGGTCGACTGCCGATCATCGTGGGCGGCAGCGGGATGCGGAAGACCCCCACGTTCGCCGGTCGGTTCGCCGACGAGTACGACATGTTCGTCTGCGACCGCGACACGCTGCGCCGGCGCCTCGCCGTCATGCGCGCCGCCGCGGTGGAGGCCGGACGCGACCCCGAGGCCATCCTCGTGAGCTTCGTGACCTCCGCGGTCGTCGCCCCGACCGAGCGGGAGTACGCGGCGCTCGTCGCCGAGCGCGCCGCGGCACGGCGCCTCGATCCCGAGGAGTACGCGGCGATGCTCGCCGCGCGCGACGTCCCGCGCGGGACGCCCGAGCGGGCCGCGGCGATCGTGGCCGGGTGGGGTGCCGCGGGGGTGGGCCGCGTCTATCTGCAGGTGTACCGCCCCCTCGAGGAGATCGACACCGGGGAGCTGTCGTTCCTCTTCGACGCCCTCGGCGCCGGAGCGGTCCCGACCACCGGCTAGCGGCACGCCGCTGGCTAACCTCGTGGCCATGACCCGTCCGCCGCTGCTCGTCATCGAGGACCTCCACGCGTCGGTCGACGGTACGGAGATCCTCAAGGGCGTGGACCTCGTCGTGAACACCGGCGAGGTCCACGCCGTCATGGGGCCCAACGGATCGGGCAAGTCGACGCTCGCCAACGTCCTCTTCGGTCACCCGGCGTACGAGGTCACCTCGGGGAGGGTCCTCTACCGGGGCGAGGACGTCACGAACTGGTCCGCGGACGCCCGGGGGCGGGCCGGGATGTTCCTCGGCTTCCAGTACCCGGAGGAGATCCCCGGGGTCTCCATGGTGAACTTCCTCCGCACCGCCCTCACCAACCGCACCGGGACCGAGTACACCGTGCTCGAGCTCCGCCTCAAGATCATGGACGCCATGCGCGAGCTGGAGATGGATCCCTCCTTCGCCGACCGCTACCTCAACGAGGGCTTCTCGGGAGGGGAGCGCAAGCGCAACGAGATCCTCCAGATGGCCGTCCTCGAACCGGACCTGGCCATCCTCGACGAGACCGACTCGGGTCTCGACATCGACGCGCTCCGGACCGTCGCCGCCGGGGTCGAGCGGCTGGCGACCCCCGAGCGCGGGTTCCTCCTCATCACGCACTATCAGCGGATGCTCGACTACATCACGCCGCACGTCGTCCACGTCTTCGTCGACGGGCACATCGTCGAGACCGGTGGACCCGAGCTCGCCGAGGCCGTCGAGCAGAGCGGATACGAGGCCTACCGGACCGGGGTCGCGACGCGATGACCGACCTGTCGGACCTGCGCTCCGACTTCCCGCTCCTCGGCCGGGAGATGAACGGTCATCCTCTCGTCTACCTGGACTCCGCGGCGACGACCCAGAAGCCCCTCGCCGTCATCGAGGCCCTCGACGACTACTACCGCCGCCGCAACGCCAACGTGCATCGGGGCGCGTACCGCCTCGCCGCGGAGGCGACCGACGCCTACGAAGCCGCTCGATGTCGCGTCGCCTCCTTCGTCAACGCCGCCGCCCCGGAGGAGCTCGTCTTCACCCGGGGCACCACCACCGCCCTCAACTTCATCGCCTACGGATGGGGCCTGAACCACCTCGGCGAAGGGGACCGCATCCTCCTCACCGTGATGGAGCACCACGCGAACATCGTCCCCTGGCAGCTCGTCGCCCGGTACACCGGCGCCGAGCTCGTCTACCTCGACCTCGACGACGAGTACGAGGTCGACCTCTCCGAGCTCGGCACCCTGCTCGACGAGCGGGTCAAGATCGTCGGCGTCTCGGGCATGTCGAACGTCACCGGCGCGTTCGGGCCCGTGGCCGATCTCGTCGCCGCGGGTCACGCGGTGGGGGCGCTCGTCGTCGTCGACGGCGCCCAGCTCGTGCCCCACGTGCCCACCGACGTCCAGGCCATGGGGGCCGACTTCCTCGCCTTCTCGGCGCACAAGATGCTGGGGCCGACCGGGATCGGCGCGCTGTGGGGCCGGCGGGAGCGCCTCGAGGAGATGGAGCCCACCGAGGGCGGCGGGGAGATGATCGCCGACGTCCGGCTCCACGAGTCGCGTTGGGCGCCGGTGCCCCACAAGTTCGAGGCGGGCACCCCGCCCATCGCCGAGGCGATCGGCTTCGGCGCGGCCGTCGAGTACCTCGAGAAGGTGGGCATGACGGCCATCCGTGAGCACGAGCGGCGCCTCACCGCGTACGCCCTCGAGCGTCTCGCCACCATCCCTGACCTCACCGTGTACGGCCCCACCGACGTGAACCGTCGCGGGGGGGCGGTGAGCTTCCAGCTCGCCGACATCCACGCCCACGACATCGCCACGATCCTCGACGAGTACGGGGTGGCGGTGCGGGCCGGTCACCACTGTGCCAAGCCGCTCATGCGCCGCCTCGAGGTCCCGGCCACGGCCCGGGCCTCCTTCTACCTGTACAACACCTCCGCCGACGTGGACCGGCTCGTCGACGCTCTCATGGAGGCGCGCCGGGTCTTCGGGTTGACGTGATGCGACGCGACGTCGGTGGTTCCCCACAGCCACGACCCGGGAGGCGACCGTGACGTCCCTCGACGAGCTGTACCGCGAGGTCATCCTCGACCACTATCGCAACCCCCGTCACCGCGGCGCGCTCGGCGGTCCCCACGTCCACGCCGAGGGTCAGAACCCTTCCTGCGGGGACGAGTTCTCCCTCGACCTCGCGGTCGAGGACGGGGTGGTCACCGCCGTGGCCATCCAGGGTCAAGGATGCTCCATCTCGCAGGCCTCGGGCTCGATGATGGCCGAGGCGGTCCTCGGCAAGAGCATCGAGGAGGTCGAGGAGCTGACCCGTCGCTTCCGCCTCATGATGAGCATCGACGAGGGTGAGAACCCCGTCGACCCGGAGCGCCCCGGCGCCGTGCTCGGCGACCTCGAGGCGCTCCAGGGCGTCCGCCGCTTCCCGGTGCGCATCAAGTGCGCCGACCTCCCGTGGGTGACCCTCGCCGAGGCGCTCGAGAAAGCCCGGACGAGCGCCTGACCGACGTCCCGCGACGAGGTACGCTGAGACCATGGTGCGGTACGACGCGCACACGGCCCTCGTCGTCGTCGACGTGCAGAACGACTTCGCCGACCCGGCCGGGGCGCTCGCCGTGGCCGGCGGCGCCGACATCCTCCCCTTCGTGAACGAGCAGATCGCCGCCGCCCGCGACGCCGGCGCAGTGGTCGCCTACACCCAGGACTGGCATCCGCCCTCGACCCCGCACTTCGCCAAGGACGGGGGGATCTGGCCGGTGCACTGCGTCGGTGACACCTGGGGCGCGGAGCTCCACCCCGACCTCCTCGTCGTCGCGGACGCGGTTCGCGTCCGGAAGGGAACCGGGGGCGAGGACGGATACTCCGGGTTCACGGTGCGTGATCCGAGGAGCGGCGAGGAGCGGCCCACCGGGCTCGGGGACGCCCTGCGGGGACGGGACGTCACCGACGTCGTCGTCCTCGGCCTCGCCACCGACTACTGCGTCAAGGACACCGCCCTGGACGCCGCCCGACTCGGCTTCCGGACCACGCTCCTCGCCGACGGTGTCCGGGCGGTGAACCTCCGGCCCGGAGACGGGGCGCGTGCGGTCGCCGTCCTGTGCGGGGCCGGCGTCACGATCGAGTAGGGACGGGCCGGCGCCGCCGGTCAGCCGCCTCCGGGCTCCTCGGCGCGGGCCCGGGCGACGAGCTCCTCCTGGAGGGCCCGCATCCGGTCCGTGATCGAGACGTGGTACCGATGCGGGTTGACGAGCCGGCGGACGCCGGGGTCGAGTCGCTCCAGGTCGGCACGCCGCCGGGCGCGCAGCACCTCGAGGGGCTCGGGCTCCCCGACCGGGGCCCCCCGGTGGAAGACGACGTCGTGGAGCTCCTCGATCCCGCCGATCTCCCCCGCCTCGAGGACCCGCGTGACCCCGGCCCGGTGCGGGTGATGGAGCACGATCGGTCCCGTGGGATCGGCTTCCTCCTCGTAGGTGGCGACCACGTCGGCGGTGGCGAGGCCACGGGTGTCGTAGATGCGCCAGACCCGTTTCCGTCCCGGGATCGGCATCTTCTCCGGCGAGTCGGAGATCTTGATGGCCGGGAGCCAGCCACCGTCGCCGTCCCCGAGGGCGACGAGCTTGTACACGCCGTCGAGGGCGGAGTGGCCGTGGGAGGTGATCAGTCGGGTCCCCACCCCGTAGACGAGACGCCGTACGAGGGCGGCGGGATCCACCCCGTAACGGGGAGCCTCCTCGTCGATCTGGGAGAGGATCTGCCACAGGGCGAGCTCGTCGAGCTCGCTGGAGAGGACGATGGCGACGTCTCCGAACCCGGCCTCGTCGAGCATCGCGGCCGCCCGAATGGCGAGGTACGCCAGGTCTCCCGAGTCGAGTCGGATCCCCACCGGCTCGTACCCCCGCGCGCGCAGCTCGCGGAAGACGGTGATGGCGTGGGGGACCCCGCTCTCGAGTGTGTCGACGGTGTCGACGAGGAGCACGCACTCCTCGGGGTAGGCGGCGGCGTAGGCGCGAAAGGCACCGAGCTCCCCCTCGCCCATCGCCATGAACGCCTGCACCATCGAGTGGGCATGGGTCCCCTTCGGGTCGATCCCCAGCGCGTGGGAGAGCCCTACGACGCTGGTGAAGGCGGCTCCTCCCACCAGCGCCGCCCGCGCCCCGGCGTTGGCGCCGGTGTCGGGGCCGCGGCGGAGGCCGAACTCGAGGACCGGTCGACCCCGTCCGGCCTCGTCGATCCGGGAGGCCTTCGTGGCGACGAGCGTGGCGTAGTTGAGGTGGTTCAGCAGCGAGGTCTCGAGGATCTGGGCCATCGCCAACGGCCCCTCCACCATCACGATCGGGGCGTGGGCGTGGACGATGCGGCCCTCCGGGACGGCGCGCACGAGGATCTCCCCGAAATGGCCGTGCTCGGCCAGCCAGTCGAGGAACCTCCCGTCGAATCGGGGGCTCCCCGACGGCGTTCGCTGACTCCGCAGCTCGTCGAGGTCCTCGGTCCGGAACCGTACCCGCTGCATCCAGTCGAGGAGCCAGCCGAGACCGGCCGCCACGCAGTACCCCGCCTGGTGCTCCCCGTAGTCGGGGTAGTGCCGGAAGAAGTAGTCGAAGCGGGCGGGCCGCGCCGCGATGCCCTGCTTCCAGTAGAGCTGGGCCATCGTGAGCTGGTACTGGTCGGTGAAGAGGATGCCCTCACAGAGGTCACGACGTCGGACCGGTTCCGTCATCCTCCCTCCTCGCTGCCCGATACCGGGATCAGGCGACGACTCCCCCCTCGGTCATGGGCCGCACGTCGAGCGCCTTGTCGAGCTCGTCGGGAGGGAGCACCGCCATCTCGAGCGCCACGTCACGGACGCCGCGATTCTCGGCGAACGCCTTCTTCGTGATCTCCGCCACCTTGTCGTAGCCGATGTGCGGCACGAGCGCCGTGGCGACGATGGCGTTCTGGTCGAGGAGCCACGCCGCCCGCTCCTCGTTCGCCACGATGCCCCGAATGGTCTTCTCCTCGAGCACACGGGCGCCGGCGGCGAGCAACTCGATCGACTCCATGAGGTCGTGGGCGAGCACGGGCATCATGACGTTGAGCTCGAAGTTGCCGTTGGCGCCGCACCAGGCGATGGTGACGTCATTGCCGGCGACCTGCGCCGCGATCTGCATGACCGCCTCCGGGATGACCGGGTTGATCTTCCCCGGCATGATCGACGAGCCGGGTTGCAGGGAGGGGAGGACGATCTCGCCGATGCCGTTGCGGGGGCCCGACGAGAGCCAGCGCAGGTCGTTGACGATCTTGAAGAGGGAGACGGCGACGGTCTTCAGCGCCCCCGAGGCGCTCACCGCCGCGTCCTTGGCGGCCTGAGCCTCGAAGTGGTTCCGCGCCTCGACGAAGGCGTATCCGGTGCGCTCGGCCATGATGGCGATCGCCCGGGCGGCGAAGCCCGCCGGCGCGTTGAGCCCCGTGCCCACGGCGGTCCCCCCGAGCGCGAGCTCGCGGAGCTCGGGAAGCACCTTCTCGATCCGCGCCACGCCGTTGCACACCTGGGCTGCGTACCCGGAGAACTCCTGACCCAGCCGGATCGGCGTGGCGTCCTGGAGGTGGGTCCGCCCCGACTTGAGCACCCCGTCGAACTCGACGGCCTTCGCCTCGAGACTCTCGGCGAGACGCCGCAGGGCGGGGAGGAGATCCTCCTCCATGGCGGCCACCGCGGCGACGTGGATGGCGGTCGGGATGACGTCGTTGGAGGACTGTCCGGCGTTGACGTGGTCGTTGGGGTGGACGAGCTTGCTCCCCAGCTCGCCGCCGAGGATCTCCGTCGCCCGGTTGGCGATGACCTCGTTGGCGTTCATGTTCGTCGAGGTGCCCGACCCGGTCTGGAAGACGTCCAGTACGAACTGATCGTCGAGCCGTCCCTCCATGACCTCCTCGGCGGCACGAACGATCGCCCCGGCCTTCTCGGCGTCGAGATGGCCGAGCTCCTCGTTCGCCTGGGCCGCGGCGGCCTTGACGAGGCCGAGGGCCCAGATGAACCGACGTCCGAAACGCAGACCGGAGATCGGGAAGTTCTCGACGGCCCGCTGGGTCGAGGCCCCGTAGTAGGCGCCGTCGGGGACCTGGACCTCACCCATGGAATCTCGTTCGATGCGCATGACACGCTCCTCGGGGGATCTGGGATGCTTCCGCGTCGAGGTTAGCGACGCGGTCCGAGGGGCCGGTAGGGTCGGGCGACCCATGGGCCCGACGGACCGGCGTGCCCGGCACGTCCCGGCGGAGCCGGTGGCGGATCGGGCGTGACCCCCGGTCTCAACGGAAGCTCTCGTACCCCTCGGTCTCGAGCCGTTCCGCCAGCTCCGGTCCACCCGACGCCACGATCCGCCCGGCCACCATGACGTGGACGCGATCCGGCCGCATGTGCCGCAGGATCCGGCTGTAGTGGGTGATCACGAGGATGCCGAGACGTGGGCTTCGCAACCGTTCCACCATCTCCGCCACCTCGCGCACCGCGTCGACGTCGAGGCCGGAGTCGATCTCGTCGAGCACGGCGGCCCTGGGATCCGTCACCGCGAGCTGGAACATCTCCGAGCGCTTCTTCTCGCCGCCCGACAGGCCCACGTTCACGGGTCGGGTGAGGAACGGTTCCATGCGCAGACGGGCGACGGCGTCGGCGACCCGGGCGCGGAACGCCGGCTCGTCGATCGCCACCTGCGCCATCTCCTCGAGCAGGTCGGTGAGGGTGACCCCGGGGATCTCGATCGGGTACTGGAACGCCTGGAACAGGCCGAGTCGCGCCCGCTCGTCCACCGGGAGGCCGAGGAGCGGCTCACCGGCGACGCGGGCGCTGCCCGAGGCCACGTACTCCTCCTTGCCGGTGAGCACGTGACACAGCGTCGACTTCCCCGACCCGTTGGGACCCATGAGCGCGTGGACCTCGCCGAAGGGAACGACGAGATCCACGCCGTGGAGGATCTCGAGATCCCCGAGACGGGCGGTGAGCCCCTCGGTGGCGAGGGCCGGGGTCACGCGTCCCCCTCCTCGGTGAGGACGAGGTAGACGTCGCCGTCCCGCACCTCGGCGACGTACACGGGAACCGGCCGGGTCGCCGGCAGCGAGTGAGGCACCCCCGTGCGCAGATCGAACTCGGAGCCGTGACGGGGACACTCCACCTCGCCGTCGAAGACCTCCCCCTCGGCGAGGGATGCCTCGGCGTGGCTGCAGCGGTCCCCGAGCGCGTACACGTCGTCGCCGATGCGGAACACCGCCACCCGGTGGCCGGACACCTCGACGCGGACGCCGCGTCCCTCGGGGAGATCGCCCAAGGGGCCGACCCGAACCTCCATCACACCCTCCCCGCTTCCTGCGCGGCGACGTACTTGGCGTTGATCCGCTCCCGCAGCGGCGGCACGAGGCCGGGGACCGGCAGCCTGGCGAGCGCCTCCTCGAAGAAGCCTCGCACCTGGAGGCGGTCGGCGCGCTCGCGGGGCAGACCCCGGCTCATGAGGTAGTACCGCTGGTCCTCGTCGAGGGGCCCCACGGTGGAGCCGTGACCGCAACGAACGTCGTTGGCGAGGATCTCGAGGTTGGGAACGGATTGGGCCGAGGCACCGTCGGCGAGGATGAGGTTCCGGTTCGTCTGGAACGCCTCGGTCTTCTGGGCGTCGGCCTCGATCCGGATCATCCCGGTGAACACCGAGTCGGCCTCGTCCTCGACCGCGCCCTTGAGGAACATGTCCGAGCGGGTCCGGGGCCCGACGTGACGGATGAAGTACCGGTAGTCGAGTGTCTGATGGCCGTCCCCGAAGTACGCTCCCACGATCCGGGCCTCGGACCCGGCGCCCTCCAGGTCGATGCCGAGGTGCCACCGGGAGAGACGGCCACCGAGCCCCACCTCGCCGAAGGCGAGGGAGGCGTCCCGCTCGAGCAGGATCCGGGCCTGCCCCAGGGACCACGTCGCCCCGCCCCATCCCTGGACGACGGTGAGCGCGAGCCGGGCGTCCGCGCCGACACGGGCGACGAGCTGGGGAACCACGAGGACGGTGTCGGTCGGTCGGGAGTGATAGGTGACGACGACCGATCCCTCAGCTCCGGGAGCGGCGTCGACGAGCACCCGGGGGAAGATGGCGAGGCCGTCGCCCGTCGCCTCGACGTCGACGTGCACCGGCCCCTCGAGTGCCTTCCCCGCGGCCCCGTGCACCAGGACGCCCTCCCCGCCGAAGGCCTCGTGAGCGGCGGCGAACCGGTCGAGATCGACCGGGATCCCGGCGACGTCCAACACCGCGCGCACCTGCTCCGCGGCCTCGGGATCGTCCAGGGGCTGGACCGTCCACCCGTCCCGCTCCTCGATCTCGTCTCGGGGCGTGCCGTCCACGATCGCGGCCCGGAGGGTCGGACCGATCGCCGTTCCCAGCTCCTCCCCCGCCGGGGATCCGGGACCGTCGGGGAGGACGAACTCGCCGAGATCGAGGTCGAGATCGACGTACCGCCAGACCTCCTCCTTCGGTGACGGCATCGGGAGCTCCTCGAAGCGGGCGAACGCCCGGGAGCGCCGCTCCCGGCGCCACGGTGCGTCGCCGTGAAGGCGCGTCTCCACGCCGCTTCGGTCGAGTCCCGGCACGTCCGTCCTTCCTGGTCGCGGCGGAGCTTACCGAGGCGACAGGACCTACCCGAAGGCGGGGGTGCGACCGGGGACGGGGCGGTCACGACCCCTCCGCGAGGGGGTCACCTGGCGTCGACGAGCGCCCGGGCACGGTCGAAGACGGCGTCGAACATCGCCTCGCTCAGCCGTCCCGTGAAGGTGTTCTGCTGGCTGGGGTGGTAGCTGAGCAGGAGCATCGGTCCCTCCCCGAGCGCCACCTCGACGCCGTGGCCGAAACGGGGCCGCGGTCGCGGCAGGCGCACACCGCGCCGGCCCGCCCAGGACCACACCGCGCCGTACGCGAACGCGCCCAGCGCGACCACCACCCCGATCCGGGGCAGGAGCGCCAGCTCGGCGTCGAACCACGCGCGGCAGGCGTCGCGCTCGCCGGGCGTGGGTCGGTTTCCGGGCGGCGCGCAGCGGACGGGAGCGGTGACCCAGGCCCCGGCGAGCCGGAGGCCGTCGCCGCGGCCGACCGAGACGGGCCGGTCGGCGAAACCGGCGCGGTGGAGGGCTCGGAACAGCCACTCTCCCGAGCGGTCCCCGGTGAACATCCTCCCCGTCCGGTTCGCGCCGTGGGCCGCCGGGGCGAGGCCCACCACGAGGAGCCGCGCCTCCGGATCCCCGAACCCGGGAACCGGTCGACCCCAGTACTCCTCGTCGCGATAGGCGGCGCGCCGGTCGCGGGCCACCTTCTCGCGCCACGCGACGAGACGGGGGCAGCGCCGGCAGGCGACGATGTCGGCGGCGAGGCGTTCGAGTGGGCCGCTCACCGCGTCGGGAGGGTCGCCGCGTCGTAGCTGCTCGTCGTGCTCCACAGCATCCACCCCATGTCCCGCGCCTCGGCCGCCGCGGTCACGCCCCGGACCCCCTCCGTGCCGATCTTCCAGGTCTGCAGCCACGGCCGGTAGTAGCCGAACCCCTCGAGCTTGCGAACGCCCGCATCGAGCGCCTGGCCCACGATCGCCACCGCGTTGGCGTCGGGATCGGCGAAGCCCTTCCAGCCGGGACGGTAGTTCGTCGAGTACACCATGGGGCTGAGGACGTCGATGATGCGGGACATGGCCCCCGGCCGCTGCCCGATCCCCTCGTCCGTCCCGCTCTCGAGCGTGATCGCCAGGACGTTGGCGCCCACGGCGCAACCCATGGGGTCGAGGACCGAGTACGCCCGCTCGAGGAACGCATCGATCGAGGCGACCCGGACCTCCTCGGTGTACGCGCCGTCGAAGGTCGCGGTCTTGACGGACCCGCCGAACGGGAAGGCGACGTAGTCGAACTGGATCTCGTCGAAACCCCGACGGCACGCCTCCTCGGCCAGGGAGATGGCGTACTCGAAGGAGGCCGGGTCGCTGGGGTCGAGCCACCGCTTCCCGGCCTTCGTCTCCCAGAGGGCCCCCGTGGCCTCGTCCATGACGGCATGGTCCGGCTCCGCCGAGGCGAGGAGCGGATCCTGGAACACGACGATCCGCCCGATCCCGTACAGATCGTGCGCCTCGAGATCGGCGAGGACCTGCCCCAGGTCGTACCGCACCGCGACCGCGCCGATCTCGTGGGCCCGGGTCACCTCGGTGTCGTACGGTACCGTGCCCTCCTCGTCCTTGAGGTCGATGACGAGCCCGTCGATCCCGGTGAGGTCGGCGAGGGAGAGGATCTCCTGCCAGCGGCTCGGGTCTCCCACCGCGTCGGCGCCCGCCCGCAGCGCCCGGATCCGCAGGGGATCCATGGTGGTGGCGATCTCGTCGCCGTTGCCGTCCCAGAGGACACGTCCCGGTCGCCACGCGGGCCGGGTGAGCTCGAGCTCGCCGGGGGTGGCACGCTCGAGGTGGAACCGCCCCTCGTCGTCGCTCGTGGCCTCGACGCCGTTGAGGACGACGTGGACCCCGGGGAGGGCGATGCCCTGGGGCGTCGTCACCCGACCGGCGAGGACGACCGGGTCCATGCGGAACTCGATGCGACCCGCCGACGGATACTCCTCGAGGACGGTGGAGGAGGGACGGAATCCGGGCGCGGTGACGTCGATGGCGAGGGGCCGGCCCGGCCAGGCCACCGTGACCGAGCCCTGGGCGTCGAGGGGGAGGGAGCGCCCGTCGACGAGGACGTTCCCATTCAGCGCGGTGAGGTCGTCGCCGGCGAGCACGACGATCCGCAGGTGGGGCGATCCGAGCTCGGGTGCCCGGACGGCCCCGCCGGGGTCCGTCGGGAGCGGCCCCGCACAGGCGGCGACGACGAGGAGGAGCAGCGCCGTCGACGACCGGAGGAGCCGGAGAATGGTACGGGTCAAGACAGCGCTCCGGGGACGTCCAGCGGCCGCAGGCTAGTTGGGGAGCGGATTGCCACCTCCCTGCTCTCATGATATGTTCAAGACGCTCTCCCCCCGACTCGGGGGCACGTACGAGGGAGGGGAGCGGATGGCGGAGCAAGCCCGCGACACCAGCGTGGCCGATGCGGTCGGCACCTACCTCGAGGCGGTCGCGAACCACGACCTCCTGACCGCCGAGGACGAGGTTCGACTCGCCCGGGCCATCGAGGCCGGGCGCCGTGCCGGGCACCGCCTCGACGCCGAGGGCACCACGCTGACTCCCGCCGAGCGGGCCGACCTGTTCCGCCTCGTCCACGAGGCCGACGAGGCCCGGGCGCACTTCATCCGGGCCAACCTGCGCCTCGTCATCTCGATCGCGAAGCGGTACACGGGTCGCGGGTTGGAGCTGCTGGACCTCGTCCAGGAGGGGAACCTCGGCCTCATCCGGGCCGTGGAGAAGTTCGACTGGCGCAAGGGCTTCAAGTTCTCCACCTACGCCACGTGGTGGATCCGCCAGGCCATCACCCGCGGCCTCGGCAACCAGGGGCGAACCATCCGCCTCCCGGTGCACATGGTCGACATCGTCCGGCTCGTGCAGGAGACCGAGATCTCGCTCCAGAAGCGGCTCCATCACCCACCGACCGTCGAGGAGATCGCCGAGGTGAGCGGCATCGACCGCGAGAAGGTCGAGGCCGCCCTCGCCGCCCCGGGGGACACCGTCTCCCTCGAGCGCCCCGTCGGCGAGGACGGGGAGGCGGAGTTGGGCGACTTCGTGGAGGACGTCCACACCCCCGATCCCTTCCTCATCGTCGCCGAGGCGGCCCGACGCGAGGGTCTCCTACGGGCGCTCCAGATGCTCGACGAGCGAGAGCGGACGGTCATCGTCCTCCGCTACGGCCTCGACGGCGAGGCTCCTCGCACCCTCTCCGACGTGGGAGCCACCCTGGGAGTCACCCGCGAGCGGGTCCGGCAGCTCGAGACGCGGGCCCTCGGGAAGCTCCGCCATCCGAGTTGCCGGTACGACCTCGAGTCCCTCCTCTGAGATCCGGTCGCCCCGCCGCTCAGAACAGCCGCAGGACGGGGGAGTCGAGACCGGCGAGCTCCTCGTGATCGACCTCCAACCAGGCGATCCCCCGATCCTCGGCGAGGACCCGGGCCTGGGGCTTGACGACCTCGGCCACGAGCATCCCGCGCACCGGTGCGAGCCGCTCGTCCCGGCCGAGGAACTCGAGGTACCGGCCGAGCTGCTCCACACCGTCGATCTCGCCGCGCCGTTTCACCTCGACGGCGAGCGTGACCCCCGCGCCGTCCCGGCAGAGCAGATCCACCGGTCCCACCGGGGTCGGGTACTCCCGCCGGATGAGTGTCGTGCCCGCTCCCAGGATCTCGGGCCGCTCGGCGAGGAGGCGCTGCAGGTCCGCCTCGACACCGTCCTTCTGCAGCCCCGGATCCTCTCCTAGCGCGATGGTCGTTGCGAAGTGGATCTCGTGGAAGACGATGACGAGCCGCTCCCCCCGGCCGTTCGTCACCACCCACCGACCCTCCTCCTCGAGGAGGTGGTTCGGGGCGTTCATCCAGTTCAGCGGCTTGTAGGCGCCGCCGTCGGCATGGACGGCGACGCACCCGTCCGCCTTCACCATGACGAGCCGCGTCGCCCGGGGGAGGCGGGCGCTGAGGCGCCCCTCGTACTCGACGGTGCACTCGGCGACGACGATCCGCATGCCCGGAGAGGATACGCCCTCCCTGGCCGCCGCTACCTCCCGCAGCCGTCCGGCAGCGAGTACCGGGCGTCGGCGGCGAGTCCCTCGGCCTGCAGCGTCATGCCGTCGGGGAGCCGCACCTCGACGTCGACCCGGGTCGTCCTCCCCAGTCCGAGGTGGGCGATCGGCAGGACGCCGGCGCTGTAGCCGCGGCTCACCGTCAGGTCGGCGGAGCCGAGCAGGGCGGCCGGGTCCCCCAGCCCGCCGGCGGCGAAGACGAGGACCCTTCCTCCGACCCCGGATCCCCACCGCGGGTCGACGCCCACCTCGATCCAGTGCCCCGAGGCACCGACGTTGCGGAGCAGGCGGGTGGGGAGCTGCGGGAAGAACTCCACGAGGAGCACGTCGAGTCGTCCGTCGTGGTCGACGTCGGCAGCCGGCGCGGTGACCCAGTACTGCGCGTCTCCGAGACCGGCCGGAGCCGCGAACCGAGGGATGCCGTCGCGCACGCCGAGGCCCCGGAACACGGCCGGACGGGTGCCGCCCTCGGCCGAGGCGGAGGTGAGGATGTCGGGGATCCCGTCGTTGTCGAGGTCGACGATCTCCACGTGGGGCGCCTTCGTCGGAAGCGGGACGAGCCCGGCCGCCTCCGTCGCCTCCACGAAGGCGACCGACGTGTCCGAGCGGTTGAGGAACAGACGCACCGGCGCCGGCACGCCGAAGTCGACCGTGCTGTTGAAGTGCTGGCCGATGACGAGGTCGGGACGCCCGTCCCCGTCGACGTCGCCGAACGCGGCGCCGGCCGGATCGTCCTCGTTGCCGTACGGTTCCCAGGCGAACCGGCCCGGGAGCGCCTCGACGAACCGGTCCCCGGCGTCGAGGAAGAGGCGGTCGTCGCCGGCGACGAAGAGATCGACGTCGCCGTCCCCGTCGACGTCGGAGGTGGCCACACCGAGGCCGGCGAGGTGGTCGGGCAGGCCCACCGCGACGGTCTCGTCGCGGAACCGGAGGCCACCGAGGTTCCGGTAGAACCGGCTCCGACCCCCCCGCCAGCGGTCCACGGCCACGAAGAGGTCGAGCCGGCCGTCCCCGTCGAGGTCGAGGAACCCCAACGAGCGGGCTCCGAGCTCGGGGTCGATCCCGGGCTCCGGGACCGGGACGAAGCGGCCGCCCCGGTTCTCGTACACGTCGGTGCGGTGCGCACCCGGCTTCCCCGGCTTCACGTTCCGGCTGAGGACGAGGTCCGGGTCGCCGTCGCCATCGAGATCGGCGAACGCCGCGGCCGAGGTCCTTCCCCGGACGGTGGGGAAGGCGAGGTCGGGGGTGAACCCGCCCGGACCACCCCGCAGGAGCCGGTCCGGAGCCGGTCCCTCCGCCCCACGCACACGGTACCGGGCCACGGGCCGGTCGGCGAAGGTCCCCACGACGAGATCGGCCCATCCGTCTCCATCCACGTCACCGAAGGCGGCCGCGTGGGCGAACATCCCCCGGAGGGGATCGAGGAGTCCCGTCTCCGCGGTGACGTCGGCGAAGGCGATCCCCTCCGGACCGACTCCCGGCGACGCCGTCCAGCACGGGGTCGGTCCCGTCGAGGAGGGAGCCGGCGTGGGGAGGGAGGAAGCGGTCGTCGCCGCCGGAGCCGGCGCGACCGTCGTCGACGGCGGTGGTGGTGGTGTAGCCGGAGGGGTCGCCGGCGGTGAGACGGTCGACGCACAGCCTGCGGCGAGGAGGACGAGGGCCAGGAGCCGGGTCACGGCAGGGTCACCACCAGGAGCACGACCTCGCCGAAACCCCCCTCCGTGGCGAGCGGGGCGGCGTTCATCCCCACGAAGATCCGCCGCGTCGCGGGATCGAAGACGACGTCGTACGAGCCGCCGAGCCGCATCCCCAGCTTCGCCTCGACCGCCGGCTCCAAGAGGACGATGGTCTCCTGGTCACCGGTGGCGGTGTCGAGGGCGACGAGCGGCGCACCCCGCCGCCACGCCTCGCCATGGGCGACGGGCACCGAGTAGACGCGCCCCGCCGCGACGTCCAGGGCGAGGGAGGTCGTGTAGCCGGCGGCCGGCCCGAGGACGCGGATGTCGCCTCCCGGATCGAGCGCGAAGAAGATGTCGGGGTCCCGGGTCACCCCGTAGAGGACACCTCGCGCGTCGGGGGCGGTGGCGGCGCGCAGGAACTCCCCGGGCATCCGGTCGGCCAGCTCGGTGCGGAGACCCGTGGCCGGGTCGTACACGGCCAGCCGGCCTCCACCGAGGGACCAGTAGGCCCGGCCCGTCGCGGCGACGGCGATGGCCCGGTACCCGGTGTGGTCGGGGTCGTCGTCGGCGAACACGACCGCCCCCGAGGAAGGCGCGGTGACGACGAAGCGACCGTCGTCCTTCGCGAAGGGGTCCGCCGCCTCGGCGTAGAGGAGCGTGCCGTCGGGCGTCGCGGCCAAGGAGGGAACGCCGTGCTCGGGCACGAGCACCCCCCGGCTCGCCACGGTCCCGAACCGGGGGTCCACGGCGAGCAGGAGGTCTCCCCGGTAGCTCCCCCCGTAGGTGAGCCCACGTCGCGTCCCCCAGTACGTCGTGGTGAGGATCACGCCGCAGGGTCCTCGCACCATGGGGGCGTGGATCTTGCCGTACCCCCACTCCCCCGGTCGGTGGTCGACGAGGGAGAGGACGTCGAAGATCTGCCGGAGCGTGCCGGAGACGGGATCGAAGACGTAGCCGAAGGCGTTGCCGTCGGCACCGCGGTGGTCACCGATGGCGGAGAGGAATCGCCCGTCGTCGAGGACGATGCCCCGTCCCCACTGCGACCAGGGATTCCCCGCATACTCGGGGTGCGGGTAGACGACCGCCTCGACGCGGGGCGTGAGGTCGTCACCCTCCTCGAGGAGGACCGTACCGGCCCGCGGCCCGTCGGCCCACGGGATCCCCCCCTCGACGGCACACGCCGCGACCGATGTGGCGGTGGTGGACGGCGCGAGGGAGGAGGTCGGTGCCGGCGGTGCGCCGGCGGCGCCGTCCCCGCTTCGCGGGGCGGGCACAGCGGGGGCGCCGGCCGTTCCCCGGTCGCCGCCGGCCGCCGGCGCGGTCGCACTCGGCGCGGACAGGGCGGTCGTGGTCGGCACCGCGACGCAGGCGGCGCCGAGGAGGGCGATCCCCACCGCCACCGCACCGAGTCGCATCACGTCCCCCTCCTTCGGGGAGGGACGTTACCCGGGAGGTCTCGTTACCCGACGGCCCCTTCCATCTGGAGCTCGATGAGCCGGTTCAGCTCGACGGCGTACTCCATGGGGAGCTCCTTGACGATGGGCTCGATGAAGCCGGCGACGATCATCGCCGTGGCCTGCTCCTCACTCAGTCCCCGGGTCATGAGGTAGAAGAGCTGGTCGTCCCCGACCTTGGACACCGTGGCCTCGTGGCCGATCCGGACGTCGGCGTCCTCGATCTCCATGTAGGGGTACGTGTCGGAACGCGAGTCCTCGTCGAGGATGAGGGCGTCGCAGCGCACGAAGGAACGGGCGTTCTCCGCCCCCGGCTCCACCCGCACGAGCCCGCGGTACGCCGACCGTCCCCCGCCCTTGCTGATGGACTTCGACGTGATGAGGGACGTGGTGTTCGGGGCGGCGTGGACCATCTTCGCTCCGGTGTCGAGGTGTTGCCCCTCCCCGGCGAAGGCGATCGACAGCACCTCGCCGTGGGCCCCCTCCCCCATGAGCCAGACGGCCGGGTACTTGGCCGTCACCTTCGACCCGAGGTTGCCGTCGATCCACTCCATGGTGGCGTTCCGGTAGGCGACCGCCCGCTTCGTCACGAGGTTGTACACGTTCGTCGACCAGTTCTGGATCGTCGAGTAGCGGCAACGGGCGCCCTCCTTGACGACGATCTCCACCACCGCGGCGTGGAGGGAGTCGCTCGAGTAGATGGGCGCCGAGCATCCCTCCACGTAGTGCACGTACGCCCCCTCGTCGACGATGATGAGGGTGCGCTCGAACTGGCCCATGTTCTCGGCGTTGATCCGGAAGTACGCCTGGAGGGGCTGGTCGAGATGGACTCCGGGCGGCACGTAGATGAACGACCCCCCCGACCACACCGCGGAGTTCAGCGCGGCGAGCTTGTTGTCCCCGGGGGGGATCACGGTGCCGAAGTACTCCCGGACGATGTCGGGGTGCTCCCGGACCGCGGTGTCCATGTCGCTGAAGAGGACGCCGAGGCGCTCGAGGTCCTCACGGTTGCGGTGGTAGACGACCTCGCTCTCGTACTGGGCGGTGACCCCGGCGAGGTACTTCCGTTCCGCCTCGGGGATGCCGAGACGCTCGTAGGTGGTCTTGATGGCCTCCGGGACCATGTCCCAGTCCGCCACCTGGCCCTCGGTGGGCTTGATGTAGTAGTAGATGTCGTCGAAGTCGATGTCCTCGAGGGCTCCGTCGGCCACCCACAACGGGAGCGGCTTGCGCAGGAAACGCCGGTACGCCTTGAGGCGGAAGTCGAGCATCCACGCCGGCTCGTGCTTCATCCGGGACATCTCGCGGATGATCTCCTCGTCGAGACCCTTCTTGGGCTTGAAGACGTAGTCCTCCTCGTCCGCCCAACCGAGCTGGTACTTCCCGAGATCGATGTCGACGGTGGCCATGGAGAGGTCCCTCCGTATTTGCACTATGGCGATAGTCGCATTGTAGGCAGGCGCGGTGACGCACCGGACCAGGTCCTCACGCCACCGCGAGGAGGACGATACCGGCCGCGATGACGAGGGCCCCCTCGAGCCGTCGCCGCCCCATCGGCTCGCCGAGGAGGAGCCACCCTCCGAGCGCCCCGAACACCACGGAGGTCTCGCGGAGGGCGGCGACGAGTCCCACGGGCGCGCTACGGGCGGCGAGGAGTACGAGCGCGTAGGCGACGAGGGACGCGGCGCCGCCCAGGGCGTGACGCCACCCCTCCTCGCGGAGGATGCGCCCGAGGCGTGCCGGGGAACGCCGGAGGAGCACCACCGGGGTGAAGAGGAGGGCGTTTCCGACGAACACCGCCACCGTGTAACGGAGGCTCTCGGTCCCGGCCCGGACCGCCGCGGTGTCGACGAGCATGTACGTCGCGATGGTGAGACCGGTGGCCAGGGCGAAGGGGAGGCCCCGGCCGGGGCGTCCCCGCAGACCGATGACGAGGATCCCCGCGGTCACCACCACCACCGCCAGACCTCCGAGGAGGTCGGGTCGGTCGGCCAGGAGGAGGATCCCGCCCACGGTGACGAGCAGGGGCGCGCTGCCGCGGGCGATCGGGTACACCACCGACAGGTCCCCCGCCTCGTACGCGGCGGCGAGGGTGACGCCGTAGAACACGTGCACCACGCTCGAGACGAGCACGAAGCCCCACAGGCTCCACGGCACGCCGCCCCCGGTCAGGAGCGCCGGCAGGAACACGAGCGCACCGAAGGTGATCTGCAACCAGGCAGCGACGAGCCGATCCCGACTCGACTTCACCACGAGGTTCCACGCGGCGTGCAGGAGAGCGGCGGCGAGGACGATCGCCAGCGCGATGGGTGGCATGGGTTCCCTTGATCCGGTCCGCTCGAGGCTACCGCCGCTCGTCCCGGACGAGCGAAGGACCCGGCTCCGGCCGGGTCCTTCGCTCGGCGGGCTCCCGGACGGGGAACGAGTGGGAGTGGGGGAAGACCGGGTCCGTCCGGGCCGCTCGCCTGTGATGATTGTAACGCTCAACGATCCCGAGGTGTTCCCGCGTTCGGCGCGGGACGCCGAGACCTCACCCCCGGGAGACGCCCACCGCGTCGACCGAGCCGGTCGCCCGACGGCGAACCAGAGGGGGGCGCAGGATCCAGAAGCGCTCCCGCTCCTGGTCCCAGCGGGTGAGGATCTCCCGTGCCCGCCGGCTCCCCGTCCATCGCACGTGCGCCTCGAGCAGGTCCCGCAGCCGCGCCGCGTCGTCCTCGGTGGGACGGGCCACCGGCGGCGCGGTCGCCGCGAAGGCCCGCTTCGCCCGATGCTCCGGATCCCAGACGTACAGCGTCCCTCCCGTCATGCCGGCCGCGGTGTTGCGGCCCACCGACCCCAGCACGACGACGACCCCGCCCGTCATGTACTCGCAGCCGTGGTCCCCGGAGCCTTCCACGACGGCGGTGGCCCCGGAGTTGCGCACCGCGAAACGCTGTCCGACCCGCCCCGCCACGAACAGTCGGCCCCCCGTGGCCCCGTAGAGACACGCGTTCCCCGCCCCGTGGACCCGGCCCTCCTCACCGGCGATGGGCCGGATCGCGATGACCCCACCGCCCATCCCCTTCCCCACGTAGTCGTTCGCGGTGCCCTCGAGCTCGATCCGCACCCCGCGGGCGAGGAAGGCGCCGAGGCTCTGGCCCGCCGTTCCCGAGAGCCGGACCCGGATCGACTCCTCGGCGAGGCCTGCGTCCCCGCGGATCTCGGCGATCTCCCCGGAGAGGCGGGTTCCGACGGAGCGGTCGGTGTTCTCCACCGGGTAGGCGAGCTCGAGCGGGAGCTCGCCACGGAAGGCGGCCCGGCCGTCGACGGCGAGCTGCTCCCCCAACGGCGACCGTTCCACCCGACGGAAGCTCCGATCCGCCCCGATGTCGGCGCGAACGAGGAGCCGGTCGAGGTCGGTGGCGACTCGCTGGCGCGGATCTCGCGCCCGCAGCAGATCGGCGCGGCCCACCAGCTCGTCGAGCGTCCGTGCCCCCATCCTCGCCATCCAGCGGCGAACGTCCTCGGCGAGGAACCGGAAGAGGTTGATGACGTGGTCGACCGATCCGGTGAACTTGGCCCGCAGGTCCTCGCGCTGGGTCGCGATCCCGGTCGGGCAGGTGTTCTCGTGACACCGGCGGACCATCTTGCACCCCAGGGCCAGGAGGATGGGTGTCCCGAACCCGAACCGGTCGGCGCCGAGGAGGGCGGCGACGACCACGTCCCGCCCGGTACGGAACCCGCCGTCGCTCTCCACCGAGATGGTGCTGCGCAGCCCGTTGGCGACCAGCGCCTGATGCGCCTCGGCCAGCCCGATCTCCCAGGGGGACCCGGCGTGCTTGATGCTCACCAGCGGCGACGCCCCCGTTCCGCCCCCGTACCCGGAGATGAGCACGACGTCGGCGAGCGCCTTGGCCACCCCGACGGCGATCGTCCCCACCCCGGGACCCGACACGAGCTTCACCGAGACCCGGGCGAGCGGCTTGAAGGTCTTCAGGTCGTGGATGAGCTGCGCCAGGTCCTCGATGCTGTAGATGTCGTGGTGGGGCGGTGGGGAGATGAGCGTCACGCCCGGCTCGGTGTGGCGGAGCCGGGCGATCTCGGACGTCACCTTGTGCCCGGGGAGTTGTCCTCCCTCCCCCGGCTTCGACCCCTGCGCCATCTTGATCTGGAACTCCTCGGCGGAGGCGAGGTACCCCGGCGTGACGCCGAAACGACCGCTGGCCACCTGCTTGATGGCCGAGTTCCGGGGGGTGCCGTACCGGGCCGGGTCCTCGCCGCCCTCACCCGAGTTCGACCGCCCCCCGATGTGGTTCATCGCCTTGGCGATGGCCTCGTGTGCCTCCGGGGAGAGCGCGCCGAGCGACATCGCCGCCGCGGTGAACCGGCGCATGAGCCGCTCCACCGGCTCGACCTGTTCCAAGGGGACCTCGGGACCGAGCGGATCGATCTCGAGCAGGTCGCGCAGCTCCATGGCGGGCCGCTCCTCCTGGACGAGCCGGACGTACTCCTCGTACGCCTCCCAGTCCCCGCCGCGTACCGCCTTCTGGAGGGCGAGGACCGCCCGCGGCGCGTTGATGTGGGGGAGGCCGCCCCGTCGGTGCTTGTAGTACCCGCCCACCTCCTCCTCGCCCTCGCCGAACCGGCGATGACGCTCGAGCACGTCCCGGGCGATCCGGGCGAAACCCGCCCCGCCCACCCGTCGCTCCACGTGACGGAAGGCGAGCGCGCACACCTCCTCGTCGAGCCCGATCGCCTCGAAGAGCTCCGAGCCGCGGTACGCGGAGATCGTGCAGATCCCCATCTTCGACATGATCTTCAGCAGCCCCTTCTCGAGCGCCCGCCGGTAGTTCTCCTGGGCCTCGACGACACCGGCGGGGACTCGCCCTGCGGCGGCCATCGCCCGGACCTGCTCGATGGCGAGGTACGGGTTCACCGCCGAGGCCCCGAAGGCCACGAGGCAGGCGAAGTCGTGGGCGTCGCGCGGCTCTGCCGACACCGCGACGATGGAGGCGTGGAGACGAAGACCGGCGTCGATGAGCCGGTGATGGACGGCCCCCACGGCGAGGACCATGGGGATGGGCGCTCGGTTCGCGTCGACCTCCCGGTCGGAGAGGACGAGGATCGTGGCCCCGTCGCCCACGGCACGCTCGGCCCGGTCGCACAGCTCGCCGAGACCCCGGACGAGTCCCTCCACGCCGCGCTCGGCGGGGAACACCGCCTCCAGCCAGGCGGAGCGGAAGGCGGGGTCCTCCGAGCTGCACAGCTTCTCGATCTCCGTGTCGCTGAGGACCGGCGAGGGAAGCTCGATGAGGCGGGCCTGCTGTGGCGTCTCCTCGAGGAGGGAGCCGCGCCGTCCCACGTAGGTGCGCAGCGACATGACGAGGTTCTCCCGGATGGGGTCCATCGGCGGATTCGTGACCTGGGCGAACGCCTGGTGGAAGAACCGGGTGAGACGCTGCGGAGCCTCGGAGAGGACCGCCAGTCCCGTGTCGTGCCCCATGGAGAGGATCGGCTCGTCACCCTCGGCCATCGGACCGAGGATGAGGCGGCGCTCCTCCTCGGTGTATCCGAACACGCGGGCGAAGGACTCGGGGTCGAAGCGCTCGTCCTGGTGAGGATCGAAGGGGTCGGAGACGTAGTTCGTCCCCGTGCGGATCCACTCCGAGTACGGGGCGAGGCCGGCGAGGGACGCCTTCACCTCGTCGGAGAAACGCAGCGCCCCGGTCCCCAGGTCGACGAGGATCACCTCGCCGGGACCGAGCTGTCCGGTGCTCTCCGCTCGGATCTCCTCCTCGGGCGCCACGCCCGCCTCCGAGGCGACGATGACGTACTCGGGGGTCACCGCCCAGCGCGCCGGACGGAGGCCGTTGCGATCGAGACCGGCGAGGAGATGCCGGCCGTCGCAGGCGGCGATGGCCGCCGGACCGTCCCACGGCTCGGTGAGGAACGCGTGGTACTCGTAGAAGGCCCGCAGGTCCGGATCGAGATCCTCGACGTTCTCCCAGGCGGCGGGGACGAGCATCTCCTTGACGTGCGCGAGCGAGCGGCCGGAGCGAACGAGGACCTCGAACGCCTCGTCCAGGCTCGCCGAGTCCGACCCGGCGGAACGGACGAGTGGCTTGAGGTCCTCGGTGCGCGCCGCCCACAGGTCCGAGCGCAGGTCGTTGCTCCGCGCCTCCATCCAGGCCCGGTTGGCCCGTACCGTGTTGATCTCGCCGTTGTGGGCGAGGACGCGGAAGGGCTGGGCGAGCGCCCACGCCGGCGACGTGTTCGTCGAGTACCGCTGGTGGAAGATGGCGAAGTCGCTCTCGTAGGCGGGGTCCTTGAGGTCCCAGTAGAAGTCCTCGATGTGCGACGCGGTGAAGAGTCCCTTGTAGACGATCGTCCGGCACGACGCCGACGGGATCGAGAAGCCCTCGAGACCGGCCTCCTCGGCACCCGCCTCGGCGTTCTTCCGGGCGAGGAAGAGGCGCCGCTCGAAGTCGTCGCGGTCCACGGCGTCGTCGGGCGCGGAGAGGATCGCCTGCTCGATCCGGGGCATGGTGGCCCGGGCGGATTCGCCCAGGACCATCGGCCCCACCGGGACGGGCCTCCAGAGGAGGACCTCGACGCCCTCCCCGTCGAGGGCGTCCTCGACGAGACGGCGGGACTCGGGGAGGAACTCCGGGGGCGCGAACATCATCACCGCGCCGATGGCGAGGCGCGGCGGCGGCTCGATGCCGGCGGCGGCGAGCTCACGGCGCAACAGCCGGTACGGCAGACGCGTCATCATCCCCGCCCCGTCGCCGGTCCCGTCGATGGAGCGGGCACCGCGATGGTCGAGCCGGTGGAGACAGGAGACGGCGAGCCTGACGAGCCGATGGGTGGCGGCGGTGTCGCGGCGCACCACGAAGCCCACGCCGCACGCGTCGCGCGGCGCCGGAGCTCCGTACAGGGGGTACCGCTCTTCCACCATGAGCCTCCATGCGCTGCGAACCACACGACCGTGCAGCTCGTGGCGGGTCGGCTGCCCGGCCCGGAAGTGAGCACTCCACTGTATTCGGGTCGGGAAGTCGTGTGAAATCCTCCTCTACGCTGGCCTCGTGCCCGTCATCCTCGTCGGCGCCGACACCCCGGCCGGCCGTGACCTCGTCACGGCCCTCCTCGGCAGCACCCCGGAGGTCCGGGTCTTCGTCTCCGACGGTGCCGCCGCCGCGGCGTGGCGGGGCCGGGGGATCAAGGTCGCCCTCGGCGACGTCTCCGACGGGTCCCACCTCGCCGCCGCGGCGCGTGGCTGCTTCTGCGCGGTGCTCCTCGCCGTCGCGGCCGACGACGACCGCGAGCGCGCCTTCGCCGACGCGGGCGCAGAGACCCTCGGGGCGTGGACGGAGGCACTCCGCGACGCCGGGGTGACCCGGGTGATCTGGGTCGGCGACGACGAGCGGTCGCTTCCCACCGGGAGGGGGTTCCCCGAGGAGGCCGTCGTGACCACCTCGGGGCGCTCCGCCGCGGCGGTGGTGGCGGCCGTCCTGCGCCTCGAGGCCGCGGCGCGCCTCTGATGCCTCCGACGCCTCAGAAGACCTCGGCACACCATGGCGCGACCTCCCCCCGGAACATCCGGTCGAGGAGGGTCACGTGCTCGGGAGCGCCGCGTAGACGTCCGGCGGCGGCCGCCGGCCGCGCCGGAACCCCACCGAGGAGGAGCGCGCCGAGGACGTCGACGCCGAGCTCGACGTCGGCCGGCTCCCGGCTGCGACGGCATGTGGCCCCGCCGGACTCGACCGCCAGCTCGTACACGCCGGTCACCTCGGGCAGGAAGGGGTCCTCGACGCCGAGACGGAGGCGACCCGCGACGCCGTAGGTCCGGGCCGTGAGCGCGCCGGGAACGTCGAGGATGCGCACCCACAGGGCGTCGCCGAGGCGGCGCCGTACCCGGCGGGGGTCGGCCACCTTCCAGGGGAGGGGATCGTCGACCGGCAGGTTCCAGTAGCGGAGTCGGGGGAAGAGGTCGATGTTGGCGACGAACCTCCACAGCGCGGTGTGCGCCGCGGGCGTGGCGGCGAGGAGCTCGACGACGCGGATCTCCCCGTCCGGGATGCCGTCGGTCCACTCCCCGGTGCGCTGGACGTAGACGACGTACCCCTCGGGACCGGAGGACGTCGCGAAGACGGCGAAACGTCGCGCCGAGTCCCCGTCCTCGGGCCGGTGCGGCACGTGCAGGACCCGATGGTCCCACCAACCGGCCGAGCGGCCGAGCATGCCGGGACGCTCCGACCGGACCTGCTCGTACACCGGCGGGAGGAGGCCGGCCGCCTCGTCGGCCTCGACGAGACGCACCCGGCCCCCGCCGGTGTCGCCCGTCGGCTCGAGCCGTTCCATGGTCGTCGCGAAGAGGTGGGACGCCGCCCCGTACCCGAAACGCCCGTAGATGGGCGCCTCGGCCGCCCACAACCCCGCCAGCGGCTCTCCTCGCGCCGCGACCGCCCGGAGATGCTCCCGCATCATCGCGGTGAGCACGCCACGGCGCCGATGCGTGGCGAGGACCGTCACCATCGTCGTGCCGGCCATCGCCACCGTCCCGCCGCCGGGAAGGGTGACCGTGAACGGGAGATCGGCCAAGGTACCGACGAGGATGCCCTCCTCGAAGGCGGCGACGGTGCGCTCGAGGGGCGCCAGCTCCCGGAAGCGCGTCCCCTCCGGGTCGTCGGCGGGAGCTTCGCCGCCGAAGCCGCGGGCCATACGCTCACGGAACGGCGCGAGCTCGTCGGGGGTGATCGGTCGCGTCACGACGGGCACACGACGACCCTACCCGACCACCGGGTGGTCGTCCCTCCGGTAGATTCCCTCCCGACCTTCCGAGAGGAGCCTCATGCCAGGGATCCGCATCGCCGCCCAGATCCAGCCGCAACATGCCCAGTACACCGCCATCCGCACCGTCGTCACCGGCGCCGAGGAGATGGGGGTCGACGTCGCCTACAACTGGGATCACTTCTTCCCGCTGTACGGGGGAGACCCCGATCCCCTGGTCGGCAAGCACTTCGAGTGCTGGACCATGCTGGGTGCCTGGGCGGAGCAGACCACCCGGATCCGGATCGGCGCGCTCGTCACCTGCAACTCCTATCGCAACCCGCAACTCCTCGCCGACATGGCCCGCACCGTCGACCACGTCTCCGGGGGCCGCCTCATCCTCGGGATCGGCGCCGGCTGGTTCGAGAAGGACTACGTGGAGTACGGCTACGAGTTCGGGACGGTCGGGTCCCGGCTGCGCGCCCTCGGCGAGGCCCTGCCGCTCATCGAGTCCCGCCTGGCCCGTCTCGACCCTCCCCCGACGCGCCGCATCCCGATCCTCATCGGTGGGGGCGGGGAACGGGTGACGCTGCGGCTCGTCGCCCGACACGCCGACATCTGGCACACCTTCGGCGACGTCGAGACGATCGCCCACAAGATCGAGGTCCTCCGTCGTCACTGTGCCGAGGAGGGTCGCGATCCGGCGACGATCGAGGTCTCGGTCGGCGTCCAGCCCGGCTGGATCGGTGACGCCGACCGCTACCGGGAGCTCGGCGTCACCGAGTTCACGATCGGGCTGTCGGGCCCCTCCTACGACCTCGGCGTCCTCGAGCCCTGGCTGGCGTGGCGGGACCGCGTCGGCCGGTCCCGGTAGCATCGCGGGCGCGCAGCCGCGTGTGGGATCGGCGGCAGGGAGGAGGGTCGCGTGGTCGATTTCACGAAGCGGGCGAGGAAGGCGCCCGGGCTCGAGCCGGGGGAGAGCGTCCTCGCCGCCATCCGCCTCACGCCGAGCCGGCAGAGCGGTGCCGCCGTCGCCGGAGCCGTCGCCGGCGGCGCCGTGGGTCTGACCCTGGGAACGCTGTGGGACGCCCTGGGACAGCCGTCGCTCCCCGAGGAGCTGGCGAACGCCCCCGTCGCCGACGTGAAGCTGCCCAACGCCGGGGTCATCGCCGCCTTCACCGACCGACGCCTCCTCCTGTGGAAGGCGTCCTCGCTCGGAGGCCCCAAGCGGCTGCTCGCCGCGTTCCCGCGCGACGAGATCGTCGGCGCCCGGGTCCGCCCCGCCGGGCGCCGAGGCGGCATCGCCTCCGCGGTGGTGTTCCTCCTCTTCGCCGACGGGAGCGTCCTCCCCGCCTGGGCGATCACCTCCGGATCCAACGGGCGACAGCTCGAGGCGTTCCTCGCCGCCGGCGGGGACGGACGTGAGATCTGAGCGTCAGCGACGCAGGGCCGACGGCAGCGGGATCTCCGCCGGGAGGTCCGGTGCCGGCTCGGGATCGCCGTAGCCGGTACGCAGCGGCACGACCCCGGCCCACACCGGGAGATCGCGGTCGGCCTCCTCGTCTCCGGGCGGACCGGTCCGCACCTTCGCCGAGGCCGTCTCGATGGCGACGGCCACCAGCCGTGTCGCCCGATCCTCCCGCTCGTCGGGGTGCCGCGCCTCGGCCCAGCGACCGGGGAGGACGTGCTCGGTGATCGCCCGGAAGGCGACCTCCCGTTCGGCGGGGTCGACCACCGTGCGCGCCGTCCCGTACAGCACGACGGAGCGGTAGTTGAGCGAGTGGTGGAACGCGGAGCGGGCGACGACGATCCCGTCGACGAGCGTCGCCGTGACACACACCGGGACACCCCGTCCGACGGCGCGCAGCATGCGGCTCGCCGGCGAGCCGTGCAGGTAGAGCACGTCCCCCACCCGGGCGTGGATGGTCGGGATGACCACGGGCCGATCCTCGTCAACGAACCCGACGTGACACACGAGCGCCTCGTCGAGGATGGCGTCGATCGTCGCCCGGTCGTAGCGGGCTCGTTCGGGGAGCCTTCGCACCCTGGTACGGTCGTCGGGTCCGGAAATGGGGTCCTCTCGCGCGCGGGAGCCCCAGGCTAGGTCAGGAGGACCCGGTGGTCGCGCGACATCCCGTCCTCGCCCGTGTCTACGACCTCGTCATGGCACCCTCCGAGCGCTTCGGGGGCATGTCCCGCGTCCGGGAGCGGCTGGTGCGGGACGCGACCGGTCGCGTCCTCGAGGTGGGGATCGGCACCGGTCTGCTCCTCCCCCACTACCGAGCCGCGGCGGAGGTCCACGGCGTGGATCCGGACCCGCTCATGTTGCGACGGGCGCGGCGGCGGGCGGCGGCGGTGCCGGTACCGGTCCGGCTCGTCCTCGGCGACGCCAGGGCCCTCCCCTACCGCCGCGACACCTTCGACGTCGCGGTCGTCGGGCTGGCCTTCTGCACCATCCCCACCCCGTCGCGAGCCCTCGCCGAGCTGCGACGTGTCGTGCGTCCCGGTGGCGAGCTGCGCTTCCTGGAACACGTTCGCTCCCCGTCGCCACGCGTGGCGGCCTGGCAACGGCGGCTCGCTCCGGCGTGGCGCCGGGTCGCGGGAGGGTGCCGTCTCGACCAGGACACCGTCGCCGTCGTCGAGGCCGCGGGGTGGCGGATCGTCCATCTGTGGCGTTCCGGCAACGGGGTCATGGTGAGCGGGCGCGCCGTCTGAGCCCCGTCTCAGCGGGCGGCGAGCGCCTCGACGAGATCGTCGATCGCCTCGAAGCTCGTCGTGGCGTGAGGCGCCGCCCGCACCCACCCCGACCGCTCCGAGACCACGAAGCCGGAGGCGCCGAGTCGGGCGACCGTCGCCGCCGCCGGCTCGTCGGGAAGCCGGAATGTCACGATCCCGGCGCGTTCCCGCTCGCCGCGCCAGGGGGCGCGTACCTCCGCCCCCACCGTCGCGACCCCCTCCATGACCGCCGCGGACCGGTCGAGCACCGCAGTCTCGATGGCGTCCATGCCGGCGATCTCGATCGTCTCGATCGCCGCGGCGGCGGCCAGCGCGCCGATGGCGTCGGGGGACCCGGGATGGAAGCGCTCGGCGTCCGAGCGCGGCGCGTGCGGGGCCGGGGTCACGAAGTCGAACGCGTCCTCGACCCCCCACCAACCGGCGAGGGTCGGCTCCAGCTCGTCGAGCGCGCGTGCCGACGCCGCCATGACGCCGGCTCCCCACCCGGCCCGCAGCCACTTCTGTCCCCCCGCCACGAGGACGTCCGCCGGACCGAGGCTGCACCGCACGGCGCCGACTCCCTGGATGGCGTCGACGACGAGGAGGGCGTCTCGGGCGACGCTCCGGAGCTCCTCGAGATCGACGCGGAACCCGGTGGCGTAGTCGACCAGGCTCACCGCGACGGCGACCGTGCCGGCGTCGGTGGCCGTGCCGAGCGCGGCGGCGGTCACCCGGTGGTCGGGGACCTCGACGAGCCGGACCTCGGGTCCTCCGGCGGCCTCGGCGCGCAGCCACGGATAGACGTTGGCGGGGAACTCGTGGGCGGGAACGACGACGTTCCCGGAGCGTCCGAGGAGTCCGAACGCCACCTGGAACAGCCCCGCCGAGGTGGAGGGAACCACGGTGGCCCGCTCCGGGGGGACGCCGAGGAAACGCGCCACCGTGGCCAGCGCCGCCTCGTACGCTCCGAAGACGGCGGCCCCCACCGATCCGTCCGGGGCCGCGGCGCGGGCCAGCCCGTCGCCGACGGCCTCCCGCACCCGAGCCCCGGGAGGTCCGATCGCGGCGAAGTCGAGATAGCCGAACGGGTCCTCGAACGCGGCCAGGTACGCCGCCGGCAGGCTCATGCCGACCCCCTCTCCCACACCTCGACGAGATGACGGTACTCGTCGCTCGTCTCGAGGAGCGTCTCGTGCGATCCGTCGGCGAGGATACGCCCCCCGGAGACGAGGACGACCCGGTCGGCGCGCATGGCACTGCGCAGGCGGTGGGCGATCACCACCGCGGTCCGACCGGCGAGGAGCACCCGGAGCGCACCCTCCACCTCGAGCTCGGTCCGTGGGTCGAGGTTGGAGGTGGCCTCGTCGAGCACGATGACGGCAGGCTCGACGAGGAAGGCCCGGGCGAGGGCGACGAGCTGACGCTCCCCCGCCGAGAAGCGGGTGCCCCGTTCCCGCACCTCGGTGTCGAGCCCCTCGGGGAGGCTCCGTACCCATCCGTCGATGCCCATCGCCCGCAGGACGTCCCACACCTCCCGCTCGTCGGCGTCGGGCCGGGCGTACAGCAGGTTGTCGCGCAACGTACCATCGAAGAGGAACCCGTCCTGGGGGATGAGGGTCACGGCGCGCACCCGACTGGCCCGGGTGAGGTCCCGCAGGTCGTGGCCGTCGAGCAGGACGGCGCCGGTGTCGGGATCGTAGAAGCGCAGGGCGAGCTTGGCGAGGGTGGTCTTCCCCGCTCCGGTCTCGCCGACGATCGCGAGCCGCTGACCCGTCGGGACGACGAGCTCGACATCGTGGAGGACGCGCCGGTCCGGGTCGTAGCCGAACCCGACGCCGGCGAATCGGAGCTCGCCGCGGACCGGCTCCGGCAGGTCGTACGCCCCGGGCCGCTCCCGCACCTGCGGGGTGCGGTCGAGCAGCCCGAAGAGCTTGGCCAGAGCGGCGAGCGCCGCCTGGAGGAGGTTGTACACGTTGGCGAGGTTGATGATGGGCTGGAAGAGCCAGTCGAGATAGAGCAGGAAGACGACGAGGGTGCCGAAGGTCAGTGTCCCGGCGAGCACCCGCGTCCCTCCGACGAAGAGCACCGCGGCCACCGCGGCGACCCGCAGGAACGCCACCGCGGGGAAGTACCAGGAGATGGCCCGGGCCGCCGCCATGTTCGCCTCGAAGTACCCTTCGTTCACCCGGCCGAAGCTCGAGGCCTGGGAGGACTCCTGGGTGAACGCCTGGACGACCCGGACCCCCGCGATGCCCTCCTGGAGCCGGGCGAGGACCCTCCCGATGCGCTCCCGAACCTGCGCGTAGGCCCGGGCGGCCTGCCGCTGGAACACCGCCGACACCGCGACGAGGACGAGCACGATCACGAAGGTGGCCGCCGCCATGGCACGATCGACGAGGATCATGGCCGCGGCGACGCCGACGATCGTGAGGAGGTTCGTGAGCGCCATCACGGCTCCCTCCCCGGCGAACTCCTGGAGCGCCTCGATGTCGGCGGTCATCCGGCTGACGAGGACCCCGGTCCGCATCCGGGAGAAGAACGCCATGTCGAGGCTCATGAGATGCCCGAAGACGGTCTCCCGCAGCCGGAGCAGGAAGCGCTCCCCCACCCACGCCACCGCGTACCGGGCGACCCGGTTGAACCCGTACTGGAGGAGGAGCAGGACGAGGAAGGCGAGTGCCGCCCGCCCGAGGATCTGGGGATCGCGCCCGGAGATCCCCCGATCGATCCCGATCCGCACCGTCAGCGGTCCGAGGAGCCGCGTCGCGGTGGCGAGGACCGCGGCCGCCATGGCGCCGAGCGCCGGGAGGAGCAGGTGACGGCCGAGACGCGCCGCCCGAACGAGCAGCGATCCGGGGCGCTCCACTCGAACGTCGCCGGCGTGCTGCATGTACCTCACGGTGTCCCCTCCCCCGCCGGTTCCCGCCGGGCCAGCACCGCCGCGTAGCGAGGCTCCGACGCCATGAGCTCCTCGTGGGCGCCGACGGCGGCAATGCGTCCCTCCTCGAGGAACACCACCGTGTCGACGAGCGAGAGGGTGGAGGTGCGATGCGCCACGACGATCGTCGTGCGCCCCGCCATGACGCGCCGCAGCGCCTCCTGGATCTCCGCCTCGACGACGGCGTCCACCGAAGAGGTGGCATCGTCGAGGATGAGGACCCGGGGGTCGCGGAGGACGCCGCGGGCCAGGGCGATGCGCTGGCGCTGTCCCCCCGAGAGGGTGTGCCCGCGCTCGCCGACGACGGTCGCGTAGCCGTCGGGCAGGGCACAGATGAACTCGTGGGCGCGGGCGAGACGGGCGGCGGCACGGACCCGGCGGTCGTCGGCGAGCTCGTCCCCCACCCGGATGTTCTCCTCGATGGAGGCGGAGAAGAGGAACGTGTCCTGGAAGACGACCGCGACCTCACCCCGCAGCTCGTCGAGGCGGAGATCGCGGACGTCGACCCCGTCGAGGAGCACGCGTCCGACATCGACGTCGTAGAGCCGGGGCACGAGGTGGGCCAGGGTCGTCTTCCCCGAGCCGGTGGCCCCGACGAGCGCCACCGAGGAACCGCCCGGGATGGTGAGGTCGATGCCGCGCAGCACGGGAGGTCCTCCGGGGTAGGAGAAGCGCACCCCCTCGAAGCGGACCGTTCCCGACCCTTCCGGGAGGGGAACGGCGTCGCGACGGTCGTGGATCTCCGGTTCCCGGGAGAGCAGCTCGTCGATGCGTGCGGCCGAGGCAGCCGACCGGGGGAGGTTGGCGAAGAACCACCCCGTGATCATGAGTGGGAGCACGAGCACGGAGAGGTACTGGGTGAAGGCGACGAACTCCCCGAGGGTCACCGCCCCGGCGATGACCCGGAGTCCGCCGAGCCACAGCACCGCCACGGTGCCGAGCGCCGGGATGAGCTCGAAGAGGGGGGAGTACGTGGCCCGCTCGGCAGCGAGCGCCACGGTGTCGTCGTAGATCCCGTGTGCGGCGGCCGCCAGCTTGCGCGCCTCGTGCCCCTCCTGCCCGTACGCCTTCACCACCTGGATCCCGGCGACCGCCTCCTCCACCACCTGGCTGAGGTCGGCGAGACGCTGCTGGACGCGGAAGGAGAGCCCGATGACCCGCCGCGAGTAGCGGGAGGCCACGAGGAAGAGGGCGGGAACCGTCAGCGACCCGACGATGCCGAGGACGGGGTCGATGAGGACGAGGACGACGACCACCACGAGGAACATCGCCAGGTTGGCGACGGTGATGGGGAGCATGGCGAGGATGAGCCGCACCTGGGAGAGATCCGAGGAGGCGCGCGCCATGAGCTGCCCCGTCGGGGTACGGTCGTGGAAGCTGAAGGCGAGACGCTGGATGTGCGAGAAGAGGCGGTTCCGCAGGTCCGCCTCGGCCCGGTAGGAGAGCGCGAAGCCGAAGTAGCGCCGCGTCCCGATCCCGACCGCCTGCAGCACCCCGGAAAGGACGAGCGCCCCCACGAGGGGCAGGAGGCGTCCGGGCCGGCCGGCGAGGATCGCGTCGTCGACGACGTGCTTGACGAGATAGGGGATGGCGACGACGAGGGACATCCACAGGAGGGCGCCGAGGATGGATGCGGCGGCGACCCGCGGGTAGGCGCGGACCGTTCGGACGAGGAGCCGCAGCCCCCGCCCGAGGCCGGCGCCCGACCCACCGGAGGTCAGCGCCACCACCTCCCCGGCGGCGCCGCCGGCCGCGCCGCGGTCCGTCCGGTCGCGCCGGTCTCCCACGGTCCGGAACGGGACGGGGGAGGGCGTTCGGCGGAGGTGGGGACGGTCACCACCGGCCCGAGGATAGGAAGGGGTATCGTCGATGCGGCGGGCCCCTCCCTACACTCGGCTCGATGCGCCGGCTCCTCTTCGTGCTCGTCGCCGCCGCGCTCGCGGCCTCCGCCTGCGTCGCCGGCGGCGACAACGTCATCGCCGCGGGGGAGCGCGCCGCGGCCCCCAGCACGGTCCCCCTCACGTCGCTCCCCCCCATCTCCTCCTCGACGGCGCCCGCCGGTGCTCCGGCCGCCCCGGTGCCGACGACGACCACGACCACCACCACGACGGCCCCCACCCGCCCCGCCGGCGTCGTCACCCCCGAGACCGTGGGCGTCCCGTGGGGGACGGTGAACGGCCTCACGATGTTCCGCGGCAACCCCACCCGTACCTTCTACGGCACCGGTCCGGTCCCCGACCGGGCTCCGAAGCTCGCCTGGCGGTTCCCGGACAAGGCCATGTGCGGACAGTCCCCGGTGGGGAGGAAGCCCAAGGTGTGGTGCGGCACCGGCTGGACGGGGCAGCCGGTCGTCTGGGAGCGCCCCGACGGCGTCACCGAGGTCATCTTCGGTGCCTACGACAAGCGGCTCCACTTCCTCGACGCCGCGACCGGGGAACGCACCCGACCCGACTTCGACATGGGCGACATCATCAAGGGCTCGGTGACCCTCGACCCGGACGGGTACCCGCTCCTCTACGCCGGATCCCGGGACCCGCGGTACCGCATCATCGCCCTCGACGGCGACGCACCCCACGAGGTGTGGTCGCTGCACGCCCGCTCCGTGGCCGGGATCTGGAACGACGACTGGGACTCCAACGGCGTCGTCGTCGACGACATGCTCTACGAGGGCGGGGAGAACTCGTGGTGGTTCGCCGTGAAGCTCAACCGGGGATACGACGCCGACGGGAAGGTCACGGTGGACCCCCAGATCGTGTTCGACATGCCCGTGTGGACCGACGAGCTGCGCAAGGTCATCGGACGTCAGCAGAGCGTCGAGAACTCCACGGCGGTGTTCGGTCGGACGGCGTACTTCGCGAACTCGGCGGGACGGGTGGTGGGCGTGGACCTCTCGCACCTGGCGGAGGGCGAGGCGAAGGTCGTCTTCGACTTCTGGATGGGCGACGACACCGACGCCACGATCACCATCGACGCCGAGGGCATGCTCTACGTCGCCGCCCAGCAGGACCTGGCCCTCCGCAACACGACGGCGGCCCGTCGCGTCCGCGAGGTGGGCCAGGTCGTGAAGCTCGACCCGTCCCGACCGGACGACCCGATCGTGTGGTCCGTCGAGGTGCCGGCGGCGCGAGGCCAGAAGGCGGGCGTGTGGGCCACGCCGGCGCTGTACGACGGGGTCCTCTACG
Source organism: uncultured Acidimicrobiaceae bacterium (assembly GCA_964584755.1). GTDB lineage: Bacteria > Actinomycetota > Acidimicrobiia > Spongiisociales > UBA5794 > CAZPAV01. The sequence continues at coordinate 47,784 of CAZPAV010000008.1, forward strand.
TCGCCACGAACCCCGGCGATCTCCTCGCGATCGACACCGCCAGCGGCGAGGTCGTCTGGAAGGACTACGTGGGTGGCAACGCCTGGTCGTCCCCCGTCGTCGCCGACGGCCGGCTCGTGGTCGCCGTGGACTGCCTCACCGACCACTCCGGATTCCGCGCCTACGACCTCGCCGCCGATCCCCGCTCCCCGCGCCGTCTCTGGACGACGCCGGTCGGTGGCGGGTGCATCGAGTCCACGCCGGCCATCTGGAACGGCCGCATCTACGTTGGCTCCCGGGACGGCTTCTTCTACGCTCTCGGGAGCTGATGGTCACCTCGCCACCGTCGGGCCTCGCCTCCGGCGCCCGCACCTTCGCCGGGCTCGTCCTCCTCGTGCTGGGGACGGCGGCGACCCTCGTCACCGCCCTCGGCTTCCTCGGCGACCGGTGGTGGGGGTTCGACCTCGTCGCGAACCTCCGCTTCCCCGCCGCGGTCGTCCTCCTCCTCGCCGGCATCGTCTACGGGCTCGTCTTCGGGCGGGGCGCCGCCGCCGTCTTCGTCGTCGCCGCCCTCGTCGACGCCGCGCTCCTCGCCCCCCTCTGGCTGACCCGACCCCCGCGACCCACGGCGACGGCACGCCTCGTCGTGGCGACGTACGACGCCCACCACGATCCGTCACGCCGCAACCAGGTCGTCGAGTGGCTCCGCACCCTCGAGGCCGACGTCGTGTTCCTCCAGGACACCACGGACGCCTGGGTCGAGGCGCTCGCCGCCGCCGGGCTCCCCTACCGGATCGTCGCCACCCCGCTCCCCGAGACCGCCACCGGCACCATCGCCCTCTCCCGCACCTCCGTCGATGCCCGCGCCTACCCGCTCGGGGCGGGCCGCGACCCCGTCGTGGAGATCCAGACCTCCCTCGCCGGCGCCGAGCTCACCATCCTCAACGTCCGGTCCCCCTTCCCCACCGACGCCACCGCCGCCTCCGCCCAGCGTGACCTCTTCCTCCGGCTCGCCGACATCACGAGGGAGCGGACTCGACCCACGCTCCTCATCGGGGACCTCGGGACGACCCGGTGGACGAGCGTCTTCGCGATCCTCACCCGCTCCGGGGCGCTCACCGACTCCGAGGAGGGCCACGGCTACCAGGGAACGTGGCCGGCCCGGGACTGGCCCCTCCTCGAGGCCCTCGTCGCGCTCCCCGTCGACCACGCCCTGACGAGCAGCAGCCTGACGACGGTCCGGCGGGAGACCGGTCCCCGCCTCGGGACCTCGCAACGACCCCTCGTCGTCGAGCTCGCGCCGGCCTCCGGCTGAGGGGGCGGTACCCTCTCTCGCCATGTTGCCGACCTATCACGGCCTCGACGCCGAGCGCATCGACGCCACCGTGGACGGAGCCCTCGCCGATGCCGAGCGGCTCGTCGAGTCCGTGGAACGTCACCGCGGGGAGCGGACGTACGCGAACACCATGGCTCCACTCGACCGCGTCGGCCTCCTCCTCGGAGACGCGTACGGCTCGGGGGCGTTCCTCGCCCGCGTCCACCCGGACCCGGAGGTCCGCGGCCGGGCGAGCGCGGCGGGGGAGCGCCTCGAGAAGTGGGGCGCCGACGTCGTCTTCCGGGAGGCCCTGGCCCAGGCGATCCGTGCCTACGCGGCCACGGGCGAGGCGGCGGCGCTCACCGGTCTCCGCCGCCGGGCGCTCGAGTTCTGGCTCCGGGACCTCCGCCGCGCCGGGCACGAGCTGTCCGCGGAGGCGCAGGCGGAGCTCCGGGCCCTGCGGGCCCGTCTCGTCGAGCTGGAGACCGCCTTCGCCCGCAACCTCGACGCCTGGGAGGACGCCATCGAGGTGAGCCGGGAGGAGCTCGCCGGCCTGCCCGACCGCTACGTCGAGCGCCTCACCCCCGGGTCGGCGCCGGGAACGTTCCGGGTCACGATGGCGTACCCCGACTACCTGCCCTTCATGGAGCAGGCCCGCCACCGCGAGCTGCGCCGCGAGCTCCAGCGCCGGTTCTGGAACCGGGCCGGCGACGAGAACACCGAGCTCCTCACCGAGGCCGTCCGGGTCCGCTCCCGGATCGCGCGTCTCCTCGGGCACCGGACGTGGGCCGATCACGCCATGGAGGTGCGCATGGCCGACCCTCCCGGTGTCGCCGCCTTCTACGAGCGTCTCGTCCCGGCCCTCACCCGCCGGGCCCACGAGGAGAAGGCCGCCCTCGAGCGCCTCCTCGAGGAGGACGTCCCCGGCGCCACGCTCCAGCCGTGGGACTGGGCGTACTACGACACGCTGCAGCGGCGACGCGAGCACGGCATCGACCCGACCGAGGTGGCGGCGTACTTCCCGCTCGAGCGCGTCCTCGACGGCCTGTTCTCGGTCACCGGAGAGGTGTTCGGCCTCGAGTACCGGCCGGTGCCCGACGCCTCCGTCTGGCACGAGGACGTCGTCGTGTACGAGATCCGCGACGCGGGGTCGCCCCGGCCGCGGGCCTACGTGTACTTCGATCTCTTCCCCCGTGAGGGGAAGTACGGCCACGCCGCCTGCTTCCCGCTGGTGCGCGGCCACCGCCGCGACGACGGGACGTACCGTCCGCCGGCGGCGGCGATCGTGGCGAACTTCACCGCCCCCACGAAGACGGTGCCGTCGCTGCTCGAGCACGGCGAGGCCGTCACCCTCTTCCACGAGTTCGGTCACGCCCTCCACTTCGGGCTCACCGAGGTCGACCACCCCCGGTTCTCGGGGTACGACACGGAGATGGACTTCGTCGAGGCGCCCTCGCAGATCATGGAGAACTGGATGTGGGAGCCCGAGGTCCTGGGCCGCTTCGCCCGGCACCACGTCACCGGAGAGCCCATCCCCGAGGACCTCGTCCGTCGCCTCGTGGCCGCCCGGGACCAGAACGTGGCCCTGAAGACGCTGCGGCAGGTGTTCCTGGGCCGCCTCGACCTCGCCCTGCACGGGGAACGGCCCCCGACCCCCGACGCGGCGTATCGGTGGGCCTGGCAGACGACGCTGCTCCCCTTCCACGAGGGCACACGCTTCCCGGCGGGCTTCGGCCACCTCATGGGAGGGTACGACGCCGGCTACTACGGCTACCTCTGGGCCCGCGTCTACGGGGACGACATGTTCTCGCGCTTCGCCGCCGAAGGTGTCCTCTCCCCCCGGACCGGGCGTCGCTACCGTCGCGAGATCCTCGCCACGGGGTCCTCACGCGACGCCATCGAGCACGTCCGGGCCTTCCTCGGTCGGGAGCCGAGCCCCGACGCCTTCCTGCGCCGGCTCGGGATCAGCTGATCTCGCGCAGCAGGCCGCCGTCGACCTGGAGCGCCGCCCCGGTGACGTAGGAGGCGGCGTCGGAGAGGAGGAAGACCGCGGCGGCGGCGAACTCTTCGGGTCGACCGTACCGTCCCAACGGGATCCGGGCCGTGCGGCGTCGGGCCGCCTCCTCGAGGGTGATCCCCTCGCTCGTCGCCATGTGCTCGTCGAGGGACCGGACCCGCTCGGTGGCGATGATCCCGGGCACGAGGTGGTTGACCCGGATGCCCGCCGGGGCCCACTCGTCGGCGAGGAGCTTGGCGAGCGCCGTCACCCCGGGACGGAAGATCGTCGAGAGCGCCAGGGTGCCGAACGGCTCCCGCACCGAGACGGAGGTCATGAAGAGCATCGCCCCGCCCCGGGTGAGGTGGGGACGCGCGTAGCGGGCGAACGCCAGGGCGGAGCGGAGCGTGAGGCGGTAGGCGCGGTCCCAGGCCTCCTCGTCCACCTCGGCGAAGGCCCCCGGTGGGGGCCCGCCGGCGTTCGGCACGACGAGGTCGAGGCCGCCCCAGCGCGCGGCGACGCCGTCCAGCCAGGCACGGATCCGGGAACCGTCGGCCACGTCGACCGCGGCGCCGGCCACCTCGGCGCCGGTCTCGTCGGCGATGCGTCGGGCCGCGGCGTCGACGCGCTCCTCCGACCGTGAGCAGATCGCCACGCGGCACCCCTCCGCCGCCAGCGCCCGGGCGATGGCGTAGCCGAGCCCCTGGGACGCGCCCGCCACCACGGCGCGCCTGCCTGCCAGACCGAGATCCACCGGTACACCTCCTCCTCGACGGTTCCCCGGAGTATGGCTCACTCCAGGAGCCGTCGGGCCGCGATCCGATCCGGCTTCCCGTTCGGCAGCGTCGGGAGCTCCGGGACGAGGCGCCACCGCTTCGGGACCGCGTACCCGGGGAGCCGCTCCCGCGCGTGACGCCGCAGGGCCCCCTCGTCGAGGTCCGTCCCGGCGACGACGGCGGCGAGCACGCTCCCCCATTCCTCGTCGGCCACACCCGCGACGACGGCCCCCGTCACGCCAGGGTGCTCCTCGAGTACCGCCGCGACCGCCTGGGGATGGACGTTCTCCCCGCCGGTGACGACGACGTCGTCGACCCGCCCGAGCGGGACGAGGCGACCTCGATCGTCGAACCGTCCCAGGTCGCCGGTCCGGTGGGGCCCGTGGCGGGGGGCGGCATCGACGTACCCCGGGGAGACGGCGGGACCGTCCACGACGATCTCCCCGACGGTCCCCGCCGGGACCGGGTCCCCGTCCCCGTCCACGAGGTGCACCTCCATCCCCTCCAGGGGCCGACCCACCGTCCCGAGCTCCTCCCGCTCGCGCCCCGGGGTCACCGTCGCCACCTGGGCGCAGGTCTCGGTCATGCCGTACGTGGCGAGGATCGGCAACCCGGCGTCGAGCCCACGACGGACGAGCGCCACGGGCGCCGGAGCTCCACCCAACAACACGCCGGTGACACCGCGGTAGGGGCCGGGGTGCGCGGCGAGGACCCGGCGCAGCATGGTGGGAACGAGGCTGGCGAAATCCACCGCTCCGGCGGCGAGGGCGGCGGCGACCCGTTCGGGGCGGAACCGATCGTGGACGACGACGGTTCCGCCGGCGGCCGCGCTACGCCACAGGATGGCGAGGCCGCCCACGTGGAACAGGGGCAGGACGAGGAGCCACCGGTCGTCCGCGTCGTTGCCCAGCCGCGCCTGCGAGGCGGCGACCGCCGCCGTCACGTTGTCCCGGGTGAGGAGGACCCCCCGGGGCCGCCCGCCGGATCCCGACGTGAAGACGATGCTGTGCGCCGCGCCGGGTGCGGCCCGGCCCTCGGCGCGCGCCGGCGCCATCGGGAGACGGTCGACCACGGTCCGGGTCAGCGAGCCGGCGGCGGTGACGACCGCCGGGTTCGCCGGGTCGACGAGCACGGCCGTCGCCCCGATGCGCCACACGGCCCACAACGTCGCGATCCCCGCCGGGTCGGGAACCGGCGTCACCGCGACGCGTCGGTTCGGTCCCTCCGGCAACCGGTCACGGAGCGTCGCGGCCATGCGGCCGACCCGCTCGTCGAGCTCGGCGTACGTCAGCGTCTCGCCGTCGCAGCCCTCCACCGCCGGCGCGTGGGGACGGCCGGCGGCGGCGACGGCGACGGGATCGAGGGGGGCGGCGTCCATCGCGATCACTACAGTATCGGGCCGCCGACGCGGAGGAACCGTGGTCTCCGAGATCTTCGACCCCGACGCCTGGGACGAGGTCCCCGGTTTCGCGTTCACCGACATCACGTACCACCGGGCGAAGGACGTCGGCGCGGTGCGCGTCGCCTTCGATCGACCCGAGGTCCGCAACGCGTTCCGTCCCCACACCGTCGACGAGCTCTTCAGTGCGCTCGACCACGCCCGGACGACGCCCGACGTGGGCTGCGTGCTCCTCACCGGGAACGGTCCCTCCCCCAAGGACGGAGGATGGGCCTTCTGCTCCGGCGGGGACCAGCGCATCCGGGGAGCCGACGGGTACCGCTACGAGGGGGCGGAGGGCATCGACCCGGCCCGACTCGGCCGGCTCCACATCCTCGAGGTGCAGCGGCTCATCCGCTTCATGCCGAAGGTCGTGATCGCGGTCGTCCCGGGCTGGGCCGTGGGCGGGGGCCACAGCCTCCACGTCGTCTGCGACCTGACCATCGCCTCCCGCCAGCACGCCCGCTTCAAGCAGACCGACCCGGACGTGGCGTCCTTCGACGGCGGGTACGGCTCGGCCCTGCTCGCCCGCCAGGTCGGACAGAAGCGGGCCCGGGAGATCTTCTTCCTCGGTCACGAGTACACCGCCGAGGAGGCCCAGGCCATGGGGATGGTCAACGCGGTCGTGGACCACGCCGAGCTCGAGTCCGTGGCGCTCGCCTGGGCGAGGGAGATCGTCAACAAGAGCCCCACGGCGCAGCGCATGCTGAAGTACGCGTTCAACCTGCCCGACGACGGGCTCGTCGGGCAGCAGCTCTTCGCCGGCGAGGCGACCCGTCTCGCCTACGGCACCGCCGAGGCCGAGGAGGGCCGGAACGCGTTCCTCGAGAAGCGTCCCCAGGACTTCACCCGTTTCCCCTGGCACTTCTGAGGTGTCCGAGCCGACGAACCCCTGGATCCTCGCGGCCCGCCCCGCGACCCTGCCGGCGGCGGCGGCTCCGGTCGTCGTCGCCTCGGCGCTGGCCGCCTCCGCCGGGGTCTTCCGTCTCGACGGATTCCTGGTGACGCTCTTCGCCGCCCTCATGATCCAGGTCGGCGTGAACTACGCCAACGACCTCGCCGACGCCGAACACGGTGCGGACACCGGGGCGCGGATCGGACCCACCCGCGCCGTCGCGGCCGGGCTCCTCTCCCCCGCGGCGATGCGCCGGGGCACCGCCGCGGCGTTCGGCGCCGCCGCGCTCGCCGGGACGTACCTCGTCTGGCTCGGCGGATGGGTCATCCTCGTCATCGGGGTCCTCTCCATCCTCGCCGCCCTCGCCTACACGGCCGGACCCTTCCCCTACGGCTACCACGGCCTCGGAGAGGTGTTCGTGTTCCTGTTCTTCGGTCTCGCCGCCACCGCCGGCACCTACTGGGTGTACGACCGGAGCGCCCCGGCGCCGGTGTGGTGGGCCGGCGTCGTCATGGGGCTGCTCGCCGCGGCGATCCTCGTGGCGAACAACGTCCGCGATCTCGAGACGGACCGCGCCGCGGGGAAGCGGACCCTCGCCGTCCTCCTCGGTCCGCGGGGAGGACGGTGGCTCTACGCGACGCTGCTCCTCGGCGCCTTCCTCGCGATCCCGGTGGCGGTGCTCACCGGCACGTTCGGACGGTGGATGCTCCTGGCGCTCGCCGCCGTTCCCTACGGGGTCCTGCTCGCCCTCACCCTCTTCCGGGAGACCGCGGGACCGCCGCTCGTCGCCGTGCTCAAGGGAACCGCCCGGATCCAGCTCGTCGTCGCCCTCCTCCTCGCCGCCGGCGCGCTCGCCGGGCGACCCCCGGTCGGGTGAGGACGAACCGTCGGATCGGGCCGTCGCCGGGGAACCCGCGGGGACCGGACGGACGCGACGGGGGCGCCGCGTCCTAAGCTCGCCCCCCGTGACCGATCCCGCCGTCGCGTTCACCACGCGCCTCGTCGCCGCGCTCGCCGACCTCGGCCTTCGCCACGCGGTCGTCTCCCCGGGCTCGCGCAACACGCCGCTCACCCTCGCCTTCGCCATCGAGCCCCGCGTCGCCACCCACGTCGTCCACGACGAGCGCTCGGCGGCGTTCCTCGCCCTCGGCATCGCCAAGGCGAGCGGCGTTCCTCCGGCGCTGCTGTGCACCTCGGGCACCGCCGCCGCCCACTACCTCCCCGCCCTCGTCGAGGCCCGGCACGGTCGCGTGCCGCTGCTGGCGGTCACCGCCGACCGACCTCCCGAGCTGCGCGGTACGGGCGCCCCCCAGACGATCGACCAGGTGGGCCTGTACGGCGCGGCCGTCAAGCGGAGCCTCGACGTCGGGGTCCCCGACACGATCCTCGCCGCCCGGGCGCCGGCGCTGGCCCTGCAGGCCTGGGCGCCGGCCGTCGACGACCCGGCCGGTCCGGTCCACCTCGACCTCCCCTTCCGGGAGCCTTTCCCCATCCCCGAGCGTCCTGCGGCGGCCACGGGCGTCGCCCACGTCCCGGCACCCGCCACACTGGCACCGGAGGACCTGGCCGACCTGGGGAGGCGCCTCGGGGGACGACGTGTCCTCCTCGTCGCCGGCGGCCGGCAGCGCCCCGGCTTCGGCGCGGCCGCGGCGATGCTCGCCGGTGAGGCCGCCTTCCCGGTCCTCGCCGATCCCCAGTGCCGCTTCCCCTCCCCGGTGACGATCCCCCACGCGGACCTGCTCGTCTCCGCCGGCCTCCTCGACCGGCTCACGCCGGATCTCGTGCTCCGGGTCGGGCCCATCCCCACCGCCAAGGCGGTGTGGCGATGGCTCGAGACCCACGCCGGCCCCCAGCTCCTCCTCGACGACGGTGACCGGGCCGATCCTCTGGGCACGGCGTCGGTCTGGTACCGGGCCGATCCGGCGACGACGCTCGCCGGACTCGCCGGACGGGTCGAGCCCGCTCCCGCCGACTGGCTGCGCGCCTGGCAGGAGGCGTCGGCCACCGCAGGCGACGCGATCGCCGCCGTGCTCGCCGACGAGCCCTTCCCGAACGAGCCCATGGCGGCCCGCACCGTGTGGCGGGCGACGCCGCCGGAGGCCATCCTCTACGTCGGCTCCTCCCTCCCCATCCGCCACGTCGACGCCTTCACCGCCGCCGGCACCGGCGGCGCTGCGGAGCTCCTCGCCCACCGCGGCGCCAACGGCATCGACGGTCTCCTCTCAGCGGCCGCGGGGGCGGCCCTGACGGGACGTCCCGTGGTCGTGCTCGCCGGGGATCTCTCCGTCCTCCACGACGCCACCGCCCTGGGGATCCTCGCCCGAGAGGCACTCCCGGTCACGGTGGTGGTCCTCGACAACGACGGGGGTGGCATCTTCCACCTCCTGCCGCAGGCCACGGCCCTCCCCCCCGAGGTGTTCGAGCGCTTCTTCGCCACGCCCCACGGCCTCGATCTCGTCGCGATCGCCGCCGCCTACGGGGTTCCGGCGCGTCGCGTCACCTCCGCGGCGGAGCTCCGCGACGCGGTGGCACACCCCGGGCCGGGACCCCGCCTCCTCGTCGTGCGGACGCAGCGGGAGCGCACCGCGACGCTCCTCCGACGGATTCGGCAGCGGGTCGCCGCGGCGCTCGTCTGAGCCCGCCGGTCAGATCCGGCACTCGCTCTCCCGCCCCGTGGGGAAGACCGTGTCGGCCCCGGCATGGAGCACCTCCTGCACCTCGCGTCGGATGGCGGCGAGGTCGGGGATCGGCTTGCCGCGGTGATCCCGCTCCGGGGCGTACTCGGGAGGCACGAAGCCGACCGTGGCGATGTCGCCGAAGTCGAGCTCGGCGGCGTACCCGACCAGGGTGGGCAGGAGGTCGAGCGGCACGTCGGTCGTCACCGAGGACTTCACGGCACGGGCGATGGAGCGGAACCGCCGCAACACCGTGGTCGGCGTGGCCCTGGCGGCCACCGCCTTGAGGAGACACCGCTGGCGCCGCATCCGGACGTAGTCGCTCGTGCTGTGGCGCTCCCGCACGTACGCCAGCGCCTCGTGGCCGTTGAGGCGGTTCCAGCCGGGCCGGATGTGCACCTCGATCCAGTCCTCCCCCTCCCGCGCCGGGGAGACCCGGGTGTCGACCGCGCCGCGGGAGTAGACGCGCACCCCCCCGAGGGCGTCGACGAGCCGGACGAACCCGGACATCCGCACGACGGCGTAGAAGTCGATGTGGAGACCGAGGATCGGCTCGAGCACGTCGCGCAGCGCGGCCGCGCCCGGGTCGACCTCGTCGGGGTAGGTGTCGGTCCATCCCCGGGTGAAGGGGTAGATGGCGTTGATCTGGTCGGGGAAGCAGTGACAGGTGCGGAACTGGTCGGGTTCCCCGTCGTGGTCGTCGTCCGTCCACGTCTTGCGGACGGCGTACGGCGTGAGCCGCTTCTCGAGGTCGACGAAGGCGTCGCCGAACTTGGCGGGGAGGGGGAACCGGACGAGGTTGCGCGGGATCCCGAAGAGCGCGGCCTTCCCCGTCTCGGTGTTGAACGTCGCCACGTTGATGCTGTCGGCCCGCATGCCGCCGCGTCCCGGGCCGGCGTCGCCCCCGATGAGCAGGATCGTGATCTGATGGAGCGCCGCGGCCTCCTCGGGATGGAGCATCTCGCCGAGGGAGGGGGTGGAGCGCAACAGGTCGGGACGAATGCGGACCGCCTCGGGGTCCCCGATCCCGGGGCGGAAGAGGAGGTTGCGCGACGACCGCTCGACGGGCCCGGTCGCTCCGGCTCCCGGCCCCGACGCCGGGTCGGGCACCTCCGTGGGGACGAGATCCTCCTCGGGGAACGGCGGGGGACGCCGCCCGGCCTCCAGCGGCTCGGGGGCGGCGGCCTCCACCGGCTCGGGGGCGAAGACGCTCTCGAGCAGGGAGATCCCCTCGAGGCCGTAGGAGGCCGCGACGACGTGGGGAGCGGCGACGGCGACCACGACGAGCGTCATGAGCACGGGCGTCGTCCACCACCGGCTCGTCCTCCGCCTCCCGGCCCGGGCGAGCCGGAAGGCGTCACCCACGGCGAAGAGCCGCCAGAGGAGGAGGAGGACGTCGAGGCCGATGAGCGCCCAGATGACGCGCGGCTGCACGGCGAGCTGGAGGAGGCGGGTGCGTCCGGCCGTGAGCACGTACGCCCCGCCGGTGACGACGAGGAGGATGCCGGGAACGAGGAGGAGGAGTCCTCGCCGCGCCCGCCCCGCATACCACTGCCCGGCTCCGGGGAGGAGCGCGGAGAGGAAGGCGGCGAGCACCGGCCGGCGTGCGACCGGGACGCCCAGCCGGTGCTCGGGTGCGAAGATCGTCCCGCCCATCTGCCCCCCAAGGGTGACGCGTCCTCCCCGGAACGATAGGACTCCGAGACGGTGAGGGGGCGCCGGGTAGGATCTCCGCCATGCGACGGGTGCGCTCCGGCTCCCCCTACGAGGAGCGGTACGGTTTCTCCCGGGCCCTGCGGCGGGGCGATCGGGTGGAGGTCGCGGGGACGGCGCCGATTCCCGCGCCGGGCGAGCCGGTCGCTCCGACCGCGTACGGACAGATGCTCCGCTGCGGGGAGATCGCCCTGGACGCCCTCGCCGCGCTCGGCGCGGGCCCCGACGACGTGGTCCGGACGCGCATGTTCCTCACCGACCCCGCCGACGCCGACGAGGTGGGCCGGGCCCATCGCGAGCTCTTCGGCGCGGCGGCTCCGGTGGCGACGATGGTCGTCGTCGCCACCCTCCTCGATCCGGCGTGGCGGGTCGAGCTCGAGGTGGAGGCCGTCGTCGCGTCGTGACCTCCGCCGGGGGGTTGTCTCAGGTGCCGGCGCCGGCCTCCGCGAGCGCCGTCCGCTGCGCCACGTAGTCGACGTTCACGACCCCCGCCCGGGACTGCAGCATGCGCCAGGAGCGGCGCCGCTCGACGCAGTAGAGGACCATGAGACGTGAGATCGCCAGGGTGCGGACCGTTCCGTCGGGATCCTCGACCTCGATGGACACGCCGAAGTCGGGCACGTACGCAGGGTGGTCCGGGTCGAAGACACGCCGGGCGACGACGTCGTCCTGGGTGAGCCGGGCGAGGATCTCCTCGAGGGGGACGAGCCCGTCGCCGCCGTCGACGCGCCGGAAGTGGCGTCGGAACCGGGCCTCGGTGGCGGCCCAGTGGGCCACCGTGTAGGCGTACGTCGCCCCGTCGGACTTCCGCTTCACCTGCGCCCAGTCGCGGTCCGGGTTCGGGTTCCCCGCCAGGTCGAGGGTCTCGGTGAAGCTCTCCCCCCGCGAGGGATCGAAGACGAACTGTGGCATCGCCCGGGAGTCGCGGGCCCGGCTCGCCTGCACGGTGGCGAGGGCGTCGGCGACGCCGTGCTCGGGCTGGCAGGTGGTGAAGCACTGGAAGAAGGCGGTTCCCCGGTAGTCGAGGCCGCGGAGGATCGCCTTGTAGAGCTGGGCGACGTTCGCCATCGACACCTGGGCGACGAACGGCGAGCCGTGACCACCGAGGAACGCCTCGGCGACGCCCTTCTGCTCGGTGAGCTTCCCCTCGGTGGCGGCCCCGAACTGGTTCATGTCGCCCCCACCGGGCATCGGGCTCGAGTCGGAGTTCTGCCCGCCGGTGTTCGAGTACACCTGGGTGTCGAGCATGAGGAGGCTCACGTTGGGCCGGTTCTGCAGGACGACCTTCGAGACGTTCTGGAATCCGATGTCCCCCATGCCCCCGTCCCCGCCGACCGCCCACACCTTGGGGAGCTCCCGCACCTCGCGGTCGGTCATGAGCGTGTCGGTGAGATGCGCGAGGTCGAAGTACTCCTGCTCGCCGAGGACGTCGCCGTCCCGGGTGAGGAGACGGTCGCAGAGCCGCTCGGGGATGACCGAGCGTCGGGCGTGGTCCTTGATGAAGCTCTCCCCGAGGATCCAGGCGACGGTGGCCCCGTCCTGGAAGAGGGAGTTCATCCACGGGTACGGATGCGGGTTGTTCGGCGGCGTCGACCCGTACACGGTGTTGCACCCGGTGTGGGCCCCCATGGCCATGACCGCCATGCCGTTGGCGAGGCGCCCGTCGACGGCCTGGAGGTCCCGATGGTCGAACGCGTCCTGGCGCATCGTGGCCACGAGCGCGGCGACGATCTCCTCGTCGCCGATCTCGCCGTGGTCGGCGATCCTCGCCGCGGTGTCCTCGGCGGACTCGCCGCCCAGGCCCATGACGAGGTGGGCCACCGCGGTGCGGAACCGGGCGTAGCCGTCGGGATCGGTCGTGGCGAGCCGCCGCAGCCGCTCCGGCCCCTCGGCGGCGAGTCGGTCCGCCTTGGCCTCGAGACGATCGGCTCGGGCGTGGTACAGGGGCCGCATGTACGCCTCGGTGACCGAGGCGAGCGTGTGGAGGATGCTCTTCTCCCCACAGCCGGCGCAGGCGCCGTCGCCGGCGACGAGCGCCTCGTAGTTGCTGCGCACCATGAGGTGGTTCTTGAGCTGGGCGGCGTGGGAGGCGAGGGGATCGTCGGGGTCGAACCTCCCCAGGTAGGCGCGGGGCGTGTCGGGGAGGAGGCGGAGGAAGTTGATCCCGCTCATGTGGTCGGCGTTCAGCTCCTCGGTCTCCTGGGCCATGACGAGAGCGTTGTGGTCACCGCACTCGACCACGCACTCCCCGCACCCCTTGCACAGGTCGGAGACCATGATGGCGAACAGCCCTCCCGAACCCGGCTCCTTCCGTTCCTTCGTCCGGAAGATCGCCGCCGTCTTCTCGTACGCGAAGGGGACCCGTTCGAAGAGCGCGAGGAACTGCTTCTTCGCGACGTCTCCGATGTCGTCACGGTCGGCGAGCTCGTCGGCGACGAGCGCGGCGAAGGGGCGTGTCTGCTTCGTGTTCGTCAGCTCGAGCATCGTCGCCCGCAGGTGCTCCTCCATCCCGGGGATGGCGGCGAGCAGCGTGCGACGCTCCGCCCGATCGGAGACGTAGGCGAGGGCCGCGGTCTCGAGGACGGTGCGGATGTCCTGGGCGGTGTTCGGCAAGGCCGTGTCGGGGCAGGCGACGATGCAGTCCATGCACTGGGTGCAGTTCTCGGCGATCCACACCGGCACCTCACGCCGGGCCACGTACTTGCTCGAGGTGGCGCCCGTGGCGGCGGCCATCATCCCGACCGCTGCCAGCGGCGTGGCGGGCTGGTCGTAGCCGTACCCGCCCTTGAACTCGGCCTCGAAGGTGTCGATCCGGGCGAGGGGGATGCGGATCGGCTGCTCGACGGGAGGCGCCGGGACCTCGGGGACCGTGCACCCCTCGCAGGGGGCGAGTGCGCTGCCGCGCATCGCCGACCGGTCGGGGGCGTCGATGTCGCCGTACGGTACGGGTTGGATCTGCTCGTACCCCTGGGTCATCACCCGCATGTTCGACTCGACGACCGCGGGCCCGAAGCGACCGAACTTCTTCTCGTACTGGGCGCGGACGATCTCCCGGAACCGCTCGTCGGTGACGCCGTACTCCTCGAGGAACCCGGAGACGGCGAAGAACGCCCCGAGGAACGCGTTTCCCTGCATCCGGAGCTGGAGGTCCTCCCGATCGGTCGCCTCGCGGGCGATCCGGAATCCGGGCAGGGTGAAGATGCGAATCTCCTTGTCGACGATCTCCTCGCGGAGGTGCCGGGGGATGCGTTCCCACACCCGCTCGGGGGACTCCTCCGACTCCCACACGAACGTCCCTCCGGGGTTGAGACCGGCGAGGGGGTCGGTGTGGGTGAACGCCTTCGGGTCGCAGCAGAGCACCACGTCGACGTGGTGGAGGTCGCAGTTCACCCGCACCCGCTCCGGCGCCACGACGAGGAAGTACGACGTGGGGGCGCCCTTCTTCTCCGACCCGTACTTCGGGTTGGCACTGACGTGGATGAGCTCCTGGAGGCGCCCGAACTCGTCGCGGGCGTCGCGGGCGCGGGCGACGTCGTCGCCGATGGCCCCGATCACCTCGGAGAGGTTCTTGCCGGTGGTGATCATCCCCCACCCTCCGATGGAGTGGAAGCGCACCGCGATCGCCCCTTCGGGGAGGAGCGACGGCGTCCGCTCCGAGACGACCGCGTAGGGATGATCGATCCCGAGGACGAAGTACGTCTCCCCGTCGGCGACGCCGCGCCCGTCTTTGCGCCGCGTGCGTCCCGTCGCGTACTCGTACGCCCCGAGGATGCCCTCGGGGCGGAAGTCCCGGGAGCCGAGCCCGTAGGAGCCGCTGAGGATCAGGGGGACGTCCTCGGGGGCGAGCGCGGGTACCTCGGCGGCGAAGCCGGCCCGGCCCGCCTCGACGGCCTTCCCCAGGGCGGCGCGGATCTCCCGCGTCAGCGGGTTGTCCCCCGAGAGCGGCTCGTCGGTGCGCTCGAGGACGATGACCCGCCGCTTCCCGGCGAGGGCGCGCACGATGGCGGCTTCGGGGAAGGGTCGGAGCACGTTGACGTGCACCGAGCCCACCTTGGCGTCCTCGTGCTCACGAAGGTGGTCGACGGCCGCCTCGATGTTCTCGGCGGCCGAGCCGAGGGACACGAAGACGACCTCCGCGTCGGTCGTGGCGTACTCGGACACGAGCCCGTACCGGCGTCCGGTGAGTCGGGCGAACTCCTCGTACGCCTCCTCGAGGAATCCGAGGATCGGCTCGGCGAAGTTGTCCCGCCGGGCGATGACCCCGTTCATGTAGTGCTCCTGGTTCTGCACCGGACCCAGGAGCATCGGGTTGGCGAGGTCGACCATGCGGGGGACGCGTCGCCGGGTCGGCCCGAAGAGCCGGCGCTGGGCCTCGGTGGGGCACGCGATCACGTCGTCGGGGGCACCGAGGAACTCCCGGATGAGGTCGGCCTCGTGCTTGTAGAAGGTCCGTTCGAGGTGGGAGGTGAGGAACCCGTCCTGGATGTTGATCCCGGGGGTGAGGGCGAGCTCGGTGACCCGCCGGAGGATGAGCGCCTGGTCCGCCGCCTGCTGCGAGTCCTTCGCGAACAGCATGATCCACCCCGTGTCGAGGGCGGCGTAGATGTCGTCGTGTCCGCAGTGCACGTTGAGGGCGTGGCGGGTGAGCGCCCGGGCCGCCACCTCGAGGACCATCGTCGAGAGCTTCCCCGGCGCGTGGTAGTACTGCTCGAGGCCGTAGACGAGCCCCTGGCCCGAGGTGAAGTTGACGACGCGGTTCCCCGCCACGGAGCAGGCGATGGCGCCCCCCTGGGCGGCGTGCTCGCCTTCGGCCTCGATGGCGATCTTCGGGTTCCCGAAGACGTCGAGGACGCCCTCGGCGTAGGCGAGCTGATAGTTCTCGCCCATCTCGGTGGAGGGGGTGATCGGGTAGAACACCCCTCCTTGGGTGATCCTCGCCTCGGTGTGGTAGGAGACGAGTTGGTTGCCGTTCGTCGTGATCCGGATTCCCGGAAAGCGGGGGCGATCCATGGAGTCTGCACTCTCCGTCTGCGGCCGGTGGGGATGCGATCAGGCTACTCCTCCTCGGATTCCCAACCGACGAATCCCGGGGCGGGCAGCGGCGAAGGAGGCCCCGGTCGCGGCCGGTAGGGTGGGCCCGGCACCGACTCGTGGACCGGAGGGTCACGATGACGACACTGCAGACCCGTTTCGACCCGCGCTCGCGCTACGCCCCCGACCGGGACCGCGTGCTCCTCACCGGGATCCAGGCGCTGGTGCGCCTCCCCCTCGACCAGCACCGCCTCGACCGCGCCCGGGGCCTGCGCACGGCGACGTTCATCAGTGGGTACGAGGGCTCCCCGCTCGGCGGGTACGACCTGCAGCTCCTGCGAGAGGCCGAGCTCCTCGCCGCCCACGACGTCCGCTTCGTGCCCGGCGTCAACGAGGAGCTCGCCGCGACCGCCGTGTGGGGTACCCAGACCGTTCCCCGCCGACGCGACGACCTCGACGGCATCGTCGGCATCTGGTACGGCAAGGCTCCCGGGGTGGATCGCGCCGGCGACGCGATGCGCCACGGCAACTACGCCGGTACCCATCCCCACGGCGGGGTCCTCGTCCTCGCCGGGGACGACCCGGGGTGCAAGTCCTCGACGCTCCCCTCCGCCTCGGAGGGGACCCTCGCCGATCGGGGCATCCCGGTCCTCGCGCCCGCCGACGTCCAGGACGTCCTCGACTTCGGCCTCTACGGCATCGCCCTCTCCCGCTACACCGGTCTGTGGGTGGGGTTGAAGATCGCCACCGACATCGCCGACGGCTTCGAGGACGTCGTCACGCCCCAGGCTCCGCCCACCCGGGTCCTCCCCGAGGAGGTCGACGGACGACCCTGGGTCCCCACGCCTCCGCCGCTCCTCATGAACCCGGCGCAGGCCGTGGCGCACGAGGCGGCCGTCTTCGGGGCGCGCCACCGCGCCACCCTGGCGTTCCTCCGGGCGAACCCCGTCGATCGGCTCGTCGTGGATCCCCCCCGGGCCCGTCTCGGGATCGTCGCCGCCGGGAAGACGTACCACGACGTCCGGACCGCCCTCCGCCTCCTCGGGTTCGACGACGACGCGCTCACCGCCGCCGGCGTCCGGCTCCTCCGACTCGGCGCCGTCTGGCCCGTGGAGCCGGGGATGCTGCGGCGGTTCGCCACCGGACTCGAGGAGATCCTCGTCGTCGAGGAGAAGCGTCCCTTCCTCGAGCGCCAGGTCCGGGAGCTGTGCTACCCCCTGGAGGAACGTCCGGCGATCACCGGGGCCACCGACCTCGAGGGTCGCCCGCTCGTTCCCGTCGACGGCGAGTTGACCCCCGATCGCGTCGCCGCTCCGATCGCGGCCCGGATCGCCGCCCGCGTCCCTGCGGCGCGACCCCGCGAGCGCGCCCTCCTCGCCTCCCCCGCGGCGCCGCCGGCCGACCTCCCGGTGCGGCGGGTCCCCTTCTTCTGCTCCGGGTGTCCCCACAACCGGTCCACGATCGCCCCCGACGGTGCCCTCGTGGGCGCCGGTATCGGTTGCCACGCCATGGTCGTCTTCACCGACGACCCGCGCCGTCAGGCCGTGTCCATCACCCAGATGGGGGCGGAGGGGGCCCAGTGGATCGGTCAGGCCCCCTTCTCCGCGGAGGACCACTTCTTCCAGAACCTCGGCGACGGGACCTACTTCCACTCGGGCTCCCTGGCCATTCGGGCCTGTGTCGCCGCCGGGGTGAACATCACCTTCAAGCTCCTCGTGAACTCGGCGGTGGCGATGACCGGCGGCCAGGACCCTTCCGGGGCCCGGCCGGTCCCCGACGTCGTCCGCTCCCTCCTCGCCGAGGGCGTCCGGAGGGTGATCGTGTGCGCCGACGATCCCGACAAGTACCCGGCGGACACGTCCTGGCCGGAGGGCGTGACGGTGTGGGGGCGGGAGCGGGTCGCCGAGGCCCAGGCGCTCCTCGGCGAGACGCCGGGCGTCACCGTGCTCGTGTACGACCAGCAGTGCGCCGCCGAGGCGCGGCGGGAACGACGCCGCGGGATCCAGCCGCGGCCCCGCACCCGGGTGGTCATCGACGAGCTCGTCTGCGAGGGCTGCGGACACTGTGGCCTGGTGAGCAACTGCCTCTCGGTCCGTCCGGTCGAGACGGAGCTCGGGCGGAAGACCCGCATCGACCAGTCGTCGTGCAACGTGGACCTCACCTGCCTGGAGGGAGACTGTCCGGCGTTCGTCACCGTCGAGGTGGATCCGGAGGCGACCTCCGCTCGCCCGATCCCTCCCCCACCGCTCGACGGCGTGCCCGAGCCGCGGCGTCCCGTCCTCGACGGTGGCTACGCGGTGCAGCTCCTCGGCATCGGCGGCACGGGCGTCCTCACGGTGGACGCCATCCTCGGCACGGCGGCGTTCCTCGACGGCCTCGGCGTGAAGGGACTGGATCAGACGGGTCTCAGTCAGAAGGCCGGACCGGTCGTCTCCCACCTCCAGTTCTTCCCTGCCGGGGCGCCGAAGGCGGCACCCCGGATCCCGGGCGGTGGATGCGACCTCTACCTCGCCTTCGACCCGCTCGTCGCCGTCGACGCCCGCTTCCTCGCCTCGGCCTCCCCGGAGCGAACCGCCGCGGTCGTCTCCACGAGCGAGGTGCCCACGGGGGCGATGATCACGCATCCCGACCTTCGCCTCCCCGGGGTGGATCTCGTCCGGGACCGCATCGAGGCCGTCACACGTCCGGGGAGCACCCGGTACGTCGATGCGGTCCGTCTCACCGAGACGCTCTTCGGCAGCGCCGCCGCGGCGAACGTCCTCCTCGCCGGAGTCGCCTATCAGGAGGGCCTGCTCCCCGTCTCGGCGGAGGCGATCGAGACGGCGATCCGCGCCAACGGCGTCGCCGTGCCCATGAACCTCGCCGCCTTCGGATGGGGTCGGGTCGCCGCCGCCCGTCCCGACGAGGTCTGGTCCCTGGCGTCGCCGCCGGCCCCGGCGATCCCGGTCGCGGAGCGTCCCGCCCTCCCGCCCCGCCTCGAGGCGGCCCTGGCGGCGCTCGAGCTGCCTCCGGACCTGGAGCGGGTCGTCGCGGTGCGGACGGCCGAGCTCCTCCGCTACCAGGACGCGTCCCTCGCCGGCGAGTATCTGGAGTTCCTGGGCCGGGTCGCCCGGGCCGAGTCCGCCGTGGGGGACGGACACCGCCTCACCGAAGCCGTCGCCCGCAACCTCTTCCGTCTCACCGCCTACAAGGACGAGTACGAGGTGGCTCGGCTCCTCCTCGACGAGCGCTTCACGCGGGCCCTCGCCGCCGAGGTGCCCGGGGCGCGCCGGCTGCGCTATCACCTCCACCCGCCGCTGCTGCGGAGCCTCGGGGTGCGCCGCAAGCTCCGCCTCGGAACCTGGGTCCGACCCGGACTCCGTCTCCTGTACGCGCTGCGGCGCCTGCGCGGCACGCCGCTCGACCCGTTCGGCCACACGAGGATCCGTCGCGAGGAGCGGCGTCTCCTCGCCGAGTACCGGACGGCGATGGACCGGGAGATCGAGCGGCTCACCGCGGAGACGTTGCGCCGGGCCGTCGCCATCGCCGAGCTCCCCGACATGGTGCGAGGGTTCGAGGAGATCAAGCTGGCGGCGATCGATCGCTACCGCGCCGCCCTGGCGGAACTGCAGGAGGCCGCCCCCGTCGAGGCCGGCTGAGTCGAGTGGAGCGAAGGAGACGAACGATGGGTGAGCGTCTCGAGGAGTTCAAGGCCTCGTTCTCGTACGGGAGCCGGTCCGACCTCAACTTCAAGTTCCTGAAGTACCTCCCCGACGAGGAGGTCGCCGAGTTCTTCCGCCGGCTCCTCGTCCTCCTCGGGGACGCCTACGACACGGGCGACGTCGCGCCGCTCGTCCAACTCGCCTACGAGACTCAGGTCGCCGGCTACGCGGCCGAGGGCGACGACGATCGTTGGCGATACGACGATCGTCCCTTCACGGCGCTGCAACGTCCGCTCGCGGAGACGACGGTCGGACTCCTCACCTCGAGCGGCCACTTCGTTGCCGGCGACGATCCGGAGCCGTTCGGCGTCGCCGCGATGAGCCAGGCCGAGGCGGAGCGGCGGGTCGACGACTTCCTCCGTTCCGCCCCGACACTGTCGGCCATCCCTCGCGACACTCCCGCCGAGGAGCTCCGGGTGCGCCATCCCGGATACGATCCCCGTTCGACGCGGCGCGACCCGAACGTCACCTTCCCCCGGGATCGCCTCCTCGAGCTCGCCGCGGCGGGCCGTGTCGGCCGGGTCGCCGAGACGCTGTTCTCGTTCACCGGGGCCACGGCGCAGGGTCGGCTGCGCAGGCTCCTGCCGGAGTGGATCGACCGGCTCCGTGCGACCCGGATCGACGCGTTGCTCCTCGTGCCGGTCTGACCGGTGTGTCACGTGTCGGTCGGACACGTCGCCAGGGCGGTGGAGACGGCCGGGATCCCCACGGTGGTGGTCTTCGTCCGAGCCTTCCGTCAGGTCGCCGAGCGCATGGGCCTCCCGCGGACGATCGTCACCCGACATCCGATGGGCCGCCCCCTGGGTGCCGCCGGGGACGTGGAGCGGCAGCGGGAGGTCGTCGCTGCCGCGCTCGAGCTGCTCGCCACGGCATCGGCCGGGGGTGCGCTCGTGGAGCTGGAGGCGCCGTTCCGCCCGGGGCGGGTCGGCTGAGCACCGACCGGAACCGTGCGCCGCTCCGGGTCAACCGAGGGCGAGGGCGTCGCGTAGGACGGCCAGTCGGTCGGGATCGACCCGGAACCACGCCCAGCGTCCGCGCTGCTCCCGCACGAGGAGGCCGGCCTGGGTGAGGATCGAGAGGTGATGGCTCACCGTCGCCTGGGTCCTGCCCGTGGGGGCGACGAGATCACAGGCGCACATCTCCCCTCCCGGGGCGTTGGCGACCAGGCTGAGCAGCCGGAGACGCACCGGATCGGCGAGCACCTTGAAGGCGCCGGCCAGCTCCTCCGCCTCCTCGACCCCGAGAGGGCTGGTGAGCAGCGGCGCGCAGCACGTCTCGATGACCGCGACCTCCATGGGGGCAGTGTACGCCGCGGGCCGCGCCCGTCTCCTCGCCGCTCGGGACGTGCTATCGTCGTCGTATCGACGTTCATCGAAACAAGGGGGCTCCCATGGCCGACGCGACGACGAGTGCTCCGGAGGTGCCGCCCCGCGATCCGTGTTGCGGTGCCGGCCCCGACTCGGCCCCCGAGGAGGGGCTGCGGGAGACGGTTCGACTGCGCTACGCGGCGGCGGCCCGCCGTGTGGCCGACGGATCGGGGCCTGCCGAGGAGGCGGAGGTCTTCGGGGTGTCCTGCTATGCGGGCGACGAACTCGTCTCCCTGCCGACCGCAGCGACGGAGGCGAGCCTCGGATGCGGCGACCCCACCGCGCTCGCCGACCTCCACGAAGGGGAGACGGTCCTCGATCTCGGATCCGGAGGGGGCATCGACGTGCTCCTCGCGGCGCGACGCGTCGGACCCGACGGATTCGTCTTCGGCCTGGACATGACCGAGGAGATGCTCGAGCTGGCGCGGCGGAACCAGGCGGAGGCGGGGGTCACGAACGCCGCCTTCCTGCAGGGCCTCATCGAGGAGATCCCGCTCGAGGACGCCGTCGTCGACGTCATCATCTCGAACTGCGTCATCAACCTCTCCGCCGACAAGACCCGGGTCTTCGCCGAGATGTTCCGGGTCCTCCGTCCCGGCGGCCGCATCGCGGTGAGCGACGTCGTCGCCGACGACGCGCTCACGCCGGAGGAGCGCCGGGAGCGAGGAAGCTGGGTGGGGTGCATCGCGGGCGCCCTCTCCTTCGCCGAGTACGAGCGAGGCCTGCGCGAGGTCGGCTTCACGGCCATCGCGCTGCGGCCCACCCACGCCGTGGCCGAGGGGATGTTCTCCACCGCCGTGCGCGCCGTACGACCCGCCTGAGGGCG
>CAZPAV010000009.1:0-64777 GCA_964584755.1 uncultured Acidimicrobiaceae bacterium
GCCCCCAAGTGGTCGGCCGGATCGGTGCGCGGCGTCGGCGGGGCGCCCGGGCTCACCGGCGCCGCCCACCTCGCGGCGGCGGCGGCGCTCGCCGCCGGCGCGGGAGCCGCCGCCATCGCCTGTCCCCGCCGGGCCCTCCCCATCTACGAGGCGCTCGGCCCGGGCTCCCTGAAGATCGGCGTCGGCTCGGGGGAGCGGTTCGGCCCGGAGGACGCCGGAGACCTCCTCGCCGCGGCCGAGCGCTACGACGTCATGGTGCTCGGACCCGGCCTCGGGGGCGGCGACCCCGGTCTCGTCGCCGCGCTCGTCGCCGGCTGGCGGAAACCACTCCTCCTCGACGCCGACGCCCTCGGCCGGCTCCCGGAGCCGGCGATCCTCCGGGAAAGGGCGGCGCCGGCCCTCCTCACCCCCCATGCCGGGGAGTTCCGGCGTCTCACCGGTCGGGACGCCGCCCCGGACGCCGCCGCGGACCTCGCCGCGACGACCGGCGCCGCCGTCCTCCTCAAGGGCAACCCCACCTTCGTCGTGGGCCGGGAACGGTGGATCGTCACCTCCGGGGGACCCGAGCTCGCCACGATCGGGACCGGCGACGTCCTCGCCGGGATGATCGGCGCCCTCGCCGCCGGCGGGATCGATCTCGAAGTGGCGGCCCGCTCCGGGGCCTACCACCACGGCGTCGCGGGACGGAGACTGGCGGCTCGTCGAACCGTCACCGCCGAGGCGCTCGTCGCCGAGGTGGCCCGCCGCTGAGCGAGGTGGATTCCGTCGCGGCGTGCCCCCACGGACGCGCAGCGACCGCCCGAAGGCGGTCGCTGCGTCGACCGGTCGTTCCCGTCCCGGGGAGGGGGACTGCTACAGGATGCGGAGATAGGCGACGATGCCCTGCAGCTCCTGATCCGATGGGAACCGGATCCAACGCGGGACGACCGGTCACGACTGTCTCGGTGCGAGTGCGGTTGCCTCCTCCTGATCCGCGACGATCCCCGGTAGGGTACGTCGCCGTCGCCGTCCCCCCTAGGGCCTTCCGGCCCTACCGAGGCGCCCTTCGGTCATCGGAGGAGGCGGACCTCGTCGCCGCCGTGCGGGGCGGGTACCCTGCCGCCATGCGCCCGTCGTGGATCGAGGTGGACGTCGCGGCGATCGCGGCGAACGTGGCGGCGATCGCCGCCACGGTGGCGCCGGCTCGACTGTGCGCCGTCGTGAAGGCCGACGCCTACGGGCACGGCGACGTTCCCGTGGCCGACGTGGCCCTGGCGAACGGCGCCGACCGGCTGGCCGTGGCCCTCGTGGAGGAGGGGGCCCGCCTGCGGGACGCCGGCATTCGGGCACCGATCCTCCTCCTCTCGGAGCCGATCCTCGAGGATCTCGACGCCGTCGTCGAGCTCGACCTCACCCCCACGCTCTCCCGACGCGACTCCTGCGAGACGCTGGCGCGGAGCGCCGCCCGGCGGCGGCGGACCCCCTACGCCGTGCACGTCAAGCTCGACACCGGGATGCATCGGGCCGGCGTCGCCGAGGAGGAGGCGCTCACCCTCGCCCGGATCGTCCACGACGACCCCCGGCTCACCCTCGAGGGCGTCTGGACGCACTTCCCGGTCGCGGAGGAGGATCCTGCCTTCACCGCCGGCCAGACGCGGGCCCTCCTCGCCTTCCGGGAACGCCTGACGCGGGCGGGGATCGCGGTCCCGCTGCTGCATGCCGCCAACACCGCGGCCGCCCTCGGCGACCCGGCGACCCGTCTCGACATGGTGCGGGTCGGACTCGGCCTGTACGGGCTCCGGCCGGCCCCGGGGATCGCCGCCGACCTTTCGCTGCGCCCCGCCATGCGGGTCGTGTCCCACGTCTCGCACCTGCGGCGCCTCCCCGCGGGGGCCCGGCCCTCCTACGGGCGGCGCCGGCCGCTGCCGCGGCCGAGCACGGTCGCCACCGTGCCGATCGGGTACGCCGACGGCATGACCCGGCGACTCTCGGCGGTCGGTGGCGAGGTCCTCATCGGGGGGCGGCGCCGGCCGCTGGCCGGGACCGTGACCATGGATCAGATCGTCGTCGACGTCGGCGACGATCCCGTCGGCCTCGGTGACGAGGTCGTCGTCCTCGGGACCCAGGGCGAGGGCCGCATCGACGCCGAGGAGTGGGCGCGCCGGCTCGACACGATCACCTACGAGGTCGTGTGTCGCTTCGGCGCGCGGCTCCCGCGACGGCACCTCCCCGGTACGGACGATGGCTGAGGGGACGATCACCGACGTCGCCGGCGTCGCCGTCGGACACCGCACGCTCGCGGCGGGCCGTACCGGGGTGACCGTGATCACGTTCCCGGTCCCCAACCGGGCCGTCGCCGACGTGCGCGGCGGCGCGCCGGGGACGCGAGAGCTCGGACTCCTCGGCGACGCGGCGCGCGGCGTTCCCGTCGACGCCGTCGTCTTCGCCGGAGGGTCGGCCTTCGGGCTCGCCGCCGCCGACGGCGTCGTCGCCGCGCTCGCCGCCGAGGGACGCGGCGTTCCCACGCCGGCCGGTCCGGTGCCGATCGTCCCGGCCGCGATCGTGTTCGACCTCGCCACGGGGGAGGCGGCACGTCCCGGACCCGACGACGGGGCGGCGGCGTACCGGGCGCGCTCGCGGGAGGCGGTCCCGCTCGGCGCGGTCGGCGCCGGCACCGGCGCCACCGTGGGGAACTGGCGGGGCCCGGCCGCGGTGCGGTCCGGCGGCGTCGGGTCCGCCGCGCTCCGGGTGGGCGAGGCCACGGTGGGCGCCCTCGTCGTCGTGAACGCCGCCGGTGACGTCTTCACCCTCGAGGGAGCGTCCCTGAGCGGCGGCGCGCCGGCCGCCCTGGCGCCGTTCGGCGGGGAGCGGGCCGCCGGGAACACGACCCTCGTGTGCGTCGCCACGGACGGGACCGTGGCCGACCGCAACGAGCTGCGGCGGGCCGCGATCCGCGCCCACGACGCCATCGGCGCGTGCATCCGCCCCGCCCACACCCGCTACGACGGCGACACCGTCCTTGTCGTCTCCTGCGGGACCCGGGACCTCGACCCCGATCTCCTCCAGCAGGCGGCGTTCCTCGTGGTGGGACGGGCCATCGAACGGGCGCTCCGCGCCGGGGAGGAGGTGGGGTGAGCGGGGACCGGGACCGGGCGACGGGGGCGGAGGCGCTCGCCGCCCTCGAACGCGAGGCCCTGGCGTGTACCGCCTGCCGGCTCGCCGAGCATCGCACCCAGGTCGTCTTCGGCAGCGGCTCCCCCGACGCGGACGTCATGTTCGTGGGCGAGGGTCCCGGGCTCCGCGAGGACGAGCAGGGCCTGCCGTTCGTGGGCCCGTCGGGTCGACTCCTCGATCGGCTCCTCGGCGAGATCGGGCTGCGGCGGGCGGAGGTGTACATCGCCAACGTCGTCAAGTGCCGGCCGCCCCGCAACCGTGATCCGCGGCCCGACGAGATCGACGCTTGCAAGGGGTACCTCCGCGAGCAGATCCGGCTCGTCGATCCGCAGGTCGTCGTCACGTTGGGGAACTTCGCCAGCAAGCTCCTGCTGCGGACCGAGCTGGGGATCACCCGACTCCGGGGCCGCGTCTACGAGTGGTGGGGGCGGTATCTCGTGCCGACGTTCCACCCCGCCGCGGCGCTGCGGGGAGGGGAGCGGGTCCTCGGTGAGCTGCGTACCGATCTCGCGCTCGTGCGGGCCGTCCTCGACGGTAACCTCGGTACGTCCCCGCCGGAGGAGGATCCGGCGCCGCCCACCGATCCCGTCGCGCCGTCCGATCCGGAACAGCTCGATCTCTTCCGATGACCTGCTCGTCGCTCACCGTCACCACCCACGCCCCCGCCGAGACGCTCGCGCTGGGGCGCCGCTTCGCGTCGCTCCTCACCGCAGGCGACGTCGTGCTCCTCGGGGGGCGCCTCGGGGCCGGGAAGACCCTCTTCGTCGGCGGCGTGGCCGAGGGACTCGGGATCTCCACGCCGGTCACGAGCCCCACCTTCGTCCTCGTCCGCCGTTACGAGGACGGCTTCCTGCCCCTCGTCCACGCCGACGTCTACCGGCTCGGGACGGTGACCGAGTTCGCCGATCTCGAGCTCGTCGACGCCGCCGTCGACGGCGTCCTCGTCGTGGAGTGGGGGGAGGCGGTCGCCGACGCGCTGCCGCGGGACCGTATCGTGGTCCGCATTGAGATCGTCGACGAACGGACCCGCCGTTTCCGCTTCACCCCCTCGGGCGGCTGGTGCGACCGGTCCCTGGAGGTCGTGGCGTGAGGATCCTCGCCGTGGAGACCGCCACCGCCGCCTCCTCGGTGGCGCTGGGGGAGGGGGCCGCGCTCCGGGCCATGGCGGTGAACGTCCATTCCCGGGGGCACGTCGGTTTCCTCCTGCCCGCGATCGCCTTCTGCTTCGAACGGACGGGCTGGCGTCGCGAGGACGTGGACGTCGTCGCGGTCGACGTGGGTCCCGGACCCTTCACCGGCATCCGGGCCGGGATCGCCACCGCCCAGGCCTTCGCCGCGGCGGTGGGCGCCCCGATCGTCGTCGTCGGCTCCCTCACGGTGCTCGCCGTCCGGGCCGCCACGGGGCGACGTCGCATCTGGCCGGTCGTCGACGTGCGGCGCGGCCAGGTGGTGACCGCGCCCTTCCGGCCCCTCCCCGGCGGTGTCGCCCCCGACGGGGAGGCCGAGGTCGTGGGACCCGATGAGTTCCACGGGCTCATCGAGTGCGACCCCACCGACACGCTCGTCGTGGGCGACTGGCAGGTCCTGCCCGAGGGCGTCTGGACCGGTCTCCATCGGGTCCGCCGCGGCCGGCCCCGTTACCCGTCGGCGGACACCATCCTCGAGATCGCCACGATGAAGGCCGACCAGGGGGAGTTCCGCCGTCCCGAGGACGTCCGGCCGGAGTACCTGCGGGAGCCCGACGCCCGCATCAACTGGCAGGCGTTCCGCTCCGAGGGGCTGTGGCCGTGATCACCGTGCGCGCCATGCGTCGCTCCGACATCCCCGCGGTGGCGGCGCTCGAGCGGATCGTGTACCCCAAGCCGTGGTCGGCTCGGGTCTTCTTCGACGAGCTCGCCCAAGGAAACCGGACGTACCTCCTCCTCGAGGACGCCGGCGGCGCGCTCGTCGGGTACGGCGGGTTCCTCCTCGTGGAGGAGGACGCCCACATCACCACCCTGGCCGTGGCTCCCGAGGCCCGGCGACGGCACCTCGGCACGCGGCTGCTCCTCGCGCTCGTGGAACGGGCCGTCGCCCGCGGTGCGCGTCACCTCACCCTCGAGGTCCGGGCGTCGAACGTCAACGCCCAGCAGCTCTATGAGCGCTTCGGTTTCCAGCGGGTGGGGCGACGGAAGGGGTACTACGAGGACGAGGACGCGTTCGTCATGTGGGCGCTCGACGTCGACACCGAGCCCTACGCGGCCCGGCTCGCCGCGATCCGGGCCGGCCTCGAGGCGGAGGACGGCGCGTGAGCGGCCCCCTCGTCCTCGGCATCGAGACGAGCTGTGACGAGACGGGCGTCGGCGTGGTCGCCGGCACCACGGTGCGCAGCAGCCTGCTCGCCTCCCAGGTCGAGCTCCACGCGCGTTTCGGCGGCGTCGTGCCCGAGGTCGCGGCCCGTGCCCACGTGGAGGCGATCCGGCCGCTCGTCCACGAGGCGTTGCGGGAGGCGGGAGTCCACCCCGGTGAGCTGGACGCGGTGGCCGCCACCCGGGGGCCCGGACTCGCCGGAGCCCTCATGGTCGGCTTCGCCTTCGGGAAGACCCTCGCCTGGAGCCTGGGGCGACCGTTCTACGGGATCGACCACATGGAAGGTCACCTCTTCGCCCCCCGCCTCGAGTTCCCCGAGTTCACGCCGCCCGCCGTCGTGCTCCTCGCCTCGGGGGGACACAGCCAGGTCGTCCACCTCCGGGCGTGGGGGACGTACGCGACGTTGGGGGGCACCATCGACGACGCCGCCGGCGAGGCGTTCGACAAGCTGGCCCGGTTCCTCGGACTCGGGTACCCGGGCGGTCCCGCCATCGATCGGGAGTCTGCGGGGGGTGATCCGGAGGCGATCCGATTCCCGCGAGCGCTGCGTGACCGGCGCTACGACCTCTCTTTCTCGGGGCTGAAGACCGCGGTCGTCACCTACCTCGAGCAGGCCCGATCCCGGGGCGAGCTGCCCTCCCGGGCCGACGTCGCCGCCTCGGTCCAGGAGGCCATCGTCGACGTCCTCGTCGAGAAGACGTTCCACGCCGTCGACGATCTCGTGGTTGGCGCGGTGGCCGGCGGTGGGGGTGTCCTGGCGAACCGCCGCCTGCGCAGCCGGTTCCGGGAGGAGGCGGAACGCCGCGGGGTGCGTTGCTTCCTCCCCTCCGCGACCTTGTGTACCGACAACGGGGCGATGGTCGCCGCGGTGGGCGCGGCGCGGCTCGCCGCCGGCGAGCCGGCCGACCCGTGGGACGGCGACGTCGATCCCGGCCTCGTCCTCGGGACATGAGGGCCGGGATCCGGATCGCCCGGATCGCGGGAATCGACGTGGTCGTGGACGTCTCGGTCGTCCTGTTGGCGGCGGCGCTCGCCTGGGCGCTGGACCTCGACGTCTCCCTCGCCCTCCCCGGGGTGTCGCCGACCCGGGCGCTCGCCGTGGGGATCATCGGAGGCCTCCTCTTCCTCGGTGGCGTCCTCGTCCACGAGCTCAGCCACTCCCTCGTGGCCCTCCGGCACGGCCTCGTGGTACGGGGCATCCGGCTCTTCGTGTTCGGTGGATACTCGATCATCGAGCCGGAGGCGGGGCGGCCCGAGGACGAGTTCGTGGTCGCCGCCGCCGGCCCGGTCGCCTCCCTGGCGCTCGCCGCCCTCTTCTTCGCCGCCTCCCTCCTCGGGGGCACGTTCCCCGCGCTGGGTCGCGTCTTCCTCTCCCTCGCGGTGGCGAACCTCGCCATCGGCGTCTTCAACCTCCTCCCGGGGTTCCCCCTCGACGGCGGTCGCGTGCTGCGCGCCTTCCTGTGGCGCCGGAGCGGCGATCGGGTCGGGGCGACCCACCGGGCGATCCTCCTCGGGCGCGTCATCGGCGTCGTCGTGGCCGCCGTCGGCGTGTTCCTCGTGGTCGGGTTCCTCGAGGCGGCGGGACTGTGGTGGGCGGCCGTCGGGTGGTTCCTCTTCCGCGGCGCCGAGGCCGCGGGCCGGCGGGAGCGGCTCCTCGCCCGGGTCGGCGGACTGCGCGTGCGGGACGTCATGCGACCGGTGCGCGCGGCGGTTCCGGGAGCCATGGCCGTCACCCACGTGGAGGACCGGTACGGAACGGGTTCCTCGTGGGGCCCGCTCCCGGTCGAGGTGGAGGGTCGGGTCGTGGGTCTCATCGGCGCCGAGGAGGTCGAGGACCTCTCCCCGGCCCGACGGGCCACCACGCCGGCGAGGGCGGCCATGACGCCGATCGGGCCCGAGGACGTGACGGCGGCGGAGGCCCCCCTCGACGAGGTGTTGCCGAGGTTCGCGGGGGGCAGGGAGCGCATGGTCGTCGTGTCGGGCGCTCGGGTCGTGGGCGTCCTCACCGTCGCCGACGTGGGTCGCGTGCTCGGCGCGACGGGGGATCGGGACCCCGGCGGGGACCTCGCCGGGGGTTAGCAGTCACTCCGAAAGAGTGCTAATGTTGGCACTCGCAAGGACCGACTGCTAACCCCGAGAAGGAGGAGTCGGATGAAGCTGAAGCCCCTGGGCGATCGCATCGTCGTCAAGCCCAAGGAAGAGGACGAGGTCCGGACGCCCACCGGTCTCGTGATCCCCGACACGGCGAAGGAGAAGCCCCAGTTGGGCGAGGTCATCGCCGTCGGGCCCGGCGAGTACCAGGACGGGGAGCGCATCCCCATGGACGTCAAGGTCGGCGACCTCGTGTTCTACTCGAAGTACGGGGGTACCGAGGTCAAGTACGAGGGCGAGGAGTACCTCATCCTCTCGGCCCGCGACGTGCTCGCCGTTCTCGAATAGGAGGAAGCAGACCCAATGGCTGCCAAGCAACTCAGGTTCAACGAGGAGGCCCGGCGCGGGCTCCAGACGGGCGTCGACAAGCTCGCCGACACCGTCAAGGTGACGCTCGGACCCAAGGGACGCAACGTCGTCCTCGAGAAGAAGTGGGGCGCACCCACGATCACGAACGACGGCGTGACCATCGCCAAGGAGATCGAGTTCGACGACCCGTGGGAGAACATGGGCGCCCAGCTCGCCAAGGAGGTCGCCAACAAGACGAACGACGTCGCCGGTGACGGCACGACGACGGCGACCGTCCTCGCCCAGGCCATGGTCCAGGACGGCCTGAGGCTCGTCGCCGCGGGGTCGAACCCCATGGAGATGAAGCAGGGCATCGAGGAGGCCGTGGCGAAGGTCGTCGAGCACATCGCCGGCGCGGCGACGCCGGTGAACGCCGACGACCACGAGGCGATCGCCTACGTGGCGGCGAACTCGGCCGCCGACAAGGTCATCGGCGAGCGGATCGCCGACGCCATGCAGAAGGTCGGGAACGAGGGCGTCATCACCGTCGAGGACAGCCAGACCTTCGGGGTCGAGCTCGAGTTCACCGAGGGGATGCAGTTCGACAAGGGGTACATCTCCCCCTACTTCATCACCGACCCCGATCGGCAGGAGGCGGTCCTCGAGGACCCGTTCGTCCTCATCGCCAACCAGAAGATCGGCTCGGTACAGGACCTCCTCCCGGTCCTCGAGAAGGTGATGCAGGCCGGGAAGCCGCTGCTCGTCATCGCCGAGGACGTCGAGGGTGAGGCGCTGGCGACGCTCGTGGTGAACAAGATCCGCGGCACGTTCTCGTCGGTCGCGGTGAAGGCCCCCGGGTTCGGGGAGCGGCGCAAGGCCATGCTCCAGGACATCGCCATCCTCACGGGCGGCACGGTCATCTCCGAGGAGGTCGGCCTCAAGCTCGAGAACACGACCCTCGACTTGTTGGGCAAGGCCCGCAAGATCGTCGTCACCAAGGACGACACCACCATCGTCGAGGGCGCCGGCTCCCTCGAGGAGGTCCAGGCCCGGATCAAGCAGATCAAGCAGGAGATCGAGAACTCCGACTCCGACTGGGATCGGGAGAAGCTCTCCGAGCGGCTGGCCAAGCTCTCCGGCGGGGTGGCCGTGATCAAGGTCGGCGCCGCCACCGAGGTGGAGCTCAAGGAGAAGAAGCACCGGATCGAGGACGCCATCCAGGCGACTCGCGCCGCCGTCGAGGAGGGCATCGTCCCCGGCGGGGGCGTGGCGCTCCTGCGGGCGACCGCCGCGGTCGACAAGCTGCGCGGCGGCAGCGACGACGTGAAGGCCGGCCGCCAGATCGTGCGGCGGGCCCTCGAGGCGCCGCTGCGGCAGATCTCGGTGAACGCCGGGTTCGAGGGCGGCGTCGTCGTGGAGCGGGTGCGGACCTCCGACGACCTCTCGTTCGGCTTCAACGCCGCGACCGGTGTGTACGAGGACCTCATGGCGGCCGGGATCATCGACCCGGCCAAGGTGACCCGCTCGACGTTGCAGAACGCGGCGTCCATCGCGGCGCTCCTCATCACCACCGAGGCGCTCGTGGCCGAGGAGAAGGAGGAGACCCCTCCGGCGCCCGGCGGTGGCCACGACCACGGCATGGACTTCTGACCACGCCCGAGCACGGACGAGGGGCGGCCCCGGTGGGCCGCCCCTCGTCGCGTCCCGGGGGTCGCCGCCCTCGGGGCGGCGGTCGGGCCTGCGGCGGTCAGCAGCGAGGCGGGAGGTCGCCGGCAGGTTCGACCCGCACCGTGATGCGGCGCCACGCCTCGCGCAGGGCGGTCTCCACCGCGGCCGGGTCGGGGCCCTCGGCGAAGAGGAAGGCGAGGTAGCGGTCCCCCTCCGGGAGCGGGACGAGGGGGCGTCCGGTCGGGATCGTCGGTTCGAAGGCGGTGATCCCCCGGACCGCGAGCGCCGCGGCGACCCCGGCGAACCCGGCGAGACGTCCCGCGGCGGGGACGGGGAGCATGAGGACCCCCGAGGCGCGCCGCGCCGGACGGTGGTCCGCGCCCGGGAGTCCGAGCGCGCCGCGGAGGATCACCGACTCGAGGGTCTCCGCGAGGAGACCGAAGAGGAGGGAGCGGCCGCAGAGACCCCCGATGGGCCGGGCGGCGACCTCGATGAGGACCGGCCCCTCCGGACCCACCCGCAGCTCGGCGTGGATCGGGCCGGCGACGAGTCCGAGCGCGGCGACGGCGCGCCGGGTCACGTCCGCCAGCGCCGCCCGGACGGCCGCGGGGTGACGGGAGGGGGTCACGAGGAGCGTCTCGGGGAACGTCGGCCCCTCCATGGGATCCGGCTTGTCGAGGACGGCGAGGATCTCGAGCTCGCCGTGGACGACGAGCCCCTCGAGGACGACCTCGGCACCGGGGACGTACTCCTCCACGACGAGGGGTCGATCCGGGTCCGCCCCTGCGGCTCGCACGACGCGACGGATGCGCGCCTCGGCGGCGGCGGCCTGCGCCGGGTCGTCGACCCGGAGCACCCCCCGACTCGCCGCGAGCATGGCGGGCTTCACGACGCAGGGGTACCCGAGCCGGCCGGCCACGGCCGCCACCGTCCCCGGCGGTGCGACCGCGAACCGCGGTTGGGGGACCCCCGCCGCCTCGAGCCGGCGGCGCAGGAGCACCTTGTCGCAGGTGGCGGCGACCGCGTCGAGCGGGTTGTGGGCGAGCCCGAGCTCGGCGGCGGCCCGGGCTGCGATCCCCACGCCCCGATCGTCGACGGCGACGACCGCCTGCGGGGTGGGCCGCAGTCGGGCGATGCGGGCTGCGGACCACTCCGGTCGGAGGAAGTCGACGAGGACACGACGGGCCCGACCCACCTGGGCGATGGGGGCGGTGGCGTCGGAGGCCACGACGACATCGAGGCGCAGACCAGCGGCCGCCGCGACGAAGTCGGCCAGCCGGTAGCTCTCGGCCGGTGCCACGAGCACGACGCGGTCGCGCCCGGAGCGACGCGGATCGTGGGAGAATGTCGTCCGTTCGATCGCCGACGAGGTGGAGCCCATGCCCGAAGAGTCTCGCGTCCTGCACGTCACCGACCAAGCCCTTCGGAAGCTCCTCGACGTTCGGGCGACCGAACCCGACGCCGAGGAGCTGGCGCTCGTCATCCAGGTGACCGGGGTCCGGGGAGCCTCCTACGCCTACGGGATGCACCTCGTGCGTCTCGACGCCGTCACCGACGGCGACCACCTCGAGCGTCACGGCGACCTCCCGGTCGTCGTCCCGGCGGGGAGCGTCTCCCAGCTCCGTGGGGCCACGCTCCGGATGTCCCGGGACCTCCTCAACCCCGGTCTCGAGATCGACAACCCCAACTCCCCCTCCCCGACGATCCTCGGGGACGGGCCCCGGCCGCAGCTCGAGGGCCCGGTGGCGCAGCGTGTGGAGCAGGTCATCACCGGACAGATCAACCCGGCGATCGCCTCCCACGGCGGATGGGTGGAGCTCGTCGCGGTCGAGGACGACGTCGTCTACGTCCGCCTCGGCGGCGGGTGCCAGGGATGCGGTCTGGCGCCGGTGACGCTCTCGCAGGGGATCGAGACGACCATCCTCGCCATGGTGCCGGAGGTGTCCCGGGTGATGGACGTCACCGACCACGCCGCGGGGACGAATCCCTACTACGAGCAGGCGAAGAAGTAGGGACGCGGCTCACCCCGCCGTGAGGAGCCGGATCACCACCGGGAGGGTCACGACCGAGGCGAGCGTTCCGGTGAGGACGGTGGTGGTGACGAGGTCGGGGACCAGGTCGTGCTCGAGGGCGATGAGCGCGGTGAAGACCGCCGGAGGCATGGCGAGCTGAAGGACGACGACGCCGAAGGGGATCCCGGTGAGTCCGACCACTCCGGCGGTCGCGGCGGCGAGCAGCGGGGCGACGAGGAGCTTGGCGAGCAACGCCGGTGCCACGCGGAGGTCGGGTCGACGACGGCGCATGCCGGCGAGCTGGATCCCGAGGGTGAGGAGCATCATGGGGATGAGGGCCGCGGCGACGAGGTCGACGGGACGGGCCAGCCACAGCGGCAGGGTGACGTTCCCGGCGTTGACGACCAGCGCGGGGAGGACCGCCAGGGTCAGGGGCGCGGTGACGGCGCGCCGCAGCGCCGCGGCGGCGCCGTGTTCGTTCCAGCGGGCCGCCGCCACGCCGACGACGATGCCGGTGAGGTTGACCGAGACGAGGACGATCCCGGCGAGGGGGAGGGCGTCCGCGCCGAAGGTGAAGGCCACGATGGCGAGACCGAAGTTGCCCACGTTGCCGTACACCGACGTGCTCAGGGTGGCGGCGACGACCTGCGGCTCCCGGCCGCTCGCTCGGGCGATGAGCCAACCGACGAGACCGGCGCCGGCGACGGCGAGCAGGGTGGCGAGGACGAGACGTCCCACGAGGCCGGCGGCGAGGTCGGCGCGGGCCAGGATGTCGAAGACGAAGACGGGGCCGAGGATCCAGTAGGCGACCCGGGAGAGGGTCCTGGCGTCGAGGTCGAGCCGGCGACCGGCGACGATGCCGATCCCCACGACGAGGAACACCGGGAGGAGGATGTCGGCGAAGATCCGGAGGAGCGCGGCCACGGCCGGCGGCAGGCTAGTGGTCGACCCGCGGGATCAGATCGGTCCCGGGGGCGAGATCCGCCCCTCCGCCTCGAGGCGTCGCCGCTCGACCCGCCACTCGCGTTCGAGGATGCTCCAGATCGTGTGATCGAGCCACGTCGAGCCGACACGGACCTCGTCGCGCAGGATGCCCTCGTGGAGGAAGCCGAGCTTGCGCGCCACGTGCTCGGAGGCGACGTTGCCGACGGCGATGCGGAGCACGATCTTGTGCGCGGCGAGCTCCTCGAACCCGATCTCGACGACCCGGGCCGCGGCCTCGGTGGCGATCCCCGCCCCGGCCGCGTCGGAGCGGACCCAGTACCCGATCTCGGCGACGAGGTTCTGTCGGGAGACCCACCAGATGGAGACGTTCCCGAGGTGCCGGTCGGGATCGTCGTGGGCGCGGATGGCGAAGTCGAAGGCTCGTCCCTCGGCCCAGGCCGCCGCCGACTCCCGGATGAAGCGCTGCGCCACGCCACGGTCGTACCCGTTCGCCCAGGGGAGCCACGGCTGGAGGTCGGCGAGGGAGCTGCGCACGGCCTCGTCGAGCGCCGCCGCGTCGCGACGGCGGAACGGCCGGAGGAGGAGTCGCGGGGTGGCCCGGGGACGGGTGGGGAGGTGACGCGCCATGCCGGTCATGGTACGGCGTATCATCGGCCGGTGGACCCCTGGACCCGTCTCGCCGCCCTCCCGCCGGTCGTCGACCCCGAGGAGGGGAAGGCCGCGGTCCTCGTTCCCCTGTACGGGGACGGCGCAGGGAGCGTCCGGCTCATCCTCACGAAACGACCCGAGGCGATGCGGACGCACCCCGGGGACGTCGTGTTCCCCGGCGGCGCCATCGAGGACGGCGAGGGGCCCATCGAGGCCGCGCTCCGGGAGGCGGGCGAGGAGATCGCCCTCCCGCCCACCGCGGTGGAGGCGATCCTCGGCGGGCTCACCCCGGTGACGACCCGGGAACGCACCCGGCTCATCGTCCCGGTGGTGGCGCGGATCCGTCGCCCGGCCCGCCTCGTGCCGGATCCCGCCGAGGTGGCGGCCATCATCGAGCCGACCCTCGACGAGCTGCTCGACGAGTCGCGGTGGCGACGATCGACGTGGCGGGGCCGGGAGCTGTGGTTCTACGAGTTCGCCGAGGGGACCCTGTGGGGGGCGACGGCGTTCGTCGTGCGCGAGCTGTTGGGGTATCTGCGGTGACGCTGGGGATGACCCCCGAGGAGTTCCGACGGCACGGCCACGCGCTCGTGGACTGGGTGGCCCACTACCTCGAGCACGTCGAGGAGGAGCCGATCCTCGCCCGCGTCCCCCCCGGCGAGATCCGCTCCCGGCTCCCCGCCACCGCCCCCGAGGAGCCGGAGCCGTTCGCCGCGGTCCTGCGCGACCTCGACGAGATCATCATGCCGGGCATCAGCCACTGGCAGCACCCGGGGTGGTTCGCGTACTTCCCCGCCAACGCCGCCCCGGCGGCGATCCTCGGGGAGCTCGCCGCGGCGGGCCTCGGGGTCCAGGGCATGTTGTGGTCGACGAGTCCGGCCTGCACCGAGCTCGAGTCGCACGTGCTCGACTGGCTGGTGGACCTGCTCGGCCTGCCCGGCTCCTGGAAGACGACCGGCCCCGGCGGCGGCGTCATCCAGATGAGCGCGTCCGACTCGACCCACACCGCCCTCGTCGTGGCCCGGCGCCTCGCCGAGGAGCGGAGGGAGGGCGCGCCGGTCGTGTACGCCTCGGAGCAGTCCCACTCCTCGGTGGAGAAGGGCGCCCGAGTGGCGGGGTACCGCCACGTGCGGGTGATCCCGGTCGACGGCTCCTTCGCCCTCCGACCCGACGCGCTCGCCACGGCGGTGACCGCGGACGTGGCCGCGGGGCGGGTCCCGGCCGTGGTGGTGAGCACGGTCGGCACGACCGGAACCACCGCCGTGGACCCGGTGCGGGCCGTCGGCGAGATCGCCCGGGAGCGGGGGATGTGGCACCACGTGGACGCCGCGTACGCCGGCACCGCCATGATCTGTCCCGAGTTCCGACACCACCAGGACGGGCTCGAGCTCGTGGACTCCTACGTGTTCAACCCCCACAAGTGGATGGGGGCGAACTTCGACTGCTCGGTGTTCTACGTCGCCGATCGCCGACCGCTGCTCGAGACGTTGCGCATCCTCCCCCCGTACCTGCGGAACGCGGCGAGCGAGTCGGGGGAGGTGATCGACTACCGCGACTGGCACGTCCCCTTGGGGCGGCGGTTCCGGGCCCTGAAGCTGTGGTTCCTCCTGCGCAGCGCGGGAGCTCGAGGCATTCGGGAGATGGTGCGCGAGCACGTGCGGCTCGCCCGGGAGCTCGCCGGACGTCTCGAGGCCGATCCGCGGTTCGTCCTCGTCGCCCCCGTGCCCTTCGCCCTCGTGACGTTCCGTCACGTCGGCGGGGACGAGGCGACCGAGCGGCTCGCCGCCGCGCTCAACGCGACCGGTGAGGTGGCGGTCACCCCCTCATACGGCGGGGGTCACGCCTACATCCGCGTGTCCGTCGGGCAGCTCGGTACGCGACGGCGACACGTGGAGCGGCTCTGGGAGCTCCTCGACGGGCTCGCCCCGGCCGGGTGAGGTCACCCGGCCGGGAGGGCGCGCAGGAAGGTGAGGACCGCCCGACGGGTCGCCTCGCGGTAGCGGGGATGGGCCGCCTTCCAGTCCGTCTCCTGGAGCCAGAGGAGGAACATCCCGTCGATGATGGCCCGCACCACGTCGGCGGTCTCCTCCACGTCCCCGTCCGGGAAGACCCCTCGCGTCATCCCGAGACGGACGACGTCCCCGTACGTCGAGTTGACGATGGAGCGGAACGTGGCGTTGAGCTCGCCGAAGCGGTCCATCCGGGAGGCGTAGTCGAGGAGATCGAGGTAGAGCAGGTAGAAACGACGGTTCGCGTCGGCGTCGAAGAAGATGGCGTCGATCATCGCCTCCACCTGCGCCTCGGGGGAGTCGGCGGTCGCCACCGCCCGGCGGATCCGCTCCGCGGTGCGCGAGAGCGCCCAGTGCATGGTGGCGAGGATGAAGCGGTCCCGCGTGGCGAAGTGGTAGAGGATGACCCCCTTGCTCACCCCGGCGCGATCGGCGATCTCCTGCAGGGAGACGCGGTGCACCCCGTCCTCGGTGAACGCCTGGTAGGCGGTGCGGACGAGACGGACCTGCTTGGGCGTCAGCTCACCGGGGCGGGCGACGTCGGCGTTGGGTTCGGTCGTGGTCGTGGCCATGTCGGCCTCCAAGCTAGCTAGCCCATCACGAGTCCGCCGCTCACCCCGAGGGTCTGGCCCGTGATGAAGCTCGCCCGATCCGAGGCGAGGAACACCATGGCCGCGGCGACCTCCTCGGGCGTGCCGAAGCGGCGGATGGGGGTGGCGCGGACGATGGCCTCCATGAGCTTGCCGTGCCCGGCGTCGATCATGCCCTGGAGGAGCGGGGTCTCGACGAGTCCGGGGGCGACGACGTTGACCCTGATGCCGTGGCGGGCCACCTCACGGGCGATGGCCTTGGAGAAGGCGATGACGCCACCCTTCGCCCCGGAGTAGACGGCCTCGCCGGAGGAGCCGTTCCGGCCCGCCTCGGACGCGGTGTTCACCACGACGCCGCGACCCCGCTCGATCATGTGGGGTAGGACGGCGTGACACGTGGAGAGCACGCCCTTGAGGTTGATGCCGAGCACCCGATCCCAGAACTCGGGGGTCGTCTCGAGGAAGGGCTTGATGCGGTCCCATCCGGCGACGTTCACCAGGACGTCGATGCCACCCGTCTCGGCGATCACCTCGCTCACCCCGGCGGCGACCGCCTCCGGATCGGAGACGTCCATGGGGACGGCGAAGGCGCCGGCGTGGGCGGCCGCCGCCGCGGCGGCCCCCTCGGCGTTGAGGTCGGCGATCGCCACCCGGGCCCCTTCGGCGGCGAAGGCGGCCACCGCGGCCCGGCCGATCCCGCTGGCGCCGCCGGTGACGAGCACGACCCGATCTGTGAACTCCATCGTCGATCCTCCTATCGCGCGAGTGCCCCGTCGGGGTCGAGCCGGCGGAGCGTCGTGAGCTCTTCGGTGGTGGGCGGGGGTGTGGTGGGGACGTCCTCCTCGGCAGGGAGGGGGAAGCCGGTCGCCTCCCGTACCGCGGCCACGGTCACCCCGGGATGGACGCTGCGCAGGCGCATCCGGCGGGTCGCCGGGTCGAAGTCCATCGTGGCGAGCGGGGTGACGACGAGGCTCGGTCCCTCCTTGCGGTAGGGCCGGTCCTGGGACGGATCCGCCGGGTGGCCCGGTCCGCTGACGAAGTCGACGCGCTCGACGAACGTTCGCGGCGTGTGGGCCTCGGTGTAGATGATGGAACGGCGGGTGTTGGGGAGGAAGGGAAGGCCCACGGTGCCCGGGCCCCGCAGACGGGGGTGCGCCCAGTCGCCCACGACGATGAGGTTGCAGTTCCCGTAGGCGTCGATCTGGAGACCCCCGGCGCAGAAGACGTCGAAGGCGTCGCCGCGGCCCTCGAGGAGCACCACGTCCGGGAGGGGGAGGGTCGTCGCCGCCGGTGCCAGTCCCGGGTCGCAGGAGGAGGTGAGGAGCGTGGGCGGCTCGGGGCTCACCGTACCGCTCCCGCCGACGATGAACTCGAGGGAGGGGGCGTGTCGGGCCCGGGCGAGTCGACACGCCGCCATGGGGAGCGCCGGCACCGCGCCCATGACGACGACCTCGCCGTCGCGGAACGCCCTCGCCATGACCACGGCCATGAGCTCGGCGGGGGACCAGTCGCTCACCTTCCACCTCCGGGGATCGCGGCACGGTACGACGCCTCGTCGCTTCCGACGTGCGCCACGGCCCAGGCGGCGACGTCGTCGACCTGCCGGTGGGCGCCGAGGTAGCGGCGGATCGCCTTCTCGTCCCGGTCGTACCGGCCCGGGGCCGCGGTGGGATGGCACCCTCCCGGGCTGACCACCACGGCGGAGACGAGGAAGGCGGGGAGGGTCTCCGCGGGGGAGCGATCAGCGAGGCTCCCGGTGGGGACCACCTCCTCCACCTGGACGACGAGGCGCCGCGCCGCCAGGGCCATGAGCCGGTCGGTGAAGGGGAACCGGTCGAACGCCACGTTCCCCGCCTCGTCGGCGAGCGAGCAGGCGACGAACGTCACGTCGGGACGCAGTCCCGGGATGGCCCAGCGCGTCTCGCCCGTGAAGGGGTCGGTCACCTCGCGGTAGAGCTCCGGGTCGACCTTCGGGATGTCGGTGAGGTCGATCCCGGGAGGGCACGGCAGGAACGGGATCCCACCCGCTCCCGCGTAGAGGGCGTGGGTGAGGGACCCCTCGTCGCACTCGAGGACCCGGAGCCGGCCCTGCTCCACCGCCCGGCGGAACGCCGGGGCGAGGCCGAGATGCTCGAACCCGACGTACGGGCTGAGGATCTCGGTGACGAGACCCGCGGCGATGGGCAGGTCCGCCTGGAGCGAGGCCGACGGGCTGGTGACGAGCCGGCCGACGCGCGCGCCCTGCCGGACGAGGGCGCGGACGAGCGCCATGGGCGCCGCCGTCATGTGCATGCCGCCGACGGCGAGCACCGCGTCGGCGGGAACGAGCTCGGCGACGGCGGTGTCCGGGTCGAGGAAGCGGGTGGTCACGGGATCAGAGCGCGGCGCCGCAGTTGCCGCAGAAGCTCGTCGCCGCGGGAAGGCCCTTGGCGCCGCACGCGGCGCAGGTCTTCGCCGGGGGTCCCCAGATGAACTCGGACGAGCCGCCGTCACGCGCCCGCTCCCGGACCCCCCGGTAGTCGGGGGGACGCTTCTCGACGAAGGCCGTCATGCCCTCCCAGGGCTCGAGGGACGTGTAGTGGAGGGTCAACCAGTCCCGGGCGTGACCGATCGTCATGTGCCAGGCGAAGTCCTTCCAGAAGTTCGTCTGCTCCTTCGTGTAGCGCATGCACTCGGGGAACTTGTCGATGAGCCGCCGGCAGAGGTCGTCGACCTCGGCGTCGAGCCGGTCCCGGGGAACGACCCGGTTGACGAGTCCCCACTCGAGGGCCTGCTGGGCGGAGATGGGCTCCGAGAGGAGGAGCATCTCGCGGGCGCGACGGTCCCCCACCATGATGGGGAGGAACTGCGTCGCGCCACCGGCGGCCACGCTCCCGACGCGGGTACCGACCTGGCGGATCGTGACGTCGTCCGCGGCGACGGCGAGATCGCAGGCCATGTTGAACTCGTTGCCGCCGCCGGCGACGATGCCGTTGAGGCGGGCGATCGTCGGCTTCCCCATGCCGCGCAGCGCGTCGTGGCACGCGGCGAAGAGCGTCATGTACTTCCAGTACTCGTGGGGTCGCTGGGTGTACACCGAGGCATACTCCTTGACGTCCCCGCCGGTGCAGAAGGCCTTGTCTCCGGCGCCGGTGAGGACGAGGACGGCGACGCCGTCGTCGAACGCGGCGTCGCGGAACGCCTCGAGCATCTCGCCCAGGGTGTTCGTGCTGTAGGCGTTGTAGTTGTGGGGGCGGTTGATCGTGACCCGGGCGACCCAGTCCTGCTTCTCGTAGATGATGTCCTGGAATCCGAAGCTGTCGGGGTCGCGTCCGGTCAGGACGCTCGACTCGTCGGTCATTCCTCCTCCTCGCTCGTTCCGGTCCTCTTCACGAAGCCGTGTCTCCCGGGAACGGGGCGGGTAGGCCCGGTCCGTTCCCGCGCCTCACACCGCGGCCGGTTGCTTGCGGTCCACCTTCTGGAGCCGCAGGTGGGCGAGGAGCGCCGCGCCGTACGCTCCCGCGTAGTTTCCCATGTCGTCGGGGGGGACGAGGAATCCGAACCCGAGCTTCTCCTCGAGCACCTCGGCGACGAGGGGCACCCGGGTGAGGCCGCCGGTGAGGGCGCACGGCGGCTCGGGCCGAACCCGCTTGACGAGCTGGGCCGCCCGCCCCGCGAGCGCGGCCACCGCCCCGGCGCAGACGTCCTCGGCGCTCTCGCCGGCGGCGAGATGGTTGATGATCTCCGACTCGGCGAAGACGGCGCAGACGCTCGAGACGGGCACCGGCTTCTGCGCGGCTCCCGAGAGCTCGGCGATGGCTCCCACCTCGTGACCCATGTACCGGACCGTCTTCTGGAGGAAGGCGCCGGCGCCGGCGGCGCACTTGTCGTTGAGACGGAAGGCCCGCACCCGGCCGGTCTCGTCGAGCCGGATGGCCTTGACCGTCTGGCCGCCGGCGTCGAGCACCGTCCGGACCTCGGGCAGGAGTCGGTGCACCGCGTAGGCGTGACAGGTGAGCTCGGTGACCGCGAGGTCTCGTTCGGGGACGGCGTGCCTCCCGAAGCCGGTCGTCGCGACGTAGGCGATGGCGGAGCGGTCGAGACCGGCGATCTCGAGGGTCTCGCTCAGGGCCTGCTCGGCGGCGCGGGGGAAGTTGTACCCGGTGAGTCGGCTCGAGCGGGCGACGATCGTCCCGTCCTCGTCGGCGATGACGGTCTTCGTGTAGCTCGATCCGAGGTCGATCCCTGCCGTGAGTGTCATGACGTCCTTCCCCTCTCTGCCGAGGCACCGGTGAGGACCTGGTCGAGGGCGAACAGGGCCGCTCCGATGGCGCCGCAGTGCTGCGATTCCTCGCTCGTGTTCACCGGGGAGTCGGTGAGCTCGGCGATGAGCTCGACCATGGCCGCGTTCCTCGCCACTCCACCGGTGAAGGTGATCTCCGGCTCGATGCCGACCCGCCGCAGCAGCGAGACGCTGCGGGAGGCGATGGCCCGATGCACGCCGAGGATGACGTCCTCCTGCTTGCGGCCTCGGGCGAGCCAGCCGAGGATCTCGGACTCGGCGAAGACGGTGCAGGTGGTGCTCATACGCACCGGGTGGGTGGCGGTGAGGGCGAGGGGTCCCAGCTCGTCGAGGGGCACCTCGAGGGCGTCGGAGGCGGCGCCGAGGAAGCGTCCGGTACCGGCGGCGCACTTGTCGTTCATGCAGAAGTCGACGACGCCGCCGTTCTCGTCGACCTTGATGGCCTTCGTGTCCTGTCCTCCGACGTCGAGGACGGTTCGGGTCCCCGGGAAGAGGTACACCGCACCGCGGGCGTGGCAGGAGATCTCGGTGACCTGGGCGTCGCCGAACTCGATCCGGTACCGGCCGTATCCGGTGCCGACGATGAACCCCACCTCCTCGGTGGTGCGGCCCGCGTCGGCGAGCGCCATCTGGAACGCCCGCTCGCCGGACTCGTCGAGCCGCACCCCGGTGTCGGTGAGGGCTCGGCCGAGCACCCGCCGACTCCCGTCCATGATCACGGCCTTCGTCTGGGTGGAGCCGACGTCGACGCCGGCGACCAACATCTCGCTCATGTCGCTCTCACCTCCCCGCCGTCACGCGGCGGCTCTCGAGGGACTCGAAGAACGCGTCGATCCGGTTCTTGAGCTGTGCCTCGGCCCAGAGTCGCGAGTCGACGAGATCGGACTGGATGAAGAGTCCGGGGGTGTCGTCGGCGCCCATGAGCCACTCTCGGGTGTCGGGCAGGCCCGTCGAGGTCGTCCGGCAGGACTTCACCCCGTGGTAGCAGATCCCGTCGATCGACCAGTCCCGGACCGCCTCGCGCTGCCACTCCTGGGAGAAGAAGATCCCGCTGAAAGACGGCTGGGCCGTGAGCACGATCTGCTCGGCGAGGCTCTCGATGGGACGCTCGAGGTCGTAGTGGATCCCACGATCGATGCCACCACCGGCGTACGACATGTACTCGCTGGCGACGAAGACGCCGTTCCAGTCCTCGAAGAGGCCGACGAAGTCGCGGAAGTGCGAGTAGCAGGCGGTGCCGATGAGGAGGAGGCGGAACCGCTCGTCGGGAACGGCCCCGACGCCGTGGGCCACCCGCTCATCGAGCTCGGCGAGGGCGGTCTCCATGAATCGGGTCCCGCGGGGGTCGCCGCGGTAGATGTTGGCGATGCCCTGGTAGTTGATCCCCTCGGTGAGGGCGTTGAAGGGCGCAGGCCGGTGCTGGTTCGTCTTCATGATGGCCTGGTAGAGCTCCGACATGCGGTTGACCTCGCCCATGACGGCGCGCAGCTTGTCGATGTCGAAGCGTTGGCCTGTCTGCTCCTCGCAGAAGGTGATGAGCTCCCGCATCTGCTGCTCGACGTACGCCTTGTCCTCGGCGAAGGTCCGGGTACCGGATCCGTACGCGAACCCCGAGCCGCGCCAGCCCGGGATGTCGAGGACGAACGTGGGCGTCCCGTACATGCGCTCCCAGATCTCCGCCCACTTGATGTACGTGTTGCACATGTTCGTGGCGACCGTGAAGGCGGGTTGCGGGTACGTGCCCATGGGGTGGGCCCGGTCGGTGACGTGGAGGCCGACGTCGACCTTCACGTAGCCGCAGATGTCGGGGGAGTAGCCGTAGTCCTCGGCGGCCTCGAGGTACTGCATGGCCTTCCCCTTCACCGCGGTCTGGAGGGCGGCGATCTCGGGGAAGCTCATGGGGATGTCGAAGGTGCTGAGGATCTCGGCCATGGATCCCATGACGAAGACGTTGGCCACGGGCCGGCCGCTCGTGGCGGCCTCGCTGAGCTCCTTCCACCACTCCTCGATGAGCTGGCGGCTCGCCCTCCGGGTGGTCCCGGCGAGCGCCAGAGGGGGACGAATGGCGACGCGGCGTTCTTTCATGGTGCTCCTCCTCAGGCGAACTCGAACATCAGGGACTCGGCGAAGGTCTCGACCTCCATCTGGAACTGCTCGAAGACGGTGGTCTTCTCCTCGAACTCGAGGACGAGGTGCGGGATCCCGGCCTCGTCGAGGGCCCGGCTGTACCCGACCTGCTCCTCGAGTCCCGGTTCGCACATCTTGGCGGCGGAGACGATGGCGGCCTCGGCCCCCGACTCCTCGATACGGCGGAGGAGCATCTCCTCCTTCGGCTTGCGGGGATCGCGCTGCA
Organism: uncultured Acidimicrobiaceae bacterium; assembly: GCA_964584755.1. Classification (GTDB taxonomy): domain Bacteria; phylum Actinomycetota; class Acidimicrobiia; order Spongiisociales; family UBA5794; genus CAZPAV01. The sequence goes on from CAZPAV010000009.1 coordinate 22,449, forward strand.
CCGGGCTGTAGCTGGAGGTCTCCACGTAGGCACGGGCGAGGTCGGCGACCGGGTCGCCGTCGACGGGGACGTCCTCGGTGAGCCAGCGCAGGCCGATGAGGAGGTCGTCGTCGACGACGTAGCACACGTTCTGCAGGACGGCGAGCATGTCGATGGGGGGCTGCTCGCAGAAGCCGCCCTCGATGACGACCCGGATCTTGTCCTGGGGTCTGCGGTCCCGCTCCCGGATGAGGGGGAGGGCCCGGCGCAGGATCTCGTTGTGCTCCTCGCGCGGCATGACCCCGGCGGCCCGGGTGAGCGCGTACGCCTCCACGGCGTCGATGAGCCACGGCTGCTCCCGCTTGATCTGGTACAGCTCGCGGAGGAGGCGGCGGTTCTCGTTGAACACCGCGATGCTGTGGCGGAGGTCGTCGTCGGTGACCTTCCGACCGGCGAGGTCCTCGATGATCCCGAGGATGCGGCGGTACTCGTCGGTGAGGTACGGCAGGGCCTGGCGGGAGGTCGGGTTGTGGGGGTAGTAGAGGATCTGGCACTCCATCTCGGGGAAGTTGCGTGCCCAGACGCCGAGCGAGTGGCGGGCGGCGTCGCAGATGGGGTGGGTGACGAACATGTCGAGGAAGTCGAGGCTCCCCGAGAGGGCGAGCTCGAGCCCGGAGCGGATGATGGAGCAGACGAACGCGGCGAACCGGGCGTCGGCCTGCCGGATCTGGACGGTGCTGTCGGCCCCCATGACCTTCACCGGGAGCACGCCGGCGGCGTGGGCGAGCTCCTCGGGGAAGTACACCTGGAAGTGCCCGAGGACCTTCCCGTCGGGATGCTCCTCGAGCCAGCGCCGGGCGGCGGGGTAGCGAGGGTCCTCCACGAGCACCCGGCAGTCGTCGATGATCCTCTCGAGTTCACTGGTCATGGTGCCTCGCTTCTTGACTAACCGGTCAGTCAGAATCATGCCACGGGCATCCGCCGGCGACAATGCTCCGGGCGTCTCAGTTCTCTGATGCAGACGCGTCATTGGTGGGGAACGGTTTGGCGGCGATCCGGCGCGAGGGGCAGACTGCCCCGCCATGGAGACGACCTACTTCGCGCGTGAGACGGAGACGGCACCCGTCGAGCGCCTGCGCGAGATCCAGCTCACGAAGCTCAGGACGCTGCTGGAGACGATCCTGGGACGCAACCGGTTCTACACCGGGAAGCTCGCCGGCCTGGAGCCGGGGGACGTGCGTCGCGTGGAGGACCTGCGGGACCTCCCCTTCACCACGAAGGCCGAGCTCCTCGCGGCCCAGGAGGAGGGCGGAGGCTTCTCGACGAACGCCACCTTCTCCGAGAGGGCGTACACCCGCTTCCATCAGACCTCGGGCACCACCGGACGGCCCCTCCGCGTCTACGACACCGCGGAGAGCTGGGACTGGTGGGGGCGCTGTTGGGGCTACGTGCTCGCGGGCGCGGGACTCACCGCCGCGGATCGCCTCTTCGTGCCCTTCTCCTTCGGTCCGTTCATCGGGTTCTGGGCCGCGCTCGGCGGGGCCGAGAAGATCGGGGCCCTCATGATCCCCGGCGGAGGGCGCAGCTCCGTCCAGCGACTCGCCCTCATGGCCGAGCTCGGCGCGACCGCCATGTGCTGCACCCCCACCTACGCGCTCCGGCTCGCCGAGGTGGCTCGTGAGGAGGGGTTCGACCTGGACCGCATCCCCATGCGCCTCACCGTCCATGCCGGAGAGCCGGGGGCGAACGTCCCGGCGACGAAGGCCCGCATCGAGGCCGAGTGGGGGGCGAAGTGCTACGACCACGCCGGAGCCTCCGAGGTGGGCGCCCACAGCTTCGAGTGCGAGGCCCAGCCGGGGGGGACCCACGCCATCGACAGCGAGTTCATCGTCGAGGTCGTCGATCCGACGAGCGGGGAGGCCGTGTCGCCGGGGGAGGAGGGGGAGCTCGTCGTGACCAACCTCGGTCGGGCGGGGTTCCCGGTGATCCGCTACCGCACCGGGGACGTGGTGCGGGTCGATGCGACGCCGTGCCCCTGCGGGCGGACCTTCACCCGGTTCGCCGGGGGGGTCATCGGCCGGGCCGACGACATGGTCGTGGTGCGAGGCGTCAACGTGTATCCGGGGGCCGTCGAGAACCTCGTCCGCGAGCACGAGGGGATCGACGAGTTCCGGGTGCGGGTGGTGCGGCACCGGGAGATGGCCGAGCTCGTCGTCGAGATCGAGTGCGCCCAGGGCGTCGACGCCACGGCGTCGTGCGCCGCGGTGACCGCCGCCTTCCGGGACCGTCTCGGGCTCACCCCGCGGGTGACGGCGGTGCCGCGGGACACGCTGCCGCGCTTCGAGCTCAAGGCGAAGCGATTCATCGTCGAGGGGTGACGGGGCCCTCGGGCCGTCACTCGAGTGGGATCTCGTCGCGGTGGCCGAAGGCGACGGTGTTGTCCACGAAGAGGACACGGGTCGGGACGAGCTCGTACCACGCCACCTTCCCCAGGGCGCGGGCGATCGCGGCCGGGCCACGGGCGGCGGCGGCGACGATGGGGAACTTGCGGGCGTAGCGCGCCATCGCCGCCGCCGCGGCGGCTCCGACGAGTCGCCGGGCGGTGCCCTCGAGTTGGATACCCTGGATGGGTCGCCAGTCGGCGTAGTCCTCGTGGATCGTCCCGGCGACGTGCGGGTTCGCGGCGAGGTTCCGGGCATGCCGGGTCGTCTCCGCCGAGAGGAAGACGAGCCGGAAGTCGTCGCTGGCGTAGAAGACGGCCGCCGCCCACGGGCCGGCGGGTCCCACGGTGGCGAGCGTCAGGACGTGGTGTGCCGCGAGGTAGGCGAGCGCCCGCGTCCGGGGATCGTGCGGTGCCGCTCCCTGCTCCACGGGCGGCAGGGTAGCCTGCGCACGACGGCGGGGAAGGAGGCGCGGGCGTGGAACGCATCGTCGTGGGGATCTCGGGCGCGAGCGGCGCTGTCTACGGGATTCGGCTCCTGGAGGTCCTGCGGGACGTCCCGGAGGTGGAGACCCACCTCGTGGTCAGCGGAGGTGCCCGTCGCACCATCGAGCTCGAGACGGACCTGACCCCGGAGGCGGTGGAGGGCCTCGCCGACCACGTCTACCCGCTCCGCGACCTGGCGGCGCCCATCTCCTCGGGATCCTTCCGGACGGCGGGCATGGTGGTGGCCCCCTGCTCGATGAAGACCCTCTCCGGCATCGCCAACTCCTACACGGACACCCTCTTGACCCGGGCCGCCGACGTGACGCTGAAGGAGCGGCGGCGGCTGGTCCTCCTGCCCCGGGAGACGCCGCTCCATCTCGGGCACGCCCGTCTCATCGTCCACGCCATCGAGCTGGGTGCCATCGTCATGCCGCCGACACCCGCCTTCTACCACCACCCCCGGAGCATCGAGGACATCGTCGATCACACGGTGAGTCGGGTCCTCGACCTCTTCGGCATCGACAACGACCTCGTGGAGCGCTGGCAGGGCGCTTGACGTCCCGCGATCCGGTTCGCTACGGTGTTCGCTATCACGAACGAGGTTCTCTATAGCGAAACCATTGGAGGACCGTCGACGGCCCCGGTCGTCGATCCACCGGGCCCGGGGAGGGACCGGTCAGGACCCCGAGGGGAGGAGGGGAGGAGCGCATGTCGGCACGGGCGTCGGCCGTGGAACGGGCCATCCAGATCCTTCGCTCCTTCGAGGAGCAGGACGAGTTCTCCCTGACCGAGCTCGTCGAGCGGCTCGACCTCAACAAGAGCACCGCCCACGGGATCCTCCGCACCCTCACCGACCACCGCTTCCTCAGCCGCGACGAGGGGACCCTGCGGTACCGGCTCGGTCCGGCGCTCATCCGGCTCGGCCACCTCGCCCACGAGCAGATCGACGTGCGCCGCGTGGCGCGACCCTTCATGGAGTCCCTCATGGAGGAGACCCGCAAGTCGGTCCTCCTCGGCACCTTCCACGACGGCCGGATCACGATCATCGACAAGGTGGACCCGGTGGGCACGCTCCACGTCTCGGCCGCCATCGGCCAGCAGATCCCACTGTCGGCCGGCTCCTTCGGACGCGTGTTCCTCGCCTGGCTCCCCGAGGAGGAGGTCGACGCCCTCCTCGAGGAGCACGGCCTCGAGGCCTTCACCCCGTCCTCGATCGTCGACCCCGAGGCGTACAAGCGCGAGCTCGAGCGGGTGCGACGCCTCGGATACGCCGTCGACGACCAGGAGGAGTACCTCCTCGGCGTGCGGGCGGTCTCGGTGCCGCTCATGGACCATCGCGAGGTGGTCGCCGCGCTGACGATCGTGGGTTTCACCTCCCGCCGCGACGATCAGCCCAGCGGCGTGACGATCAAGGCCATCACCCGGGCGGGGTGTGAGATCTCGAAGCGGCTCGGTGCCGAGACCGACGCCCGCGAAGGACCCTGAACGACGACCCGAGAGGAGAGGGGAGCGCATGCCGTTCGACGACCTGCGGTCGTTCATCGACCGACTCGACGAGGAGGGCCAGCTGGAGCGGATCCGCCGCGAGGTGGACTGGAACCTCGAGCTGAGCCACGTCGCCAAGCTCAACGAGGAGCGCCAGGGTGGTGGCTCGGCCCTCCTGTTCGAGAACGTCAAGGAGTACCCGGGGCACCGGGTCTTCATCAGCGCCCTCACCGCGCGGGAGCGACTCGCCCTCGCGCTCGACATGCCTCAGGACACGAGCCTCATGCACCTCTCCCAGGAGTGGGTGGAGCGCATCCACGACAACAGGGTCCCCCCCAAGGAGGTCGCCACCGGCCCGTGCAAGGAGAACGTCCTCCGCGGCGAGGACGCGGACATCACCCGCCTGCCCAGCCCGTGGTTCTACCCGGGCGACGGGGGGCGGTACCTGGGCACCGCCGGGTACCTCATCACCCGCAACCTCGAGACGGGGCGCCTCAACCTCGGCACGTACCGCGCCATGGTCGGCTCGGCGCACGAGCTCTGCATCTACATGATCAAGGCCAAGGACGGCGAGATCGACTTCCGGGCGTACCAGGAGGCCGGCATCCCCATGCCGGTGGCGTACGTCTCCGGGTGCGACCCGACGCTCTTCCTCTGCTCGAGCACCCTCTTCGGACTCGACGAGAGCGAGTACGACGTCGCCGGGGCGCTGCGCGGCGCCCCCGTGGAGGTCGTCCGCGCGGAGACCTCCGACCTCCTCGTCCCGGCCGCCGCGGAGTGGGTCGTGGAGGGGGAGATCGTCCCCGGCGAGACCCGCCCGGAGGGCCCCTTCGGCGAGTACACCGGCCACTACTCGGGGAAGGGCGACGAGGAGCAGTACTTCATCCGGGTGAAGGCGATCACCCACCGCGACGACCCGATCCTCTGGTCGACGACGGTGGGCCGGCCCACGACCGACACCCATATGATCATGAGCGTCAACCGCACCGCGTCCCTGTGGAACGACCTCCGGCGCATGCAGATCCCCGGCATCAGGGCCGTCTACGGTCCGCCGGCCTCGGCGGGGAGGATGCTCGTCATCATCTCCATGAAGCCCATGTACCACGGTCACTCCACGCAGGTCGGCCTGGCGGCGTTCGCCTCCACGACGGGGAACTACGGCCTGAAGACGGTCATCCTCGTCGACGAGGACATCGACCCGGAGAACATGGATCAGGTCCTCTACGCGCTGAGCTTCAAGTACCAGCCGGAGTTCGGCACCCAGATCCTCCGCCGGGGGCGCTCCACGCCGCTCGACCCCTCCCTGCCCCGATCGGACCGGTTCATGACCTCGCGCATCATCATCGACTGCACCACGCCGTACGAGTGGGGCGAGGAGGACCGGCCGCGCAAGATCGAGCTCGACGAGGCGATGGCGGCGTACGTCCGCGAGCACTGGGACGAGTACTTCGCCGGGGGGAGGTGAGCGCCACGAGGACCGGCGGCATGGAGCGGGTCGAGGGCATCGTCTTCGACATCGACGGAACGGTGGCCCGCGGCCGCTCCGTCCTCCCCGGCGTGCTCGAGACGCTCGCCGAGCTGCGTCGGCGCGGCATCCGCTACGCCTTCCTCACCAACGACAACACCCACCGGGTGGGGTTCTGGGTGGAGCGCCTCGCCGCCATGGGGATCGCCGCGACCCCCGAGGAGGTCGTGACCGCCGCCCTCGTCGCCGCCGAGGCGACCGCCCAGCTCCATCCCGGCAGGAGGGTCCTCCCGGTCGGGGACGTGGGGCTCCGGGAGGCGCTCGCCGCCAAGGGTCTCGAGCTCGTGGGGTACGACGACGCCGAGCGGGCCGAGGTCGTGGTGATGGGGAAGGACCCGGAGTTCGACCAGCGGCGGCTCGCCGTCGTCTGCCGGGCCATCTGGAACGGCGCCGAGTTCCTCGCCACCAACCGGGATCCGCGCGTCCCCACCGCGGACGGCTTCGCGCCGGGGACGGGGCCCATGGTCGAGGCGGTGGCGTACGCCACGGGTCGGGAGCCCCTCGTCACCGGCAAGCCCTCGGCGTGGGCGGGGAGGATGGCCATGGAGCTCATCGGCGTGGCACCCGAACGTGGCGCCGTGGTCGGCGACCAGCTCGCCACCGACATCGCCATGGGGCGCCACGCCGGTCTGTGGACGGTGCTCGTCCTCTCCGGCGCGACTCGGGCCGGGGAGGTGGACGCCGTCCCGGAGGACCTCCGTCCCCACGTCGTGCTCGACGACGTGACGGGCCTCGTCCCGTTGCTCGACGGGAGCACGGCGGTGGCGGAGGGATCGCGCAGGAGAGGGAGGGAGTGATGGAGCGGTACATCATCGACTTCGCACGCTGCGACGACTCGTGCCTGAGCCGGGTCGGCGGCAAGAGCGTCGGTCTCGGCACCATGATCCGCGCCGGCGTACCGGTCCCGCCGGGCTTCGCGGTGACGACGAACGCGTACCTCGCCGCGATCCGCGACGCGGGGATCGAGGCGGCCATCGCCGACCTCCTCGCCGGTGTGCACCCGGAGGACGTCGACGCCCTCGAGGAGATCAGCGTCGGCATCCGGGAACGGATCGAAGCGTCGGCCATCCCCTCCGAGGTCGAGGCCGCGGTGCGCGACGCCTACGAGGAGCTCTCCGGCCGGTGTGGGTATCCCGACGGGGACCTCCCCGTAGCGGTCCGCTCCTCGGCGACCGCCGAGGATCTCCCCGGCGCGAGCTTCGCCGGCCAGCAGGACACCTACCTCTGGATCGTCGGCGCCGACGCGGTGCTGACCCACGTGCGGCGCTGCTGGTCGAGCCTGTACACGGCACGCGCCATCGCCTACCGGATCGAGCAGGGGTTCGCCCACACCCAGGTGGCGATGAGCGTCTGTGTGCAGAAGATGGTGAACGCCCGGGCCGCGGGAGTGATGTTCACCCTGAACCCCTCCAACGGCGACCGGTCCAAGGTGGCCATCGACGCCGCCTGGGGACTCGGGGAGGCGGTGGCGTCCGGTGAGGTGACGCCCGACAACTACCTCGTCGACAAGATCGTGCTCGAGATCGTGCGCAAGACGGTCTCCCCCAAGGCCGTGGAGTACCGGCCCGACGTCGCGGAGCGGCGGATGGTCCGGCGCGAGGTGGAACCGGCGCGTCGTGAGGCGCCCTGTCTCACCGACGAGGAGGTGCTCGCCCTGGCTCGCTACGGGCGGCTCATCGAGGGCCACCACGGTCGTCCCCAGGATCTCGAGTGGGCCGTGGACGCCGACCTCGAGCCGCCCGAGAACATCGTGCTGCTCCAGGCCCGACCCGAGACGGTGTGGAGCACCCGGCAGCGGGAGAACGTGACCTCCGCGGAGGGCTCGACGCTCGATCACATCGTCGCCAACCTCCTCACCGGGGTGCGACTGCGGGGAGGCGGGTGACCGACCACGGCCGGGTCCCCCGGAGGACCCGAGGAGCGAAGGACGCGGCGAGAGGGAGGACGCGATGAGCTGACCGGGGGGAACGAGGAGAGGAGCGGGCCCGGAGCGCCCGCGCGGCAGACAGGAACAGCGATCGTGAGGAGAGGGCGATGAGCGACACCAGGTTCCCCAGTCCCTTCGAGGTGCCGACCCCCGAGGGATGCGAGGGGTGGCAGGACCTGTATCCGTACTACTACCTGTTCAGCGAGGAGCGTCGCGAGTTCGAGGAATCGAAGTTCTGGTTCTTCGACGGCATGCACCACCCGGAGGTGCTCTACCCGTTCGACACCATCACCGCGGAGAGCTGGTGGGTGGCGCTCGGAGAGATGAACTCCCGGGTGTACATCGTGCCCCCGGCTCTCGGCATCGACCAGCGCGTCCTCAACGGCCGGCTCTACATCAGCGCCAACGCCATCATGGACGAGGAGGTCGTCGGGGCGCGCGTCCAGCACTTCATGGAGCGCGCCGGGTACTACTACGAGCACTGGGACGAGCTGTACGAGCGCTGGCAGGAGAAGGCGCGCCAGACCGTCGAGGAGCTCAAGGCCGTCGAGGTGAGGCCCCTCCCCGAGATGGAGGACCTCGAGACGGTTCGGGCCGGACGGGGACTCACCTCGGCGTACGACCTGCTCGTGGCGTACAACCGGGTCATCGAGAACATGCACAAGATGTGGCATCTCCACTTCGAGTTCCTCAACCTGGGGTACGCCGCCTACCTGACCTTCTTCGGGCTCTGCAAGCAGCTCTTCCCCGACATCCCCGACCAGACGGTGGCGCGGATGGTGGCGGGGATCGACGTGTTGCTCTTCCGCCCCGACGCCGAGCTGAAGAAGCTCGCGAAGAAGGCGGTCGAGCTGGGCGTCGCCGACGCCTTCAAGCAGCACACCGATCCGGCGGAGGTCATCGACGTCCTGGAGCAGAGCGAGGCGGGACGGCGGTGGATCGCCGAGCTCGAACGGGTGCGGGACCCCTGGTTCTACTTCTCGACGGGCTCCGGCTTCTACCACCACCACAAGACGTGGATCAACGACGAGACCTACCCCTTCAGCGGCATCGCCGACTACATCGGGCGCATCGAGGCCGGGGAGAGCATCGAGCGGCCGCTCGAGGAGGTGAAGGCGGAGCGGGACCGGATCTCGGCGGAGTACGCGGCGCTGCTCGACGGCGACGACCTGAAGAACTTCGAGCAGCAGCTCGCCCTGGCCCGGACGGTGTTCCCCTTCATCGAGGACCACAACTTCTACGTGGAGCACTGGCACCACGCGGTGTTCTGGAACAAGATGCGGGAGTTCGGGCAGATCTTCGTCGACGCCGGCTTCTTCGAGGAGGTGGACGACATGTTCTACCTCCATCGCTACGAGGTGCAGGCCGCGCTGTACGACCTCATCTCCTCCTGGGGGGTGGGGACGCCGGCACGCGGCCCGGGGTACTGGCCCAAGGAGATCACCCGGCGTAAGGAGCTCTTCGAGCGCCTCTCCCGGTGGACGCCGGTCCCGGCCCTCGGGGAGCCGCCGGAGGTCGTCACCGAGCCGTTCACGATCATGCTCTGGGGGATCACCACCGACTCCATCCAGAACTGGTTGGGGATCGGCGGCGACGAGGACGCCGAGTACGACCTGAAGGGGTTCGCCGGGTCGCCGGGGACCGTCGAGGGCCCGGCCCGGGTCATCCTCAGCGCCGACGAGCTGCACCAGGTCCAGGAGGGCGAGGTCCTCGTCTGCCCGATCACGAACCCGAGCTGGGGCCCCGCGTTCTCGAAGATCGCGGCCGCGGTCACCGACATCGGGGGCATGATGTCCCATGCCTCGATCGTCTGCCGCGAGTACGGCGTCCCCGCCGTCGTCGGGACCGGGTTCGCCACCCAGCGGATCCAGACCGGCCGGCGGGTCCGGGTCGACGGCTCCGCGGGGACGGTGACGATCCTCGACTGAGGGGGTGCGGCGCGTGGGCGGGATCCGGGCGCGACTCGGCGGTGTCACCGACGCGGTGCTCGAGGCCGCGCTGGCGGCGGCGGGCTGGACGCCCGGATCCCCCGCCGACGGGGTCGTCTTCGACGCCCGGCGTCCCCCGGGACCGGGTTGGAAGGAGACCGCCCCGTTCCTGCGGGAGGCCTTCCTCCTCACCCGGGACGCGCTGCGGGGCGCGGCTCCGGTGGTGTACGTCGTGGCGCTCGACGACTGCTACGGGCGGGGCTCCCGCAGCGGGGCGGTGATCGCCTGCGGCCTCCTGTCGGCGGCCCGCACCGCGGCCCTCGAGGCCCGTGACGTCCCGGTGAACGTGCTCGCCGTCGGCGCGGCGGAGGACACGGCCCGGATCGCCCGTTGGGTCGTGCGCCTCCTCGAGGGCGACGGGCTCCACGGCGAGCTCGTTCGCCTCGGCGGCGGGCACCTGGGAGACGTGCAGCCATGACCGCGGTCGTGACCGGCGCCGCCCGCGGGATCGGGTACGCCGTCGCCCGGCGCCTCGCCCGGGAGGGACCCGTGGTGCTCGTCGACGTCGCCCCCGGCGTCGCGGAGGCGGCGGCCGAGCTGGCGGGGACGGGGGCGACGGTGCGGGCGGTCCGCGCCGACCTCACCGAGGCCTCGGGACGCGACGCGGTGCGACGGGCCGTGGAGACGACCGGGACCGGATTGCGCACGCTGGTGAACAACGCCGGGATCACCCGGGACGCCCGGCTCGTCAAGCTCACCGAGGAGGCTTTCACCGCCGTCCTGGAGGTGAACCTCGGGGCGGCGTGGCGGCTCACCGAGCTCCTCCTGCCAGCGATGGTCGACGGCGGGGCGGTCGTGAGCCTCGCCTCCCGCACCTACCTGGGGAACTTCGGTCAGTTCAACTACACGATGTCGAAGGGCGGTCTCGTCGGGCTCACCCGGGCGCTGGCGCTCGCGCTCGCCCCCCGCATCCGGGTGAACGCGGTGGCGCCGGGTCCGATCGATACCGAGATGGTCCGGGCGATCCCCGACGAGATTCGGGGGAGGATCCTCGGCATGGTCCCGGCGGCCCGCTTCGGCGCCCCCGAGGAGGTGGCCGAGCTCGTGGCCTTCCTCGCCGACGGCGCCCGCAGCGGCTTCGTCACCGGGCAGGTGATCGTCGTCGACGGCGGCCGGACGCTGCGCTGAGGGCGCCGCTCAGCGGGCCCCGGCGAGGTCGGTGAGGAGGCGGCGGACGTAGACGGGGATCATGCGCTTGCGGTACCGCGAGGTGAGGTCGGTGTTCCCCATGGGTCGCACCGCCTTGCCGGCGAGCGCTCCCGCCTCCTCCACGAGCTCCGCGGACCAGGGGTGGGCGGTGAGGAGCTCCTCGGCGGCGGTGGCCCGCACCGGGGCGGAGGCGACCGCTCCGAGGACGATCCGGGCCTCCCGACAGCGGTCCCTGGCGAAGCGCAGGGCGGCGGCGACGCCGAGGATGGGGAAGTCGATCGAGCCTCGGCGGCGGAGCTTGCGATAGCCGGCGCGACGGTCGCCGAGGGATGGGACGACGACCTCGACGAGGATCTCCTCGGGCTCCTTGGCGAGGTGGGCCATGCCGTCGTCGCGATAGAGCTCCGCCACCGGGAGGGTCCGTGTTCCGTCGGGTCCGGCGAGCCGGACGGTCGCCTCGAGGGCGACGAGGACCGGGGCGAGATCGGAGGAGAGGACCGCCCAGCACTGCCGCTTCGCCGGCGCCACCCAGCACGTCTCGCCCCCGGCCTTCAGGCAGGGCTCCGCCGCCTGCCGCCACAGGTCGGTGACGTTGAGCCAGTGGCAGCGGGTGTCGACGCAGAGGTTCCCACCGACCGTTCCCCGGTTGCGGAGCTGCGGGGAGGCGACGAGGGCGGCGGCCGCGGCGAGGGCCTCGGGGACGTCGGGGGAGGAGGCGACGGTCGCCAGGGTGGTGAGCGTCCCGAGACGGACCGTGCCGTCCTCCGCGGTGGTGATGCCGGCGAGCCCGGGGACCGCGGCGAGGGAGACGACGGTGCCGGCGGGGAACTGGCGGCGCTTGAGGTTGGGGTAGAGGTCGGTGCCGCCGGAGACGACGACGGCGTCGTCGTGCGCGGCGAGGAGGGCGAACACCTCGGCGAGCCCCGTCGGCCGGTGGTAGGCGAAGGCGGGGAGGCGCATCATCGGGCCACGGCTCCCGGGGAGTGCTCCGGGGGCGCGACCCGCCGCACCGGCCGGAAGCGATGATCGGGGATCCCCGCCGGCCCGAAGCGGCCCGGGCCGCCGCGCGCCCGGTCACGCAGCGCGGCGACGACCTTGTCGGGGCGGATGGGGGTCTCGTCGACGCGGATCCCCAGGGCGTCGTACACGGCGTTCGCCACCGCCGGGATGACCGGGAGGAGCGGGCCCTGGCCGACCTCCTTCGCCCCGAAGGGCCCCTCGGGGTCGATGCTCTCGACGAGGATCGACTCCACCGGGGGCATCTCGAGGATGGTCGGGATCTTGTAGTCGAGGAGCGACGGTCCGTCGTGGAGGGCGCCGCGGAAGGCCTGCTCCTCCATGAGCACCTCGCCCAGGGCCATGTGCACGCTGCCCTCGATCTGGCCGACGACGAGGAGCTCGTTGATGGCCCGGCCGATGTCGTGGGCCAGCCACACCCGTTCCACGGTCACGAACCCGGTCTCCTCGTCGCAGGAGACCTCGGCCACGCACGCCGAGTACGAGTAGGCGGGGGAGGGGCCGACACCGGCGCCCCGGTACTCCCCGGAGATGCCCTTCGGGGGACGGTACGAGCCGGAGGTCACGAGCGGGCCCCAGCGAGCCTCGGCCATCCGCACCGCCTCGGCCCAGGGGATGGCGCGGTGGGGGTCGGCGGTCACCACGACGTGGCCGTCGCGGGTCGCCAGGGCGTCGGGATCGACCCCGAGCTCCTCGGCGGCGGCGACGAGGACGAGGTCCTGGAGCTTCAACGCGGCGTCGAGGGCGGCGTTGCCGGCCATGAAGGTCACCCGGCTCGAGTAGCTCCCGAGGTCGATGGGGGTGAGGTCGGTGTCGGCGGTCACCATCGCGAGATCGGAGGCCGCGAGGCCGAGGACCTCGCCGACGATCGTGGCGAGCATCGTCGTGGAGCCCTGGCCGACGTCGGCGGCCATGGAGGAGACGGTGACGCCGCCGCCGCGGTCCACCTTGAGCACGACCTCGGACTGGGGCATGTCGTTGAAGTAGATGGGGAACCCGGCACCCGACATGTACGCCCCCACGGCGAGACCCACGCCCCGGCCCCGGGGGAGCGCCCCGTGGCGGCTGCGGAAGTCGGAGGCGGTCACGACGCGCTCGAGGCACTCGGCGAGCCCGCAGCTCGTGATACGGAGGTGGTTCACGGTGGCGCTGAAGGGCTCGACGAGGTTCCGCTCCCGGATCGTCACCGGGTCGAGACCGAGGTCTTCGGCGGCCTTGTCGAGGTGGCACTCGAGGGCGAAGCGGGGCTGGGGGGTCCCGTGGCCGCGCTTGGGGCCGCAGGCGGGCTTGTTCGTGTAGCAGCGGACCCCCTCCCAGCGGTAGGCGGGGATCCGGTACGTCGTCGTCTGGAGCTGTCCCGTGTAGAGGAGGCTGGCCGCGCCGTAGCTGCCGTAGGCGCCACCGTCGAGGAAGGTCTTGAACCACATGGCGGTGATGCGCCCGTCCGCGGTGAACCCCGTCCTCACCCACATGAGGACGGGATGCCGGCCGCGGTGCGCGTAGAAGACGTCCTCGCGGGTGAGGGTGATCTTCACCGGCCGGCCGGTGACGAGCGCCAGCTTGGCGGCGACGAGCTCGTGGGAGAAGACGTCGGTCTTGGCTCCGAAGCCGCCGCCCATGGGGCTCGCCACGACCCGGATGCGGGCCTCGGGGACCTCGAGCACCCGGGCGAGGATGCGGTGGAGGTAGTGGGGGACCTGGGTGGAGGACCAGACGGTGAGCCGGCCGTCCCCCCCGACGCGGGCCACCGCGCCGTGCTCCTCGAGCGCGGCGTGGTTCGTCCCCTGGAAGAAGAAGACGTCCTCCCGGACGTGATCCGCCCGGTCGAAGCCGTCGTCGACGTCTCCGAACTCGAGCGCCATCTCGCGGTGGACGTTGCTGCGGGGACCCTCGCCGTGGATGGGCTCCTCGGTCTCCTCGAGGGCGTCGGCGATGGTGGTGACCTCGGGGAGGGGCTCGTACGTCACCTCGATGAGCGACAGGGCCCGCTCCGCGGTCTCGGGGTCCGTCGCCGCGACCGCGGCCACCGGCTCGCCGACGTGGCGGACCTTGCCCACGGCGAGGGCGTGCTCGTCCTGGTCGACGGGGAGGAGGCCGTAGGGGACGGGGAAGTCGGCCCCGGTGAGGACGGCGTGAACGCCGGGGAGCGCCGCGGCGGCGGTCGTGTCGATGGAGACGATCCGGGCGTGGGCTCGAGTGGAGCGGAGCAGGCGGCCGGTGAGCATCCGGGGGAAGGCGAGGTCGTCGACGTAGACGGTGCCGCCGGTGGCGTGGGCGAGGGCGTCGACCCGGGGAGCGGACCCGCCGACGATGCGGTTCGTGGGCTCGATCCTCATGCGCCGCTCCCCGCCGCCGCCGCCACGGCGCGGACGATGCTGAGGTATCCGGTGCAGCGACACATGTTCCCGGCGAGCGCCTCCCGGATCTCCGTCTCGGACGGATGGGGGACGCGGTCGAGGAGAGCCTTGGCGGTGAGGATCATCGCCGGGGTGCAGTAGCCGCACTGGGAGGCGCCGAAGGCGGCGAAGCTCTCCTGGAGCGGGTGGGGGTGGGCGATCGTGCCGAGCCCCTCGATGGTGGTGACCTCGTGGTCGGCGGCGTCGACGGCGAGGAGGAGGCAGGAGAGCTGGGGGACGCCATCGACGAGGACGGTGCAGGCGCCGCACTCCCCGAGCTCGCAGCCGTGCTTCGTGCCGGTGAGTTCGAGGTCCTCACGGAGCACCTCGAGGAGCGTCCGGTGGGGGGGAGCGACGAGCTCGTAGCGATCTCCGTTGACCACCAACGCCAGCGGCTCCATCGGGCTCCCCTCCTTCCTGCGGGCGATTGTAGGCACGCGTTTCGACCGCTCGGTCAGGTCAGGATCCGGTGGGCTCCCACCCTCGGGATGGGCGACCGCTCCGCGGCGCCGTGGCCTCGGCCGGCCGGGACACGGCCTCGCCGGCCACGAGTCACGCCGGGACGTAGGCGACGCCGGCGGCGAGGCGGCGGGCGGTTCGCAGGTAGGTGGCCTCCACGACGATGCCCGTGGCCGGGTCGATGCGGGCGGTGGCCTCCATGATGCCGCTGGGGTGTCCGATCCGGAGCCGCCCGGAACGAGCCCCGCCGACGGCCTCGGCGACGACGCTCCCCGGGAGGGCCGCGGCGACCGCGGTCGTTGCCGACACGGTGCCCGGGTACGCCTTGTGGAGGGTCGAGGGCCGGCCGCCGATCACCCGGGCGCAGAGGTCGGCGTCGGTGATCTCCTCTCCGGCGATGGTCCGGTACGGTGCCGGAGGGGCGACGGCCACGGGCACGGGGACGAGCCCGTCGCCGGCGATGCCGACGAGGCTCGCCGCGGCGGCCTTGATCGCCTCGACGGCGGCGACGTGCTCGGGGGTGATGTCGCCGGGCCCCTCGGTGCCGGTCAGGCCGGCGGCCTGGGCCGGGAAGAACACCGAGAGGTTGGCGAGGTCGACGATCGTGGCCTCGACCGGGCCCAGGTCCGTCTCGAGGACGTCCTCGGCGCGTCCCGTCGGCAGGAGCGCCCCCGTCACCCCTCCCGCCGTGTCGTGGAAGTCGAGGGCGATCGGCGCTCCGGTCCCCGGGACCCCGTCGATGGCCAGGTCGCCCCGCACGGCGGCGCGGCCGTCTGCGACGGGCACGCGGGCGACGAGGATCCTCCCGGTGTTCGTGTTGTGGATGCGCACCGTCGTCGCCGGCTCCGTCACCGCGACGAGAGCCTCGTCGACGGCGTAGGAGCCCACCGCCGCGGAGATGTTCCCACAGTTGATGTCGTAGTCGACCACCGGCTCGGTGATGGACACCTGCCCGAAGGTGTAGTCGAGGTCGGCGTCCTCCCGGGAGGCGGGGTCGATGATGGCGAGCTTGCTCGTGAGCAGGTCGGCCCCACCCAGCCCGTCGATCTGGCGGGGGTCGGGGCTGCCGAACAGCGCCAGGACGAGACGGTCCCGGCGGGGTCCGGGCGGGGGGAGGTCGGCGCCGCGCAGGAACACGGCCTTGCTCGTGCCCCCCCGCATGAGCACGAAGGGGATGCCGACCTGCTCGGTCGTCAACGGGTCAGGATCTGCACCGTGCACGCCGCTCCCTCGATCCCCGCGGCCTTGCCGCCCCGGCAGTGGGCCATCCCGACCTTGGCGTCGGGGATCTGCCGGTTGCCGGCCTCGCCGCGGAGCTGCTTGACCACCTCCACGACCTGGGCCACGCCGGTGGCGCCGAGGGGATGACCCTTGCCGAGGAGCCCCCCGCTGGGGTTCACCGGGAGGCGGCCGCCGATGTCGGCCTCGCCACGGGCGACGGCCTCGCCGTACCCGCCGCGGGGGAAGAGCCCGAGCCCCTCGACGCGCAGCGCCTCGGCGATGGTGAAGCAGTCGTGGACCTCGGTGAAGCGGATGTCCTCCGGACCCACGCCGGCTCGCTCGTACGCGTCCTGGGCGGTGTTCCAGGTGAGCGGCTCGAAGGTCATCGAGGTCGGCTCGGGGTCCACCGTCCCGCTGCGCAGGGCGGAGGCCGCCAGGCGGATGGCCCGGCCGTTGCCGTGCCGCTTGACGTACTCGCCGCTGGCGAGGATGACCGCGGCGGCCCCGTCGGAGACCGGCGAGCAGTCGAGGAGGTTGAACGGCTCCGCGATGGGCCGTGAGGAGAGGACGTCCTCGACGGTGATCTCCTTCTTGAACTGGGCGAGGGGGTTGAGGGCCGCGTTCCGCTTGTTCTTCACCGAGATGAGCGCGAGCTGCTCGCGGGTCATCCCGAACTCCTCCATGTAGCGGCGGGCCCGCATGGCGTACACCGCGGGCATGGTGGCGCCCACCGCCGCCTCGGGGTCGTCGTCGCCGGGGGTGAAGGCCCCGCGGAACTTGCCGGTGAGGTGCTCGACGCCGACGGCGAGCGCAACGTCGAACTCGGCGGCGCGGATGCCGATGTACGCCTCACGGATGGCGGTCGCGCCGCTCGAGCAGGCGTTCTCCACGTTGGCGAGCGGGATGCCGGCGAGGCCGACCTGGGCGAGGATGCGCTGGCCCGTCACCATGGGCTGGAAGACGTGTCCGGCGTAGGCGGCCTGGATCTCGCGGGGGTCGATCTCGGCGTCGTGCATGGCGGCGCGCACCGCCTCCGAGCCGAGATCCGGTGCGTTGCGGTCGGGGTGCTTCCCGAAGGGGGTCATCCCGATCCCGATGACGTAGACGTCGGTCATGTCACTCCTCGTCGTCGTTCACGGGCCGGAAGCGGTAGCCGACGAGCTGCCGTCCGGCGTCGTCCTCGCCCCAGGGCTCCAGGGAGAGCTCAACGGGCATGCCGATGTGGACGTCCTCCGGGTCGCACCCGGCGATCTGGCCCATCACCCGGAGCTTCTCGGGGAGATCGACGTACCCCAGGACGTAGGGCACCGCGAACTCCGGGGTCGACTGGCGGACGATCGTGAAGGTGTACAGGGTGCCGCGGCGCGAGAGGGGAACGGTCTCGACGTCCTCGGTGAGACACCGGGCGCAGAGCTCGCGCTTGGGGAAGTAGTGGGCGCCGCAGGAACGGCAGCGGCTGCCGATGAGGTAGCCGGTGCCGTCGCCCTCGACGGCGAGCTCGCCGGGTCGGAAGGACACGGGGCGGGCCGCGGCGTCGATCGTGCTGGTCTGGCTCACAGGGTATCGCCTCCCTCTCTCGATGCGTGGGGGAGCCGTCCGGCCGTTCGGTCGAACAGGGACATCGTCTCGCCCCCGCCCGGGCGGCGTCAATGAGGCAAGCGCACCATTTTACCGATGTATCGGGATCAGCGCATGGCACGATCGGAGGCGACGTCCTGCGGCACCACCGACTCCTGATGCAATGGTACCACCGAAATGATGCCGTTCGCGGATTGACCGGACGGTGAGGGGCGACGACGCTGATAACCAACCGACCGGCCGGACGGTAGAGGAGCTCACGGGAGGTGACACCATGACGGGCGAGACCGAGGCGGGCCGGGAGCGGCGCCTGCTCCACGACTGGAACGTGGTGGGCGGTGGCCCCGAGCCGGGCGTTCCCGAGGTGGAGCTCGACGACGAGACGTTGCGGGACGGCCTGCAGAGCCCGTCGGTGCGCTGTCCCAGCCTCGAGGAGAAGATCGAGATCCTCCACCGCATGGAGGACCTCGGCATCCAGGCGGTCGACATCGGGTACGCCGGCGCCGGGGAGGCGGTCCTCGCCGACGTGGTCGGCCTCGCCGCGGAGATCGACCGCAACGGGATGCGCATCGAGCCGAACTGCGCCGGGCGGACCCACCCCGCCGACATCGACCCCATCGCCGAGGCCCAGCAGCGCGCCGGCGTTCGCATCGAGGCGGCCCTCTTCCTCGGCTCGAGCCCCATCCGCCAGTACGCCGAGGGCTGGGACCTCGACTTCCTCCTCGAAACCACCGAGAAGGCCGTCGCCCACGCCCGGGCGCTCGACCTCGACGTCATGTACGTCACCGAGGACACGACCCGGGCCCAACCCGAGGTGCTCCGGCGTCTCTACACGACGGCCATCGAGGCGGGTGCCCGCCGCATCTGCCTCTCCGACACCGTCGGGCACGCCACCCCGTGGGGCGTGCGAAACCTCGTCCGCTTCGCCCGGGAGATCGTCGACGACACCGGCGAGCCGGTGAAGATCGACTTCCACGGTCACCGGGACCGTGGGCTCGACATCTCCAACGCGCTCGCCGCTCTCGAGGCCGGCGCCAACCGGGTCCACGGCTGCGCCCTCGGGATCGGCGAACGGGTCGGCAACGCGGCCATGGACGTCCTCCTCGTGAACCTCCGACTCCTCGGCTGGATCGACGCCGACCTCGCCGCCCTCCCCGCCTACTGCGAGGCGGTCTCCCGGGCCACCGACACCCCCATCCCCCACAACTACCCGGCGGTGGGGAAGGACGCCTTCGAGACGAGCACCGGGGTGCACGCCGCCGCGGTCCTCAAGGCCCTCCGTCGGGGCGACACGTGGCTCGCCAACCGGGTGTACAGCGGGGTTCCCGCCGACCTCCTCGGCCGCTCCCAGGTCATCACGGTGGGTCCCATGAGCGGCCAGGCCAACGCCGAGGCCTGGCTCTTCCAACACGACATCTCCCCGGAGCCGGACCTCGTGCGGCGCATCGTCGCCGCGGCGAAGGCCTCCGACACGGTCCTCACCGAGGAGCAGATGATGGAGATCGTGGGAGGCGCCCATGCCTGAGGTCACCGAGGCGCCGACCGCCGTCACCCGGCTCCTCCTCTCCGGGAACGAAGCCATCGCCCGGGGCGCCTACGAGGCCGGGGTCCGGGTGGCCTCCGGGTACCCGGGCACGCCGAGCACCGAGATCCTCCAGACCCTCGGCCGCGAGGAGGCGGTCGACGTCCGCTGGTCCCCCAACGAGAAGGTGGCGCTCGACGTCGCCCTCGGCGCCTCCTTCGGCGGGGCCCGCGCCCTCGCCACGATGAAGCACGTCGGCCTCAACGTGGCCGCCGACACCTTCATGACCGCGGCGTACACCGGGGTCGGGGCCGGGCTCGTGATCGTCTCCGCCGACGACCCCGGGATGCACAGCTCCCAGAACGAGCAGGACAACCGGTACTACGCCCGCTTCGCCGGGGTGCCCCTCCTCGAGCCGTCCGACAGCGCCGAGGCGAAGGCCGCCACCAAGCTCGCCTTCGCCATCTCGGAGGAGTTCGACACCCCCGTCCTCGTGCGCACGACGACGCGGGTCTCCCACAACCGCGGCGTCGTCGCCATCGAGCCCCCCGAGGATCCCCCCGCGGGCGGCTTCCGGCGCAACCCCCAGAAGTACGTCATGCTGCCCGGGCACGCCCGCCGCCGTCACCCCGTCCTGCTCGACCGCCTCGAGCGGCTCACCCGGTACGTCGAGGAGAGCCCCCTCACCGTCGCGGTGGGCACCGACGACCGGGTCGGGGTCGTCACCGCCGGGATTCCGTACCACTACGTGCGGGAGGTGCTCCCCGACGCCCGCATCCTCAAGCTGGGGATGAGCTTCCCCCTCCCCGTGGAGCGGATCCGGGAGTTCGCCGCCTCCGTGGAGCGACTCTTCGTCGTCGAGGAGCTCGAGCCCTTCCTCGAGGACGCGATCCGGGCCGCCGGCATCGCCGTGGAGGGCAAGGCCTTCTTCCCCCGCATCGGGGAGCTCACACCCGACATCGTCCACGACGGCTTCGCCCTCGCCGGCGTCCTCCCGCCCCGCACCGCGGTCGACCCAGGGCCGGACACGGTGGTCCGTCCGCCGCTGCTGTGTCCCGGATGTCCCCACACGGTGCCGTTCCTCGCCCTCAAGCGTCTCGAGGCCACGGTCACCGGCGACATCGGCTGCTACACGCTCGCCGCGCTCGAGCCGCTCGCCTCCATGGACACCTGTGTCGCCATGGGCGCCAGCATCGGCGCCGCCATCGGCCTCGACGCCAGTGGAGGCGTCGACGGTCCCATCGTCGCCACGATCGGAGACTCGACGTTCCTCCACGGCGGGATCCAGGGGCTCATGGACGCGGTGTACGCCGACGCCGACATCACCGTGGTCATCCTCGACAACGGGACGGTGGCGATGACCGGCGGCCAGCCCCACCCCGGGACGGGGGTGACGCTCAAGGGCGATCCGGCCCGGCCGGTCGACATCCCGGCCCTCTGCCGGGCGCTGGGGGTGGAGGACGTCCACACCGTCGATCCCTACGACGTGGCGGCGACGTTCCGGGCCCTCGAGGCGGCGATCGCCCACCCCGGTCCCTCGGTCGTCATCACGAACCGGCCCTGCGTCGAGGCGCCTCGGAAGGTGCGGGATCTCCCCTACCGGGTCGAGCTCGCCGACTGCATCGCCTGTCAGGCGTGCACGACCCTGGGATGCCCCTCCATCGTCTGGGCCGAGGAGACGTACGAGGGACGCCGCAAGGTCGTCATCGACTCGACCACCTGCACCGGCTGCACGCTCTGCGCCCAGCTCTGCGCGCCGCGGGCCATCGTCCCGGTCGAGCCCGAGGAAGGAGGAGATCGTGGCTGAGGACGTGCGGGGGATCCTCCTCGCCGGCGTCGGTGGGCAGGGGGTCATCATGGCGAGCATGGTGGTCGCCGAGGCGTGCCTCCAGGCCGGCTACGACGTCAAGCAGAGCGAGGTCCACGGCATGGCCCAGCGGGGCGGATCCGTGTTCAGCCACCTGCGCTTCGGGCCCGAGGTCTCCAGCCCGCTCGTTCCCCTCGGCTCGGCCACCGTCCTGGCGGCCTTCGAGTGGGCCGAGGGGCTCCGCTGGCTCCCGTACGTCTCCCCCGAGGGGGCGGTCGTCGCCGACGTGCGACGCATCGTGCCCCCCGGCGCCTGCCGGGACCACCGCACCTGGGTGGAGACGTACCCCGCCCGCTACGAGCAGGTCCTGCGGGAGCGAGCCGCGGCGGTGCGGCTCCTCGACGCCAGCGCCATGGCGCGTGAGCTCGGGAACGTCCGGGCGGCGAACAGCGTCGTCCTCGGTGCCGTCGCCAACTTCCTCGACCTCCCCGAGGTGTGCTGGGAGAAGGCGATCGCCCGTCGGGTCCCGCCGCACACCGTCGACGTGAACCTCGAGGCGTTCCATCTCGGCCGGGAGGCCCCCTCCCTCACGCTGCCCGAGCCGGAGCCACTCCCGCCCGTCCCCACGGGCTCGCCCCGGATCCATCTCGACCGGTCCTGGTGCAAGGACTGCGGGATCTGCCCCCGGGTCTGCCCCGAGTACTGCCTCGCCATGGACGAGCACGGGCGCCTGGCGATCGTGGCGCCGGAGGCCTGCACCGGCTGCCGGCTCTGCGAGCTGCTGTGTCCCGACTTCGCCATCACCATCGATCGGGACCCCGTCCCGGTCCCTGCCGGGAAAGGGGAGCGATGAGCACACCACGGCTCGTTCAGGGCAACGAGGCCTGCGTCCTCGGGGCGCTCGCCGCCGGGTGCCGCTTCTTCGCGGGGTACCCGATCACCCCCTCGTCGGAGATCGCCGAGCTCATGTCCCGCGAGCTGCCCCGTCGCGGCGGCGCGTTCATCCAGATGGAGGACGAGATCGGATCGCTCGCCGCCGTCCTCGGCGCCTCTCTCGCCGGGACCAAGGCGATGACCGCCACCAGCGGGCCCGGCTTCTCCCTCATGCAGGAGCACATCGGGTTCGGCGCCATCGCCGAGATCCCCTGCGTGGTCGTCGACGTCATGCGCGGCGGGCCCAGCACGGGACGGCCCACCTCCCCCTCCCAGGGCGACGTCATGCAGGCCCGGTGGGGGACGCACGGCGACCACCCCGCCATCGTGCTCGCCCCCGCGACGGTGCGCGAGGTCTTCGACCTGACGGTGCGCGCCTTCGACCTCGCCGAGCGGTTCCGGATGCCGATCATCCTCCTCTACGACGAGATCCTCGGCCACACCCGGGAGGGGGTGACCCTCCCGAGCGAGGTCGAGACCGTCGAGCGGGTCCGGCCCACGGTGCCTCCCGAGGAGTTCTGGCCGAAGGCGGCGCCACCCGACGGCGTCCCGCCCCTGCCCGCCTTCGGCGACGGGTACCGCTTCCACGTCACGGGCCTCACCCACGACGAGCGGGGCTTCCCGACGAACGACGCCGCCGAGGCGGGCGCGCTCATGGAGCGGCTCCGGCGCAAGGTCGAGGACCACCTCGACGAGGTCCGCGACGTCGAGACCTTCCACACCGAGGACGCCGACGTGGTGGTCTTCGCCTACGGCACGGTGGGCCGGGCGGCACGGGAGGCGGTGGTGCGAGCCCGGGCCCGCGGCGTGCGGGCCGGGCTGCTGCGGCCCCGCACCCTCTGGCCCTTCCCCGAGGAGGAGGTGGCCGCGCTCGCGGCGCGGACCGGCGCCATCCTCGTGGCGGAGATGAACCAGGGTCAGCTCCTCCGCGAGGTGGAACGGGCGGCGGGCGGTCGGTGCGAGATCGCCACCCACCTGCGCGCCGACGGGGAGGCCATCGTGCCCGCCGAGCTGCTCGAGGTGCTGTCGGCGCGGATCCCGGTCTCGGGAGGAGGTGGCGCATGATCGACGTTCGAACCTACCTGCGCGAGTGGGCGATGCCTCACGTCCTCTGTCCCGGGTGCGCCCACGGCATCGTCCTCCACGGGCTCCTCGAGGCCATCGACCGACGCGGGCTCGACCGCGACGAGGTGGCGATGGTCGCCGGGATCGGGTGCAGCAGCCGGCTCGTCGGCTACGTCGACTTCTGCACGCTGCACACCACCCACGGGCGGGCTCCCGCGTTCGCCACCGGCCTGAAGCTCGCCCGTCCCGAGCTCACCGTCATCGTCATCTCCGGGGACGGGGACGGGCTCGCCATCGGGGGCAACCACCTCATCCACGCCGCGCGCCGCAACGTGGACATCACGGTCCTCCTCTTCAACAACGCCATCTACGGGATGACCGGAGGGCAGGTGGCGCCGACGACCCCCCGCGGCGCCATCGCCACCACGGCCCGCGCCGGCAACACCGAGCCACCCTTCGACCCCTGCCGGCTCCTCGTGGGTGCCGGTGCCTCCTTCGTGGCTCGCGCCATGGCCGCCGAGCCCCTGAAGATGGCCGACATCGTGGAGCAGGCCCTCGCCCACCGTGGGTTCTCCTTCATCGAGGTCGTCAGCGACTGCCCCGAGTACTTCGGTCGCTACAACAAGCTGGGTCGCGGCGCGGAGCTCCTCTCCCTCATGACCCGGCGCGACGAGCGGATCGCCGGACCGCTCGCCGCCAAGGCGTCGGTGCCGCACGTGCCGGCGCCCGAGCTCCTCGACGGCCTCGAGCTGGGGATCCTCCATCGGGAGGAACGGCCGGTCTTCACCGGGCGAGGGGCGGGAGGAGGCGGACGATGAGCCGCCGCCTCGACCTGCGTCTCGCCGGGGCCGGCGGCCAGGGCGTCGCCCTCGCCGGCCGCATCCTCGCCGAGGCGGCGTTGCGCTCAGGGCGCGAGGCCGCCTACTCGCAGGCGTACGGGCCCGCCTCCCGGGGCGGGGCCAGCCACGCCGACGTCGTGATCGCCGCAGGCGAGATCGGCTGGCCCCTCGCCGAGTCCATCGGCGTGCTCGTCGCGGTTTCGGGGGCGGCGTACGCGAAGTACGCTCCCGGGGTGGAAGCCGGGACGACGGTCGTCGCCGACACCGAGGCGATCGACCCCGAGACCCCCACCGCGGGGACCCTCCGCTCCTTCCCGATCGTGGCCACGGCCCGGCGGATCGGCGGGGGGCCGATCCTCAGCGGCGTGGTCGCCCTCGGGGTCCTCCAGGGCCTCGTCGGCCTCGTCGACGAGGCCGCCCTCGAGGAGGCGCTCGCCTCTCGGGTCCCGTCCGACCGGCGCGAGATGAACCTGCGCGCCCTGGCCGAGGGGCGCCTGCTGGCGAACGGAGGTCGATGATGACCGTCGAGGCGACCGAGGCCACCGCGGACGTCGGGACGGGCGAGCGCATCCGGCGTGCCGCCGCCGCGCTCTTCCGGGAGAAGGGCTTCAACGGGACGAGCATGGCCGACCTCGCCGCCGCGGTCGGCATCACGAAGTCGAGCCTGTACCACCACTTCTCCTCGAAGCAGGCGCTGCTCCTCGAGATCCTCGAGCTCACCGTCGACCGGGTGACCCCGGCGTTGCGGGCCGTAGCCGAATCGGAACGACCCGCCACCGAGCGGCTCCGCCGGGCGGTCGTCATGCACGTCGTCGAAGGGCTCCGCGACCGGGACAACCTCGCCTGCTTCGTCGAGGAGGGCCGGTACCTCGAACCGGCGTACATGGAGGCGTACGTCGCCAAGCGCGACCGCTACGAGCACTACGTGCGCCGCATCATCCGCGACGGCATCGCCTCGGGCGAGTTCCGTCCCGTCGATCCCCGCCTCACCGCGATGGCCATTCTCGGCATGGCGAACTCGGCGGTTCGCTGGTACCGGCCGGAGGGCGACTACACGCCGGAGGAGATCGGGGCGTCGTTCGCCGAGCTCGTCGTCGACGGGCTCCTCGCCGGAGGCGCCCCCACATGAGCGGCGCGCTGGCGGGCATCCGGATCCTGGATCTCTCCCAGGGCGCGGCCGGGCCCATCGCCACCATGTTCCTCGGCGACCTCGGTGCCGAGGTCGTCAAGGTGGAACCACCGGGAGGGGAGTGGGGCCGGGGACTCGGTCCGCCCTTCCTCGGGGGGACCGCGGCGGCCTTCGTGGGGATGAACCGCAACAAGCGGGGCATCGTCGTCGACCTGAAGCGCCCCGGTGGCAGCGAGGTGGTGGCCCGCCTCGCCGAGGGGTGCGACGCCATGCTGGAGAGCTTCCGTCCCGGCGTCGCCGACCGGCTCGGCGTCGGGTACGCCGCGCTCTCCCCGCGCAACCCTCGCCTCGTCTACGCGACGATCTCGGCCTTCGGTCAGGAGGGCCCGTGGCGGAACCGCCCCGGGGTCGACGGCATCGTGCAGGCGGTCGGGGGGATCATGAGCGTCACCGGGACCGAGGACGGGACCCCCGTCAAGGTGGGGGTGCCCGCCGCCGACATGGTCGCCGGGATCTTCGCCTCCCAGGCGATCGTCGCCGCCCTCTACGCCCGGGAGCGGACCGGCGCCGGCCAGCGCGTCGACCTCTCCCTCCTCGAGTCGCTCCTCGCCTTCCAGGTCGTGCCCCTCTCCATGTACCTCGCCTCGGGACGGCCGCCTCGTCGCATGGGGAGCGCCGCGCCGTACTCGGCGCCCAACGAGGCCTTCCGCACCGCCGACGGGTGGATCCAGGTCGCCGCCTACACGCCCCGTCGCTGGCCGGCCCTGTGCGCCGTCCTGGGGCGTCCCGAGCTCGCCACCGATCCCCGCTTCGACACGAACGCCGGGCGCGTCGAGCGACGGGGGGAGCTCCACGCCGAGCTGGAGGCGGCGTTCGCGACCCGCACGACGAAGGAGTGGCTCGCCGAGCTCGAGGCGGTCGACGTCCTCTGCGGGCCGATCCTCTCCTACCCGGAGCTCCTCGCCGAGGACCACCTCGCCCGGATCGACGCCCTCCCGACCTTCACCCAGCCCGGCGTGGGGGAGCTGCGGGCGGTGCGGAACCCGGCCCGCTTCTCCGATACCGGGGCGGTGCACCGGCGGCCCGCGCCGTTGCGTCCCGGGGAGGACACCCGCGAGGTGCTCGCCGCCGCCGGGTTCGCCGCCGACGAGATCGCCGAGCTCGTGGCCCGGGGCGTCGTCTCCGCGCCCGAGGAACCGAACGGAAAGGAGGAGCCGTGACGACCGCCGGCACCAGCTCGAACGCCCCCGAGGCGCCGGTCCTGTGGGAACGGGACGGCGCGGTGGGGATCATCACCCTCAATCGTCCGCAGGCGCTCAACGCCCTCACCGTCGAGATGCTCGAGACGATGGAGCGGATCGTCGCCGACGCGGAGGGGGACCCCGACCTGCGGGTGCTCGTGCTCACCGCCTCGGGCGAGAAGGCGTTCTGCGTCGGCGCCGACCTCAAGGCCCGCGCCGCCGAGTACGAGGCGGGTACGGTGCACGACCCGCTCGGGGACCTCATCCGCCGGGTCCAGCGACGGTTCGAGACGAGCGACAAGCCGATCATCGCCGCCCTCTTCGGCTACGTCCTCGGCGGGGGCCTCGAGATGGCCCTCGCCTGTGACCTGCGAGTGGCCACCGAGGGGGCCCAGCTCGGCTTCCCGGAGGCGCGGGTGGGGAGCATGCCGGGGGTGGGGGGCACTCAGCGGACGACGCGACTCGTCGGCGCGTCCCGGGCGAAGGAGCTCATGTTCACCGGGGAGCGGATCCGCGCCGAGCAGGCCCTGCAGTGGGGGCTCGTCAACCGGGTCGTGCCCGAGGGCACGCTCATGGAGGCGACCCGGGAGCTCGCCGGGAAGGTCGCGGCGAACGCGCCGCTGTCGCTGGGGCGCATCAAGGCGGCGGTGAACCGGGCGGCGGACGTCGATCTCGACACCGGGCTCGCGTTCGAGGCGATGTGTCACGCCGTGCTCAGGCACAGCGAGGACCGCAAGGAGGGTATCCAGGCCTTCGTGGACAAGCGGAAGCCCGTGTTCAAGGGTCGTTGAGGAGGTCGAGAAGGTGAACGTCAGCAATCGGGTCGCGATCGTGACCGGGGCCGGCCAGGGGATCGGCGAGGGGATCGCGCGCGCCTTCGCGGCGCGCGGGGCGAAGGTCGTCGTCAACGACGTGGTCGCCGACCGTGCCGCGGCGGTGGCCGAGGACCTCGGGGGGAACGGGGTGGCGATCCCCGCCGACATCTCGGTGGCGGAGGGGGCGAACGAGCTCGTGGCGAAGGCCACCGAGGCCTTCGGCCAGGTGGACGTGCTCGTGAACAACGCCGGGATCTCCCGCCCCGGGTACGTGGCGAAGATGAGCGACGAGGACTGGGAGAGCGTCCTCAAGGTGAACCTCACCGCCCAGTTCCTCACCTGCCGGGCCGTCATCCCCCAGATGATGGAGCGGAAGTGGGGCCGGATCGTCAACATCTCCTCCCGGGCGTGGCTCGGGGGGGCGGGACAGGCGAACTACTCGGCGTCGAAGGGCGGCGTCGTCAGCCTCACCCGCAGCCTCGCGCTCGAGCTCGCCCGCTTCGGGATCACGGTGAACGCCGTCGCCCCCGCGCTCGTCGACACCCCGCTCTTCCAGGGCCTCAAGGACGAGATCAAGGAGAAGCTGGTGAAGACGATCCCGATGCGCCGGGTGGGGACGCCAGACGACATCGCCAACGCGGTGCTCTTCTTCGCGGCCGAGGAGTCGGCGTACGTCACCGGCCAGCTCCTGTACGTCTGCGGCGGCCGTAGCCTCGGGGCGTGACCACGGGGACGACGCCATGGGCATGACCGTCGCGGAGAAGATCCTCGCCCGGGCCTCGGGCCGGGCGTCCGTGCGCGCCGGGGAGTTCGTCGTCGCCGAGATCGATCTGGCGATGACCCACGACATCTTCGCGGCGACGGTCTTCGACGCCCTGCTCGACCTCGGCCGGGAGAAGGTGTTCGACCCGGCGAAGGTCGCGGTCGTCATCGACCACCTCGTCCCCGCGCCGTCCGCCCAGGCGGCGGCGATCCACCATCGCATCCGGGAGCACGTCGAGCGGTTCGGGATCGGGATCTTCTACGACGCCGGGGAGGGCATCTCGCACCAGCTCCTCCCGGAGCGGGGCCACATCCGACCCGGGATGCTCGTGGTCGGAACGGACTCCCACACCACCACCTACGGTGCGCTCGGTGCCGCGGGGACGGGCGTGGGCACGTCCGACATGGTGTACGCGCTCGCCACCGGGCGGCTCTGGTTCCGGGTTCCCGAGACCATCCGCTTCGAGCTCGCCGGCGCCCTCGAGCCGCTCGTCTCCTGGAAGGACGTCGTGCTCGCCATCGCGGGGCGGATCGGGAGCGACGGTGCCCAGTACCGGGCCCTCGAGTTCGGTGGGCCCGGCGTGGCGTCGGCGCCGGTCTCGGGCCGTCTCACGGTGGCGAACATGGCCGTCGAGCTGGGGGCGAAGTTCGGGATCTTCCCCGCCGACGAGTGCACCTTCGCGTACCTCGGGGAGGAGACCCCGGGGGCGCCACGGCCCGATCCGGACGCGGCGTACCTCACCGTCGAGGAGCTCGAACTCGCCACGCTCGGACCGCAGGTGGCGCTCCCCTCCGACGTCGACCGGGTGACGGCGGTGCGGGACGCGGAGCCGGTACGGATCGACCAGGCGTTCCTCGGGTCCTGCACCAACGGGCGGCTCGACGACCTCCAGGCCGCCGCCGCCATCCTCCGGGGGCGGAAGGTCGCCCCGGGGGTGCGACTCCTCGTGGCCCCGGCGTCCCGCCGCGTCCTCGAGGCGGCGCTCGCCGACGGGACCGTCGCCACGCTCGTCGCGGCGGGCGCCACGCTCCTCGCCGCGGGGTGCGGGCCCTGCTTCGGCGGCCACGGCGGGCTCCTCGCTCCCGGCGAGCGATGCGTCTCGACGAGCAATCGGAACTTCGTGGGACGCATGGGATCCCCCGCGGCCGAGATCTACCTCGCCTCGCCCGCCACCGTGGCCGCCTCGGCGGTGGCGGGGCGGCTCGTCGACCCCAGGGAGGTGCAGGATGGCCGCTGACGTCGTGCGGGGCCGGGCCTGGTGCTTCGGTGACGACATCAGCACCGACCTGCTCTCGCCGGGGGCGTACGCGGTCGATCCCGTCGAGGTCCGGAAGCTCCACGTCCTCGAGTCGGTGAACCCGTCCTTCGCCGCCGAGGTCCGACCCGGGGACGTGGTGGTGGCCGGGAGGAACTTCGGCTGTGGCTCGAGCCGGGAGACGGCGCCGGAGAACCTCGCCGCGCTCGGCGTCTCGTGCGTGGTCGCCTCGTCGCTGGCCCGCATCTTCCTGCGCAACGCCGTGGCGATCGGTCTCCCCGTGCTCATCTGCCCCGGCGTCGACGCCGCGGTCCACGACGGAGACGAGGTGGAGGTCGACCTGGGCGCGGGGACCGTCCGGGTGCTGCCCGACGGCCCGACGCTCCGAGGGGAGGGTCTCCCCGAGGCGATGCGGGAGATCCTCGCCGCCGGCGGCATCCTCGCCGTGCTCCGCTCCGGAGAGGGGTGAGGGCGGGTCGCGTCGCGAAAGGGGTTGACGCGCGAGTATTCTGACCGTATGGTCAGAACGAGCGCCTCACCCGAGGCCGTGGCGAAGCGGAGTCGTGCATGGCGGTGACCCTCCCCGGGGACGGGACCCTGACGGATCTCCTCGAGGTCCTCGGTCGCACCGCGGACGCGATGATCGCCGTCGACGGCGATCTGCGCATCGTGGCCTGGAACGACGCGGCGACCGAGCTGCTCGGGTTCAGGCCCGAGGAGGCGCTCGGCCGGCCCTGCCACGAGGTCCTCGCCTGGGTCGACCGGTGCGGGGATCCGGTCTGCGACGCCGACTGTCCCGCCTCCTGCCCCGGCGAGCCCGACGAGCTGGTGCGGACCCGCGACGTCATGGGTCGTTCCCGGACGGGCCGGCGTCTCTGGCTGAGCGCCACGACGATCGTGCCCCCGCCGGAGCTCCGGGACCGGTGCCGCCTCATCCACCTCGTCCGTGAGGTGGGCCTCCCCCCCGAGCTCGAGCGGCTCCTCGCCGAGCGGCTCGGTGGTCTCCTGGAGCCGCCGGAGCGTCCCCGCGACGAGTTCGCCGAACGGCTCGCCCGCCTCACGCCACGTGAGCGGGAGGTGCTCGGCCTCCTCACCGAGGGCCTCGACGGTGCCACGATCGCCGAGCGCCTCTATCTGTCACGCACCACGGTGCGCAACCACGTCCAGCACATCCTCAACAAGCTCGAGGTCCACAGCCGGGTCGAGGCGGTCGCGCTCGCCCTCCGCTCCACCTCCTGAGCGGGCCCGTCTCCCGGCCGTAATCCGCCCGTAACACGCCGGAAACACTCGGCGGCGACCATGGGCGCTCGTCGAGCGAGGAGGGGATCGGTGAGCGCCGGAGACATCGCCTGGGTGCTCGTGAGCTGCGCCCTCGTGCTCTTCATGACCCCGGGTCTCGCCCTCTTCTACGGGGGCATGGTCCGTTCGAAGAACGTCCTCGGCATGCTCCTCAAGAACTTCTTCACGATCTCCATCGTGACGGTGATCTGGGTGCTCGTGGGGTTCACCCTCGCCTTCGGACCGGACTGGGGCGGGATCGTCGGCGGGCTCCAGTACGCGGGTCTCGTCGGTCTGGAGCCTCGACTCCTCCTCTTCGCGCTCTTCCAGATGATGTTCGCCATCATCACGCCGGCGCTCATCACCGGCGCCGTGGCGGAGCGCATGCGGTTCTCGGCGTGGGTCCTCTTCACCACGCTCTGGGCGATCCTCGTCTACCCGCTCGTGGCCCACTGGGCGTTCTCCGCCGACGGCTGGCTCTACGCCTGGGGGGTCCGGGACTTCGCCGGCGGTCTCGTCGTGCACGTCAACGCGGGCATCGCCGCGCTCGCCCTCGTCTTCGTCCTCGGGCCGCGCCGAGGATTCCGACGGGAGGCGATCCGTCCCCACTCCCTCCCCCTCACCCTCCTGGGCACCGGCATCCTCTGGTTCGGATGGTTCGGGTTCAACGCCGGCTCGGCCTTCGCCGCCGACGCCGGGGCCATCACCGCCTTCGCCTCGACCCAGATCGCGGCCGCGGTGGCGGCCTTGGGATGGGTCGTCGTCGAGTGGTGGCGCACCGGGAAGCCCACCACCCTCGGCGCCGCCTCCGGGGCGGTGGCCGGGCTCGTCGCCATCACCCCCGGAGCGGGGTACGTGGATCCCCTCTCGGCCATGGCGATCGGCTTCATCGCCGGGGTGGTGTGCTTCTGGGCGGTGAGCCTGAAGTTCCGCTTCGGCTACGACGACTCCCTCGACGTCGTCGGCGTGCACCTCGTGGGTGGGATCGTCGGCTCGGTCCTCGTCGGCGTCTTCGCCCGCACCGCGGTCTCCGGCGCCGTACCCGACGGACTGCTGTTCGGCGGGGTGGCGTTCTTCGGGAAGCAGGTCGCCGCGGTCGCGGTCGTCCTCGTCTTCGGCTTCGTCGCCTCGTACGTGCTCGCTCGGGTCGTGAAGGCGATCACCGGACTTCGGGTCGAGGAGCGGGAGGAGATCGACGGGCTCGACATCTCGCTCCACGAGGAACGGGCATATGTGCTCGCCGAGTAGGGTCGGCGGGAGGAGGGAGCAACGGTGAAGCTCGTCGTCGCGTTCATCAAGCCGTTCAAGCTCGAGGAGGTCAAGGCCGGACTCAAGGAGGTCGGCGTCTCCGGGATGTCGGTCACGGAGGTGCGGGGCTTCGGTCGCCAGGCCGGCCAGACCGAGATCTACCGGGGCGCCGAGTATCAGGTGGAGTTCCTCCCCAAGGTGCGTGTCGAGGTGGCGGTCCCGGCGGCGCTCGTCGACGACGCGGTGGCGACCATCGAACGGGCGGCGCGCAGCGGCGAGATCGGGGACGGGAAGATCCTCGTCCTGCCCCTCGAGGAGGTCGTGCGGATCCGAACCGGAGAGCGCGGCGAGGGGGCGATCTGACGGGCGCGCCGGACCGGCCGCTCGCCCGCGTCCTGGCCACCCTGGCGCGTTGGCGGGAGGGTCCACCCGCCGGGCGCGACCCCGACGACCTGGGGGACGAGCTCGCCACGATGCTCGACACGGAGCTGGCCGGGTGCTTCGCCCCGTTGCGCGAGCACGGCTGTCTCGTCGCGGTCGGGGGGTACGGGCGTCGCGATCTCTCCCTCGCCTCCGACGTCGACCTCGTCCTCCTCCACGACGGATCCATCGCCGGGGAGGCCGTCCACGCCGTCCTCTACCCGCTGTGGGACGCGGGCCTTCGGGTGGGGCACGCCACCGGGACCCCCCGCGAGGTGATCGGGATGGCTCGCGACCATCTCGACCGGTGCTGCGCCCTCCTCACGGCCCGTCCCGTGACGGGCCGTGAGGCGCTCTGGCACGACCTGGAGGGCCGGCTCGTGAAGCTCCTGCGGCGGGAGCGGGCCGGACTGGGCGACCTCCTCGCCGCGGAGCAGGAGACGGTGTGGGAGGAGGAGCCGTTCGCCCGGCAGGAGCTCGACCTCAAGGCCGGTCGCGGTGGTCTGCGGACCCTCCACCGGATCTGGTGGGATCGGCGCCGGGCGGAGCTCGCGGGGGAGCCGGCCGCCGCGCCGCCGCCGGAGGTCCTCGCCGCGGCCGCGACGTTGCGACGGGTCCGCACCGCCCTCCACGCCGTGGCCGGTCGTCCGCTCGACCGGTACGTCATCGACCTGCGGGGACCGGTGGCACGCTGGCTGCGACGGGATCCGCTCGCAGTCGCCGCCGACGTGTACGGTGCGGCCCGGCGACTCGACGCCTACGCGGTGGCGTGGTGGGAGGGCCGGCGGCGCGCGACGGACCCGGTGGGCGCCGCGGGGCGGGCGCTGCGGCGGCGCCTCGGCCGCTGGCGGGGTCGCGGTGATCCCCCTGCGGACCCGACCCCGGGGTGCGACCGGCCCCCGGCGCGGGGATCGGTCGCACCGGCGTGGAGCGCCGCGGACCGGGCGGCGTTCGTGGAGGCGCTCGCCGCCGGCCGTGCCGGATGGGAGCGTCTCCTGCGTCGCGGCTACGGCGGATGGTTCCACGAGTGGCTCCCGGAGCTCGACCACGTGTGGGGTCGACCCCAGGCGGCCCCGTTCCACGAGCATCCGGTGGGTGCCCATCTGGGGCGGACGGCCGTCGAGATGGTCCGGTTCACCGAGCGCGAGACCTTCGGCCGGGAGCTCGCCGCGGGCGTCGGCTCCCCGGCGACGCTCCTCCTCGCCGCCTTCCTCCACGACGTCGGCAAGGGACGACCCGGGGACCACGCCGTCGCCGGCGCCCGGATCGCCGCGGCGCTGCTCCACCGGATCGGGTTCGTCGCGCCGGCTCCGGTGGTGACGCGTGCCGTCCGGGACCACCTCCTCCTCCCCGAGGTCGCCTTCCGGCGGGACCTCACCGACCGGGCCGTCGTCGCCCAGGTGGCCGCCGCGGTGGAGGACCGGGCCATGCTCGACCTGCTCACCGCCCTCGCCGTCGCCGACGGTCGCGCCACCGGGGACCTGTCCTGGTCGAGCTGGAAGGAGGCGCTGCTCCGCGAGCTCCACGCCAAGGTGGCGGCGCACCTCGCCGGACGTCCCGCCGGCGTCGCCCGGGAGCGTTTCGCCGCGGTGGTGGCCCTGGTGGGGCGCCACGCCGCCGACGAGCTCGCCGGTCACGTCCTCTCCATGCCCGCCGGTTACCTCGACCGGTACTCCGCCGACGAGGTCGCCACGCACCTGCGACTGGCCACCGTCGTCTCGGGTTCCGGCGGGGTGCGTCTGGCGTCACGCCGCGACGGTCCGCTCGACGTCATCGTCCTCGTCGCCGTCGACCGTCCCGGGCTACTGGCGACGATCTCGGGGGTGCTCGCCGTCCATCGGATCTCCGTGGTGGACGCCCGCATCGCCACCCGCGCCGACGGCGTCGCCATCGACACCTTCCGCGTCGTCGCCGAGCACGGCGGGCACCTCGACGAGGAGCGGATCGGCCGTCTCCGCCGCGACCTCGACGCCGCCATCGGGGGGATCCTCGACGTGGCGGCCCGGCTGGCCGCGCTCCGCGCCGGTCCGGTCCCCACGTCGGCCGCCGGCGGGGACGTCCGCCTCCGCGACGAGCACGGCGCCCTCGTCGTCGAGGTGCGAGGCGCCGACCGACCGAGGTTCCTCCACGACTGTGCCGCGGCGCTCGCCGCGGCGGGCGCCGAGATCCGGGTGGCGAAGATCGACACCCGCCGGGGTCGGGCACTTGACGTGTTCGTCCTCGACGGCGACCTACCGCCCGAGGGACGGGATCGCCTGCGTCGGGAGCTCCTCGCCGTGCTCGGGTGAGCCGGTCAGGCCGGTCGTACCCCAGGGAGGGGGGTGACGCATCGTCCCGCCCGCTCCGGCACGCCGGCGCGCAGGAGCCCGACGACGAGCCCGTCGCTCACGGCCTTCCACGAGGCGTCGATGATGTTCTGGTGGACACCGATCGTTCCCCAGCCATGCACGCCGTCCGCGTGCCGGCAGAGGACCCGCACCCGGGCGCTCGTACCGTCCGAGGAGTCGAGGTCCCGCACCCGGTAGGCGGTGAGGCGGATCCGGTCGAGCTCGGGGTACGCGTCGCGGAGGGCGGCACGCAGGGCGCGGTCGAGCGCGCTGACGGGTCCGTCCCCCTCGCGGGTGGCGACGACCCGGCTCCCGTCGACGTGGACCTTCACGGTGGCCTCGGCGACGACGGCGTCGTCGCGGCGCTCGACGAAGATGCGGTACGACTCGAGGGCGAAGAACGCCTGCTCCCAGCCCCGGGCCCGCCGGACGAGGAGCTCGAAGCTCCCGTCGGCCGCCTCGAACTGGTACCCCTCGTGCTCCAGCTCCTTGATGCGATCCACCACCACCTGGGCCTCCTCGCCGCTGAGCTCGAGGCCCGACTCCCGGGCCTTGGCGAGCACCGTGGAGCGTCCGGCGAGCTCGGAGACGACGACCCGGGTGGCGTTCCCCACCCTGGCCGGGGGAAGGTGCTCGTAGGCGTCGGAGCGCCGGGCGAGGGCCGAGGTGTGGAGGCCGGCCTTGTGGGTGAACGCCGAGGCCCCCACGTAGGGGAGGTGCGGGTCGAGGGTGAGGTTCACCACCTCGGCGACGTGATGGGACACCGTGGTCAGTCGGGGGAGACGCTCCTCGGGGATGGTTGCCACCCCCATCTTCAGGGAGAGGTTGGGGATGATCGAGCAGAGGTCGGCGTTGCCGGTGCGCTCGCCGTACCCGTTCACGCACCCCTGGACCTGGGTGACGCCCAGGCGGACGGCGACGAGGGAGTTCCCCACCGCCAGCCCGGAGTCGTTGTGGAAGTGGCATCCGAACACGGCCTCGGGCAGGGCGTCGGTGACGGCGCCGACGATGCGCTCCACGTCGTGGGGGAGGAAACCGCCGTTCGTGTCGCAGAGGACGAGCCGCTCGGCGCCGCTCTCGTGGGCGGCCCGGAGGACGGCGAGGGCGAACGCCGGGTTCGAGCGGTAGCCGTCGAAGAAGTGCTCGGCGTCGAAGAAGACCCGGCGGCCCAGGGAGCGGAGGTGGGCGACGGAGTCGGCGACCATCGCCACCGCCTCCTCGGGCGTGGTGCGGAGGGCGTGCTCGACGTGGTAGTCCCACGCCTTCCCCACCAGGCACACCACCTCGGTCCCGGCGGCGGCGAGCGCGGCGAGCTGCTCGTCCTCCGCGGCGGGTCGGTGGGCGCGGCGGGTCGCGCCGAACGCGACGAGCGTCGCCGTCTCGAGGTGGAGCTCGTCGCGGGCCCGGGCGAAGAACTCGTCGTCCTTGGGGTTGGCCCCGGGCCAGCCGCCCTCCACGAACGGGACCCCGAGGTCGTCGAGGAGACGGCACACCGTCAGCTTCTCGGCGACGGTGAGGGAGATGCCCTCCTGCTGGGTGCCGTCGCGCAGGGTGGTGTCGTAGATCTCGACGCTCGTCATGGTTGGGATCCTCCCCGGGATAGGAAAGACCCCCCGCTGGGCGGAGGGTCGTCAGCGCACACGCCGGGCGGCGTGTGCGCCTAGGTGATGATGATCGTCGTGGCGAGGTGGGCCATGGGAGGCGAGTATCCCCGGGGGGCCGGGCGGTGTCAAGCCGGGGCCCGTGGCGGGGCGTCGCGCCGCGGGCCTTGCCGGGGGTGGGGGTTCCCGGTAACCTCGGCCCATGCGCACGGGACGCTCCTGGTGGTGGTCGCGGGAGAGTTGAGGCCGCGGCGCGCCAGGAACGAGACGAACGCCGGTGGCCTCCCGCCCCGGCGTTTTCCCTTGGACGAAGGAGCATCGACGTGGACGGACGCAAGAAGGTGTTCTCGGGGGTCCAGCCCACCGGGAGCGTGCATCTGGGCAACTACCTGGGCGCGTTCCGCAACTGGGTGGCCCTCCAGGATCGGTACGACCCCATCTACTGCATCGTCGACCTCCACGGGATGACCGTGCCCTACGACCCCGTCGAGTACCGCCGGGCGCGCCTGGCGACCGCCAAGGTGCTCCTCGCCGTGGGGATCGACCCGGAGCGGTCCTTGTTCTACATGCAGTCCCAGGTCCCCCAGCACGCCGAGCTGGCGTGGATCCTCGGGACGCTCACCCCCACCGGCGTCCTCAACCGGATGACCCAGTACAAGGACAAGCTCGCCACCGGCGCCCCGGCCAACCTCGGCCTGTACTCGTACCCGGTCCTCATGGCCGCCGACATCCTCCTCTTCCGGGCCCACCTCGTTCCGGTGGGGGAGGACCAGAAGCAGCACCTCGAGATGACGCGGGACCTCGCCGAGCGGTTCAATCGCCGGTACGGCGACGTGTTCCCGATCCCGGAGCCCCTCATCCCCGAGACGGCGGCCCGCGTCATGTCCCTCACCGAGCCCACCGCGAAGATGTCCAAGAGCGACCCCGCCGAACGCTCCCGCATCCTCGTGCTCGACTCCCCCGACGCGATCCGCAAGAAGATCCGCAGCGCCGTGACCGACTCGGAGCCGACGGTGCGCTACGACCTCGAGGAGAAGCCGGGCATCTCGAACCTCCTCGAGATCATGGCGGCGTGCACCGGCCGTACGATCGACGACCTCGTGGCCGAGTACCACGACGGCGGGTACGGTCGGTTCAAGGAGGCCGTCGCCGAGGCGGTGACCACGACGCTGGCCCCGGTTCGGGCCGCCTACCGGGAGCTCGAGGACGGCGACGTCGCCCGCATCCTCCAGAAGGGGGCCCTCGACGCCCGCACCCAGGCGGAGGGGTTTCAGGCCGAGGTGCGCCGGGCGGTGGGGCTCGACCGTTTCTGAGGTCGTGACGTCCGCCGGGTCGCCGGTCGCCCGAGCGGGCGGGGGGCGGCGCGCCGTCACCGGGACGGTGCGCCGGGCGCGACTCCCTATCCTCCCGGAGATGGAGCTCGGAGGCGTACCGCGTCAGGGGGGAGCGATCCTCGTTCGGGTCTCCGGCGCCGACCGTCCCGGCATCACCGCCGGTCTCCTGGAGATCATCGCCGACGCCGGCGGCATGGTCCTCGACATGGAGCAGGTCCGGATTCGGAACCGCCTCACCCTCGGGGTCCTCGTCGAGCTCGACGAGGCGGACCGGGCGCTCAAGGAGCTCCTCTACTACGGGTGGGCGCGGGGACTCGCCGTCGACTTCGAGGTCGTCGAGGAGGAGCCTCTGCCGCTGCGTCGCCGTTGGGTGGCGACGATCATCGGCAAGGAGCTCCCCGCGGCGGCCCTCGCCGCCGCGGCGGGGGCCATCGCCGCCGCGGGGACGAACATCGACCGCATCGTGCGGCTCTCCACCTACCCCGTCGTGTCCTTCCAGCTCGAGGTGTCGGGCGGCGACGGGGAACGGCTCCGTGCCGGGCTCATGGGGGTGGCGGCCGATCACGGGATCGACGTCGCCCTGCAACGGGAGGGACTGCAACGTCGCGCCAAGCGACTCGTCGTCCTCGACGTGGACTCCACCCTCGTCCAGGACGAGATCATCGACCTCCTCGCCGACGAGGTCGGGGTGCGGGCCGAGGTCGAGGCCCTCACCGCCGCCGCGATGCGCGGCGACGCCGACTTCGGAGAGACGCTGCGGGCCCGGGTGCGTCTCCTCGCCGGAACCGCGGAGGAGGTGCTGGAGCGGGTGGCGGGACGGATCCGCCTCACCCCCGGAGCGCGCACCTTCGTCCGCACCCTGCAGCGACTCGGGTACGAGGTCGCCATCGTCTCGGGCGGGTTCTCGTTCTTCACCGACCGTCTCGCCGCCCAGCTCGGCATCGCCCACGCCTACGCCAACCGGCTCGAGACCGACGCCACGGGCCGGCTCACCGGCGCGGTCGTCGAGCCGCTCGTCGACCGGGCGGCGAAGGCGGCGCTGCTGCGACGGATCGCCGCCGAGGTGGGCGTGCCCCTCGAGCAGGTCGTCGCGGTCGGCGACGGGGCGAACGACCTCGACATGCTCGCCGCGGCCGGGCTGGGCATCGCCTTCAACGCCAAGCCGTCGGTGCGGGCGGCGGCCGACACCGCCCTGTCGGTCCCCTACCTCGACGCGGTCCTCTTCGTGCTCGGGATCCGGCGCGAGGACGTGGAGGTGGCCGATCTCGAGAGCGGCATCTGAGCCGGGAGGCGGCAGGGCCGGAACGCACCCCCGGACGACTACCCTCGGGGCATCGCCGGCGCCGAAGCGGAGGTGGTCGCCTCGTGGAGATCGAGATCGGAATGGCGAAGACCGGGCGCAGGGCCTGGGGCTTCGACGACATCGCCATCGTCCCCTCCCGACGGACCCGCGATCCCGACGACATCGACCTGACCTGGGAGATCGACGCCTTCACCTTCGCCCTGCCGATGATGGCCTCGGCCATGGACTCGGCGGTGAGCCCGGCCACCGCCGTCGCCATCGGGCGACTCGGTGGACTGGGGGTCCTCAACCTCGAGGGTCTGTGGACCCGGTACGAGGATCCCACGCCGGTGTACGAGGAGATCGCCGCCCTCCCCAAGGAGAAGGCCACCCGGCGCATGCAGGAGCTGTACCGGGAGCCGGTGAAGCCCGAGCTGGTGGGCCGGCGCGTCGAGGAGATGAAGCAGGGGGGTGTCGTCGCCGCCGGGAGCCTCACTCCCCAGCACGTCGCCGAGTACGTCGGTCACGCCAAGGCGGCCGGCCTCGACGTGCTCGTCATCCAGGGAACGGTCGTCTCCGCCGAGCACGTCTCGAGCCGCGCCGAGCCCCTGGACCTCTTCCGCTTCATCCGGGACATCGAGATGCCGGTCATCGTGGGCGGCTGTGCCTCGTACCCGGGCGCGCTCCACCTCATGCGCACCGGCGCGGTCGGCGTGCTCGTCGGCGTCGGTCCCGGGGCGGCGTGCACCACCCGGGGCGTCCTCGGCGTCGGGGTGCCGCAGGCCACCGCCATCGCCGACGCGGCCGGGGCCCGCACCCGGTATCTCGAGGAGACGGGCCGGTACGTGCACGTCATCGCCGACGGCGGCATGCGCACCGGCGGCGACGTGGCCAAGGCCATCGCCTGCGGCGCGGACGCGGTGATGCTCGGGTCGCCGATCGCGGCGGCGGAGGAGGCGCCGGCGGGCGGGTACCACTGGGGGATGGCGACGTTCCATCCGACCCTCCCCCGAGGCTCCCGGGTGCACGTCGGGACGCTGGGCACCCTCGAGGAGATCCTCGTCGGTCCCGCCCACGAGAACGACGGCCGGCGCAACCTCTTCGGCGGGTTGCGTGGCGCCATGGCCCTGACGGGGTACGCCTCGGTGAAGGAGTTCCAGAAGGCCGAGGTGATGGTGGCCCCCTCCCTCCAGACGGAGGGGAAGGCGCTGCAGCGCTCCCAGGGCGTGGGGATGGGGTGATGCCGGCGGCGGGACCGGGGGGGCAGGCGTCCTCGAGGGAGTTCGACCGGGTCCTCGTCGTCGATCTCGGTGCCCAGTACGCGCAGCTCATCGCCCGGCGGATCCGGGAGGCCCACGTCCTCTCGGAGATCGTCCCCCGGGACGTCACGGCCGCCGCGGCGGCGGCGCGCCGTCCGGTGGGGATCGTGCTCTCGGGTGGTCCCGCCTCGGTGTACGCCGACGGCGCCTACGACGTCGATCCCGGGCTCCTCGCCCTCGACGTGCCGATCCTCGGGATCTGCTACGGACACCAGCTCCTCGCCCGGGACCTGGGCGGGACGGTTCGGCGCAACGACGTCGCCGAGTACGGCGGCACCGACCTGACGGTGGCGGGTCCGTCGGTCCTCTTCCGGGACCTGCCGGAGCGGCAACGCGTCTGGATGAGTCATCGCGACGCGGTCACGACCCCGCCGCCCGGCTTCCGGGTCACGGCGGGGACGGAGGCGGTACCGGTGGCGGCCATGGAGGATCCCGAGCGGCGTCGCTACGGCGTCCAGTTTCATCCCGAGGTGGCCCACACGGCGTGGGGCCGGGAGGTGCTCAAGCGGTTCCTCCTCGACGTCTGCGGCGCCCGACCCACGTGGACGCCGGTGAACGTCATCGAGCGGTCGGTGGAGGCGATCCGGGAGGCCGTCGGACCCGGGACGGTCCTCTGCGGTCTCTCCGGGGGCGTCGACTCGGCGGTGGCGGCCGCGCTGGTGCACCGCGCCGTGGGGGACCAGCTCGTGTGCGTCTTCGTCGACCACGGGCTGCTGCGGGCGGGCGAGGCGGAGCAGGTCGACGAGACCTTCCGCCGGATCTTCGACGTTCGCCTCGTGCACGTGAAGGCCCAGGACCGCTTCCTCGACGCCCTCGCCGGGGTCACCGATCCCGAGGAGAAGCGGAAGATCATCGGCGAGACGTTCATCCGGGTCTTCGAGGAGGTCGCCGCCGGCGTGGCCGACGCCCGGTACCTCGTCCAGGGAACGCTGTACCCCGACGTCATCGAGTCGGGCACGAAGGACGCGGCGAGGATCAAGTCACACCACAACGTGGGCGGGTTGCCCGACGACATGGCGTTCG
The DNA here is from genome assembly GCA_964584755.1 of uncultured Acidimicrobiaceae bacterium. Lineage (GTDB taxonomy): Bacteria > Actinomycetota > Acidimicrobiia > Spongiisociales > UBA5794 > CAZPAV01. Next base: position 63,300 of record CAZPAV010000009.1, read on the forward strand.
ATCTCGTGGAGCCCCTCCGCGACCTCTTCAAGGACGAGGTGCGGGCCATCGGCGAGGAGCTCGGGCTCCCCGAGGAGATCGTGTGGCGCCAGCCGTTCCCGGGTCCGGGCCTGGCGGTGCGGATCATCGGGGAGGTGACCCGGGAGCGCCTCGAGATCCTGCGCCGGGCCGACGCCATCGTCCTGGAGGAGATCCGCCGGGCCGGTCTCGCCCGGGAGTTGTGGCAGTACTTCGGGGTGCTGCCGGCGATCCGCAGCGTCGGCGTGCAGGGCGACGGCCGTACCTACGCCCATCCGCTGATCGTTCGGGCGGTCACCTCCGACGACGCCATGACCGCCGACTGGGCCCGGCTCCCCTACGAGGTGCTCGAGCGGATCTCGTCGCGGGTGATCAACGAGGTTCCCGGCATCAACCGGGTGGCGTACGACGTCTCGTCGAAGCCCCCGGCGACGATCGAGTGGGAGTGACGGCCGCGACGACGGCGACCTCGTCCCCACCGTGCTCCGAGGCGGAGGCGGACCGCTCAACCCACGGCGTGGCGGAGGCCGGCAGCGGCCGCGGCGTCGAAGCGGCGCCGCCACGTCGAGCGGCGCGCCATCCGGGCCACATAGGCGTGGCGGGCCCGTTTCCCGGGGAGATGGTCGGGAACGGCCGGTACGTCGTCGTAGATGGCGGCGAACCAGGCCCGGATGGCGTTGAGGGCTTCGGTGCGGATCTGGGACACCCGAGCCTCGGTGACCCCCAGCTCCGCGGCGATGTCCTGGAGGAGCTCCCCGGCGAAGTACGAGCGCCGGATGACCTCGCCGTGCACCCCCGGGAGGTTCGCCACCGCCTCCTGCAGGGTGCCGAGCAGCTCACGCTCCTCGACGGCGAGGTCGGGGCGGGTGTCGGTCGCCTCGTCGGGGATCGAGTCGCGCAGGGCCGGCCCCTCCCCCTCGTGGTCGAGGGAGAGGACCGTGCCGCGCTGCGATCCGGCGCGGATCTCCTCGAGGGCGGCGACGGTGACCCCGAGGCGGCCGGCGAGCTCGGCGTCGGTGGGTCCCCGTCCCGTCGCCTCGACGAACGCCGCGGCCTCCTCGGCCATCTCCCGGTGGCGGCGACGGAGGGAGCGGGACGCCCAGTCCCGCGAGCGGACGGCGTCGATGATCGCCCCCCGGATCCGGATCGCGGCGTAGCGGGCGAAGGGGATCCCGGTGTCGGGACGGAAACGGCGGGCCGCTTCGACGAGGCCGAGCGCCCCGGCGTTCCACAGCTCGCGACGGTCGACGTGTCGGGGATACGACGCGGTGACCCGGCCGACGACACGGCCGACGAGATCGAGGTGCGACACGACGAGCTCGTCCGCCACCGCCGGTCGCGTCCGTTCCGCTCCCTCCTGCGCCACTCCGCGTGACCTCCTCGGGGACGGGTCTCCCCACCCGGCGGACGCCGGGCCTCGGGATTCCCTCGGAGCGCCGCGGCGGGGGGTTGATGACTAA
>CAZPAV010000010.1:0-45820 GCA_964584755.1 uncultured Acidimicrobiaceae bacterium
GCCTCGAGCGGCTGGTGCTCGGCCGCGCGCTCGAGGGTAGTCGCGGCGCAGGGGGCGCGCGGGCCGTCGGGTCGCGCGGAGGGCCACCGCCTGATGGCGGAGGGCCTACTCGAGCGCCGCGAGGACCGACTCGTCGTCCGCGACCCGCTCCTCACCGACGTCGTGTCCCGAGCCGTCCTCTCAGTGTGCTCCGGCGACTGCTAACTTCCGAACCATGCTGGACGACCGCAGATCGAAGGTCCTCCAGGCGTTGATCGAGGAGTACATCCGGACCGGGGAGCCGGTGAGCTCCCGGGCGGTCCTGGAGCGCAGTGGCCTCGACGTCTCGAGCGCCACGATCCGGAACGACCTCGCTCGACTGGAGTCGTACGGCTTCGTGAGACAACCGCATCCGTCGGCGGGGCGGATCCCGACCCAGCAGGGGTATCGCTACTACGTCGACCACTGCACCCCGGCCCGGCTGCGCTCGGCCACCCGGGCCCGGATCGCCGCGTTCTTCTCCGACATGCACCAGGAGTTGAGCCGGCTCCTCAAGGAGACCTCGGGACTCCTCGCCGACCTTACCCACTACCCGGCGGTGGTCGTGGGACCCGGCTTCGAGCAGGACACCATCCACGCCGTGCACCTGGTGCGGATCCGGGGCTCGGCGGTGCTCCTCGTCACCGTCGCCGAGTCGGGGCGGGTCACCCAGCAGGTCGTCGACCTCGGCTTCGAGCCGACCCCGTCGCAGCTCGAGGCGGCCGAACGGATCATCGAGTCCGCCTACGCCGGGAAGCAGCTCGCCGAGACCCACGAGGAGGAGGGTCTCCGCGTCGAGGAGCTCCCCGACGTGGTTCGTCGCATCGTGGCGCCGGTCCACGCCCGGCTGCAGGTCGGTGAGGCACGTCCCGGCGAGATCTTCGTGGGTGGGACGAGCATGATGGCCGGCCTGTGGCAGGACCTCGCCGTGGTCCACCATCTCCTCGGGCTCATCGAACGGGAGGCCGCGGTGCTCGAGATGCTCGGTGGGGTCGAGGACGGCCCGACCGTCCGCTTCGGATCGGAGCTCGGGGACGACGTCGACATGGCGGTGGTGGCGGCGTCGTTCGACGCCGGCGGGAAGGGCACCGGCCGGGTGGGGGTGATCGGACCGACCCGGATGAACTACCGCCGCACCATGCGCGTCGTCGAGGAGGTCGGTGAGGGGCTCGAGGGGCGTCTCGGAGCCGACACATGAGGGACTACTACCAGGTGCTCGGCGTCCCGCGCGACGCGTCCGCCGAGGACATCAAGAAGCGATTCCGTCAACTCGCCCGGGAGACCCACCCCGACGCCAACCCCGACGACCCCACCGCCGAGGAGCGGTTCCGGGAGATCGCCGAGGCGTACGAGGTGCTCTCCGACCCGGAGCGACGCGCCCGGTACGACCGGGGCGAGGTGTTCGCCTCGGGAGACCTGTTCTCCCAGTTCGGGGGCCTCGACGACATCCTGCAGCAGTTCTTCGGGTCCACCTTCGGGGGCTTCGACTTCGGGTTCGGGGGCGGCGGCCGGCGCCCCCGGCGCGGCAGCGACGTCACCGTCTCCCTGGAGCTCACCCTCGAGGAGGCCGCCTTCGGCGTGCGCCGCGAGGTGACCTTCCGTGCCCCGACCCGCTGCGAGCACTGCGGCGGCTCGGGGGCCGAACCCGGGACCGCGCCGGTCACCTGCGCCACCTGCCGGGGCCGAGGCCGGGTCCAGGTGGCCCGGAACACGCTCCTCGGCCAGATGATGACGGTGGCCGCCTGCGCCGCCTGCGGCGGGACGGGCCGGAGGATCGACACGCCCTGCTCGCGCTGTCGGGGCGAAGGGCGGGTCATGGGGGAGCGGAGCGTCTCGGTCGTCGTCCCGGAGGGGGTCGAGGACGGGACGCGCCTTCGTCTCAACGGGCGGGGCGGGGCCGGTCCCGCCGGGAGTCCGCCCGGCGACGCGTACGTGGAGCTCCGCGTCCTCCCCGACGCGCGTTTCGAGCGGACCGGCGACGATCTGCACCATCGGGTGACGATCGGCGTCGCCGAGGCCACCTTCGGCACCCGGGTCGAGGTGCCGCTCCTCGAGGGTGGCGCCGAGACGCTCGATCTCCCGCCAGGGACCCAGCCCGAGACCGTCGTCCGGATCCCCCGCCGCGGCGTGCCGCGGCTGCAACGCCGGGGCCGTGGCGACCTGCTCGTCCACGTCGGCGTCGAGATCCCCACCGACCTCGGGTCCGACGAGGAGGAGGCGCTGCGGCGGTTCGCCGAGCTTCGCGGCGAGCGTCCCGCCTCCCGTCGACGCGGGTTGTTCCGCCACTGACGTGGGTCACGTTCCCGCCGTCTACCTGCCCGGGCCGTGGCCGGCGGACGCCATCGGCGTCCCGGACCACGTCCGCCACCATCTCGGCACCGTCCTGCGCCTCCGGTCCGGCGCACCGGTCGCGTACACCGACGGCGCCGGGACCGTCGGGCGGGGACGATGGGTGGGCGGCACGGTTCGTCGGGGTGAGGAGCGACGCCTCGACCCACCGCGACCGGTGACGGTGGCGGTGGCTCCGCCGCGTTCGGCCCACCGCGCCCGCTTCCTGGTGGAGAAGCTCGCCGAGCTGGGGACGACCCACCTCGTCTGGCTGGAGACGAGCCACGGACGGGGGAGGCCACCGAGGCCCGAGAAGGCACGTGCCTGGGCGGTCGGAGCTCTCGAGCAGAGCCGGGGGGCGTTCCTCATGGAGATCTCCGGACCGGCGGGGTGGGAGGACCTGGAGCGGCCCCTCTTCGTTGCCGATCCCACCGGGGGACCACCCGAGGTCGTGGTGGACGGGGGGCGGCCGGTGACGCTCGCCGTGGGTCCCGAGGGGGGACTCGCCCCCACGGAGGTACCCGGCGACGCCGTTCCCTTCCGTCTCGGGGAGCGCATCCTCCGGGTGGAGACGGCCGCCGTCGTGGCCGTCGCCCTGGTACGGTGCCGTGACGGCGCCGGATCGTTGACACCCGGTGCCGGAAAGTGACTACACTGTGCTACTGAGAGCGGTTGTGACTGCGCTCTCGGTGGCGGTTGGGGGAGGTCCTCGTGGTTGCGTACAACGAGCTCGTCGGGCGTCGCCTCCGTTCGATTCGGCGGCAGCGCGGCCTGTCGCTGCAGGACGTGCAGCGACTCACGGGCGGCGAGTTCAAGGCGGCGGTGCTCGGAGCCTACGAGCGGGGAGAGCGGAGCCTCTCGGTGCCTCGGCTCCACCGGCTCGCCGCCTTCTACGAGGTGCCGGTCACCCAGATGCTGCCCCCCGAGCCGGGAAGCATGCCCTTCTCCGGCACGGCCACCGGAGGCGTGACCATCGACCTCAACCGCATCGAGAACCTCTCCGCGGAGGACGCCGTCATCTTCGAGCGCTTCCTGCGGGGGATCCAGATGCAGCGGCAGGACTTCAACGGGAAGGTCCTCACGGTGCGTCGGGACGACCTCAGACTCCTGTCGCTCCTGCTCGACTCGGCCCCCGAGCACCTCGAGGAGCGACTCGGAGAGCCGCGGGTCGCCCCGGAGAATCCCTGAGCGCGCCGGGGGGCGCGCTCGCCTCGGGAGCGGACGTCGATATACTGCGGGCGCCCCCGATGCGGACGTCCCACGCGTTCCCCGTTCCCTCGCACGAGGACCCCACCCCGTGACGAACCCCACCGCCACCGACACACGTCTGCGCGTGTCCAGCAACCACCTCATGGTCGAGCTGCTGGGCGAGCGCGACGCGTTCCTCCGCCAGGTGGAGCGAGCGTTCCCCGAGACGCGGATCGTCGCCCGGGGCAACGAGATCCGCATCGGCGGCGACGCCCGAGACGTCGAGCGGGCCCGGACCGTGCTCGAGGAGCTCCTCATCCTCGTGCAGGAGGGCCAGCGGCTCGACGAGGACCGGGTGGGACGCGTCATCGCCATGGTTCGCGACGAGGTGCCGCAGCCGTCGGGGGTGTTCACCGAGTCCATCGTCGTGGGACGGGGACGCCACGTCCGACCCAAGACCCTCGGTCAGAAGCGGTACGTCGACGCCCTCCGAGAGAACACCCTCGTCTTCGGCATCGGACCCGCCGGCACCGGGAAGACCTATCTGGCGATGGCCTGCGCCGTGGAGGCGCTCGTGGGCGGCTCGGTGCGCCGCATCGTCCTCAGCCGGCCGGCGGTGGAGGCAGGGGAGCGTCTCGGGTTCCTGCCCGGCGATCTCGCGGCGAAGGTCGACCCCTACCTGCGGCCCCTGTACGACGCGTTGTACGAGATGCTCGGCCCCGACCAGACCACCCACCTGCTCGAGCAGGGCACCATCGAGATCGCCCCCCTGGCGTACATGCGGGGGAGGACGTTGAACGACGCCTTCATCGTGCTCGACGAGGCCCAGAACACGACACCGGAGCAGATGAAGATGTTCCTCACCCGCCTCGGGTTCAACTCGAAGATGGTGGTGACCGGGGACGTCACCCAGGTCGACCTCGAGGCCGGCCGCGGGTCGGGCCTCCGCATCATCGGTGACGTCCTCGGCGACGTGCCCGGCATCGCCTTCGTCGAGCTCACCGGGGACGACGTGGTCCGGCACCGCATCGTCGCCGCGATCGTCGAGGCGTACCGCCGCTACGAGCTGCGCCGGCAGGAGGCGTCGACATGACCCCCGCCACCCGCCGCGCCGCGGCGCTCAACGCCGTCATCCTCGTCGCCACGGTGGTGCTCGTGGCGCTCGTCCTCGTCGTGGGCCGCAAGGTCCCCGAGCCCGTGGACACCACCCTCGTCGTCGGAGAGCCCGCCCCGCAGACCTTCGTGGCGAACCGGTCCACCGCTCCCATCGAGGACGTCGCCGCCACCGAGCAGGACCGGGAGAAGGCTCGTCTCGCCGTGCCCACCCAGTACAAGATCGACAACACCGCGACCGTCGCCGCCCGGGCCGAGGTGAATCGCTTCTTCGAGACCTTGCGGGGAGGCGCGTTCGCGGAGCCCCCGCCGCAACCCGCCACGACCACCACCACGACGACGGAGCCGCCGACGACGAGCTCGAGCACGACGACGGCCGAGGCATCCGGTTCGACGAGCTCGACGACCACCACGACGACGGAGCCGCCGACGACCACCACCACGACCATCCCCCGCAAGAGCCTCGACGAGCAGGTCGCCCAGCTCCAGGCGGCGTACCCGATCCTCAACCTCGAGACGGTCAAGGCGTTCGTGACGCTCTACAACAACGACCTCGATCGGGTGGCCGCCGGGGAGCAGGCCGTCTTCCCCGAGATCGAGCGAGAGGCCGACACGCTCATCCTCCAGGAGGAGGAGCGGGGCATCCGCCAGGAGGACCTCGTCGACGCCCAGAACAAGTACCTCAACCCGGTGAGCCGGCCCCCGATCTTCATCTCCGGGCTCCCCGACGACGAGCAGGCCCTGGCCCGGGACGCCATCGCCAAGCTCGTCGCCAGCAACCTGCGGCCGAACATGGTCATCGATCAGGACGCCTGGGATCGGAAGAAGGAGGAGGCCGCGGCGGCGGTCACGCCCCGCACCGTCGTCTACCGGGCGGGAGACACGATCGTCAACGAGGGGGAGCCGCTCACCGCCATCCAGATCCAGGCGATCGACCAGCTCGGCCTCTTCAAACCCGACGTCAAGATCACCCCGTTGCCGGCGATGGCGCTGCTCGGGGCCATCGTCGTGCTCCTCGCCGCCTTCTTCCTCTGGAGGATCGCGCCCGGCCAGTGGTCCCGGCCCCGCCACTTCGCGCTCCTGGGGATCATCCTCCTCCTCGCCGCGGTCGTCTCCCGCATCCCCGAGTTCTTCCTCCGTGGCGATCCGGAGCTCGGCTACGTCATGCCGGCGGTGGCGATCGGCTTCATCGCCGCCATCCTGTTCGACCCGCGGACCGCCGTCCTCCTCGCCATCCCCACCGCCGGCTTCACCGCCATCTCGCTGGCGTCGGCGACGGTGGGTGCCGGCGCCGAGCCGCGCACGGTCGCTTTCACCGTGTTCGCCGCGGTGGCCACGGTCGTCCCGGTGGGGTTCGTCTCGAGCGTCTCGTCCCGGCGTCAGCTTCGGCTGGCGGTGATGGGATCGGCGGTGGCGATGCTGCCGGTGGCGTTCGCCCTCGAGTGGCTGTTCGGGGAGTACCGCCTGGCGGTACTCGCCGGAGCCTGGGCCTCGATCGGCGCCCTCGTCGCGGGGTTCCTCGGACAGGGGCTCGTCTCCTTCCTCGAGAACGCGTTCGGGATCACGACGACGCTCAACCTGCTCGACCTGCTCGATCGCAACCACCCGGCGTTGCGGCTGCTCGAGGAGCAGGCACCGGGGACGTTCAACCACTCGATGCTCGTCGGTTCCCTCGCCGGCCGCGCCGCCCGGGCCATCGGCGCCGACCCGCTCCTCGCCCAGGCCGCGGCGTGGTACCACGACCTGGGGAAGACGGAGAACCCGCAGTACTTCATCGAGAACCAGGTGGGGGTGTCGAATCCCCACGATCTCCTCCCCCCGGCCGAGTCGGCGCAGATCATCCGTCGCCACGTCACCGACGGACTCCGGCTCGCCCGGCGGTACCGGATCCCTCCCGAGGTGGCCGAGGGCATCCGCGAGCACCACGGCACGGGCCTCATGCGCTACTTCTATCACAAGGCCCTCGACGAGGATCCCGCCGTCGACGCCGACCTCTTCCGGCACCACGGGGTCCGGCCCCGTCGCAAGGAGATGGCGATCCTCATGCTCGCCGACGCCGCCGAGGGGGCGACACGGGCCTACGCCCAGCACGAGGACCCCACCGCCGAGGGACTTATGGACGTCGTCGACGCCGTCGTGCAGGAGAAGCTCGACGACCGGCAGCTCGACGAGTCGCAGCTCACCTTCGGCGACCTCACCCGGATCAAGGAGGAGCTCGTGCGGGCCTTCATCGGGTACTACCACACCCGGGTTCCGTACCCCGGGTTCCCGGGGCCCACCGTGCCCCAGGGGCGGGCGGCGGCGCTGCCGGCAGGGGAGGACTCCCCGGACGGACCCGCCACCGAGGACGCGGGGGAGGAAGGAGACGACGACGTATAGCCCGCGGGGGACCTCCCGGGGCCGTCGGCGGCACGACCGTGACACGATGATGGACATCCTCCTCTCCGACGAACAGGACGAACCCGTCCCCGGCGCCGAGTTGCTGAGGATCGCCGAGACGGTGCTGCGCTCCCAGGGTGCCCCGGAGACCACCGAGGTCGCCATCGCCCTCATCGGGGAGGACGTCATCGCCGGGTACAACGAGCGCTTCCTCGACCGGAGCGGGCCCACCGACGTGCTCGCCTTCCCCGTTCTCGAGCTGGCGCCGGGATCCCCACCGCCGGCGCAGGGGGACGCACCGGTGGGGCTCGGCGACGTGTTCATCGCCCCGACCGTCGTCCGCCGCAACGCCGCGGCGCGTGGTGTCGCCTACGAGGACGAGCTCGCCCTCATGGTCGTGCACGGACTCCTGCACCTCCTCGGCTGGGATCACACCGCGGAGGAGGAGGCGAAGCGCATGGAGGCACTCGAGGGCGAGCTCCTCGCCCGCGTCGGGAGGGTTCGCCCATGATCGGTACGGCGTTCGGCGCGGCGGCCGCCCTCCTCGTGGTGGCGGCGTTCCTGCGGGCGGCCGGCGCCTCCCTGGTGCGGACCCCGCGCGCCGACGCCCTGCACGACGCCGCCGAGGGGAACCGCCGGGCGCGGATCGTCGCCCGGCTCCTCGAGGAGCGGGCCCGGATCCAGCCGGCCCTCAACACCGTCCTCACCGGGCTCGTGGTCCTCGCCGTGGTCCCCGCCACCTGGGCACTGACCCGGACCCGCTCCGGCGGGACGTTGCTGGCGGCGCTCGTGGGCGAGGCGATCCTCCTCGTCCTCGTCTCGGACCTGCTCCCCCGCACCCTGGGCCGCCGCCGACCCCGGCGGCTGGCGTATCGGTTCGCCCGGCTCCTCTCGTGGGCCGTGGCCGTCGGCGACGCCGCCAACGACCTCGTCTCGGAGCTCGACGAGGAGCCCCCCGTGGACACGGCCGCCGAGGCGGAGGAACGGGAGCTCATCTCCTCGGTGCTCGAGTTCACCGACACCCTCGTGCGTGAGGTCATGGTGCCGCGGACCGACATGGTCACCCTTCCCGCCGACGCCTCCACGGACGAGGCGCTGGACGTCGTCATCGCCAGCGGCAAGTCCCGGATCCCGGTCGTCGGCGAGGGTCTCGACGACGTCGTCGGCGTCCTGTACGCCCGCGATCTCCTCAAGCTGCACGACGACGACGCCCCGCCGGTGACGTGCGCGACGATCGGCCGCGACCCCTACTTCGTGCCCGAGACGAAGCGCATCTCCGAGCTGCTGCGGGAGATGCAGGCGAACCGGGTGCACCTGGCGCTCGTCGTGGACGAGTTCGGCAGCACCGCGGGGCTCGTCACCATCGAGGACCTCATCGAGGAGATCGTCGGGGAGATCGTCGACGAGTACGACCGGGAGGAGCCGATGATCGTGCCGCTCCCCAAGGGTGGGTTCCTCGTCGACGCCCGCCTCGACGTCGCCCGTCTCGCCGAGCTCCTCGGGACCGAGCTTCCCGACGAGGACTGGGACACGGTGGGTGGTCTCGTCCTCGGCCTCGCCGGCCGCGTGCCCCGGGAGGGAGAGTCCTTCGAGTACGACGGCCTCACCTTCGTCGCCCACCGGGTGCAGGGGCGCCGGGTCGCCAAGGTCCGCGTGCTCCCGCGATGAGCCGCTCCGGTTTCGTCCCGGTGGTGGGGCGCCCCAACGTGGGGAAGTCGACGCTCGTCAACGCGCTCGTCGGCGTCAAGGTGGCGATCACCTCACCCCGCCCGCAGACGACGCGCAACACCATTCGGGGGGTCCTCACGCTCCCGGAGGCGGACGCCCAGATCGTCTTCGTCGACACGCCGGGTCTCCACCGGCCCCGCACCGCGCTGGGTGAGCGCCTCAACCGGCGCGTCGCCGCCTCCCTCGACGAGGCGGACGTCGTGCTCTTCGTACTCGACGCCCGCCAGGAGATCGGGCCGGGGGATCGTCTCATCGCGGCCCGTCTCGGCGACACGAGCACCCCCGTGGTCGTCGCGGTGAACAAGATCGACGTCGCCCGTCGCGGAGAGATCGCCGCCCACCTGGCCACCGCGAGCGAGTGGGGCTTCACCGCCTACGTCCCGGTCTCGGCCCGTCACGGCGACGGCCTGGAGCCGCTCGTGGAGGAGCTGCTCGCGCTCCTCCCCGAGGGGCCCCGGTACTTCCCCGAGGAGATGCACACCGACCAGCCCGACCGCCTGCTCGCCGCCGAGCTCGTGCGGGAGCGGTACCTGGCGCGGCTGCGCGACGAGCTCCCCCACTCCCTGGCGGTCGTCGTCGACGAGATGGTCACCCGCCCGGGGGGGACGCTCTTTGTGGCGGCGACGGTGTACGTGGAACGGAACTCCCAGAAGGGCATCGTCATCGGGAAGGGCGGGGGACTCATCGCCGCGGTGGGGCGGGAGGCCCGGGCCGAGCTGGAGCGGGTGTTCGGAGCCCCGGTGTACCTCGACCTGCGGGTGCGCGTCGAGGCGGAGTGGCAACGGCGGGACGCGTTGCTCGACCGGCTCGGGTTCTGAGACGCCGGCGGGGACGGGGGGTCAGGCGTCGGCGACGAACCCGTCGCAGATGGTGGCGAGCGCCGTGTCCCGGGCCGTCAGAGCACCGACGAAGTGGGTGGTGAGGGTGAGCGTCACGCGGTTCCATCGCACGAGGATGTCGGGATGGTGATCGGCGGCCTCGGCGGCGAGGGCGACCCGGGTCACGAAACCCATCGCGCTGCCGAAGTCCGGGAAGTGGAACGTCTTGCTGATCGCCTCGCCCTCGAGGCGCCAGCCGTCGTGCGCCGCGAGGAACGCGGTTCGGGCCGCGTCGTCCAGTCGGGTCATCGTCGCCTCCTGGGGAGCCAGCCTATCCACCTCGGGAGGGCAAGGTGGGGACGCCGGCACCGACCCGACGAGATGCGTCCCGGGAAGGCCCGGGGACGGTAGCCTCGGGTCTCGTGGGGCTGCGTTCCGATCAGGGCATCGTCCTCCGTTCCTTCCCGTTCGGGGAGGCGGACCGGGTCGTCGTGCTCCTCAGCCCGAACCGGGGCAAGCTCCGCACCGTGGCCCGCGGCGTGCGCAAGACGAAGAGCCGCTTCGGGGGACGCCTCGAGCCGTTCACCCACGTCGACCTCGTCCTGTACGAGGGCCGTGGCCTCGACACGATCACCCAGGTGGCCATCATCGAGGCGTTCCCCGCCCTGCGCGGCGACCTCGATCGGGTGCTCACCGCCGGGACGATGGTCGAGGTCGTGGATCTCGTCGCCCAGGAGGAGGAGCCGAGCACGCGGCTGTTCCTCCTCCTGCAGCGGGGCCTGCGCGCCCTCGACCGCCACGACCTGCACGCCGACCTCCTCACCGCGTTCCTCCTCAAGGCCGCGGCGGTCGTCGGGGTGGCCCCGGCCCTCGAGACGTGCGCCGGATGCGGGCGCCCCGACGGTCTCGCCCGGTTCAGCTTCGCCGCGGGAGGCGTGCTCTGCGACGCCTGTCGGGTCCCGGGCGCGTACGCGCTGGCGGACGGCCTCACCACCTACCTGGCGACGGTGGCCCGGGGCGACCTCACCGCCCTCCCCCCGGCCGACCCGGTCCTCTCGGGCCAGGCGAGGGGAGTGGCACGACGGTTCATCGAGTACCACCTCGAGCGCCGGCTCGAGACCCTGGCGGTCGCCGATGGTTGACGTTCCCGAGCTCGACCCGGCACGGATGCCCCGCCACGTGGCGATCATCATGGACGGCAACGGCCGCTGGGCCAACGCTCGGGGGCTGCCCCGCACCGCCGGGCACGCCCAGGGGGAGCCGGCCCTCTTCGACGTCGTCCACGGGGCGCTGGACCTCGGCATCGCGTGGCTCACCGTGTTCACCTTCTCGACGGAGAACTGGTCGCGGTCCCCCGACGAGGTGCAGTTCCTCATGCACTTCAACGCCGACCTCCTCGAGCGCCGGCGCGACGAGCTCCACGAGCTGGGGGTCCGGGTGTTCTTCATCGGCGAGCGTGACGATCCGCGCGTGCCGGAGGTGCTGCGGGAGCGGATTGCGGCCGCCGAGGAGCTGACCCGCCACGACACCGCGATGCGCATGGTGTTCGCCTTCAACTACGGGGGTCGGGTCGAGCTGGTCCGGGCGGCCCGCCGCGTCGCCGCAGAGGTGGCGGCGGGGCGACTCCGTCCCGGCGACGTCGATCTCGGCACCGTGGCGCGTCACCTGTACCTCCCCGAGATGCCGGATCCGGACCTCGTGATCCGGACCTCGGGGGAGATGCGGATCTCGAACTTCCTCCTCTGGCAGGCGGCGTACGCCGAGTTCGTCTTCACGCCGGTGCTGTGGCCGGATTTCGACCGGGTCGAGTTGGCCCGTTGCGTCGCCGAGTACCAGTCCCGGGAGCGGCGGTTCGGCGCCGCCCGCGACGCGACGCGCTGAGGCGCCCGGGACGCCGTCACGGGGCCCGCGAACCTCCGCGCCGGCACGACGGGCCGGGGGAGAGCGCCCATCCGGTAGGATTCCCCGCCCACGAGGATCCCTCCGACGAGCAAGCGAGCCGGAACCATGCCCGCCGATTTCGACACGATCGTCACGCTCGCGCACAAGCGCGGCTTCGTGTTCCAGTCCTCGGAGATCTACGGGGGACTCCGCTCGGCGTACGACTACGGACCGCTCGGCGTCGAGCTGCTGCGGAACGTCAAGGAGCAGTGGTGGCGCGCCATGGTGCAGCTCCGGGAGGACGTCGTCGGGATCGACTCCGCCGTCATCCAGGCGCCGCGGGTGTGGGTCGCCTCCGGCCACGTGGCGTCGTTCTCCGACCCGCTCGTCGAGTGCAAGGTCTGTCACAACCGGTTCCGGCTCGACAAGCTCGAGGATCCCGACCGCTGCCCGTCGTGCGGCTCGGTGGGGGAGTTCACCGAGCCCCGCGAGTTCCAGCTCATGTTCCGCACCCACATGGGTCCGGTCGCCTCCGAGGAGAACCTCGTGTACTTGCGCCCGGAGACGGCCCAGGGCATCTTCATCAACTTCGAGAACGTCCGGCGGACGGCGCGGATGCGTCTCCCCTTCGGGATCGCCCAGATCGGCAAGTCCTTCCGCAACGAGATCACCCCCGGTCAGTTCGTCTTCCGGACCCGGGAGTTCGAGCAGATGGAGATGGAGTTCTTTTGCCGGCCGGGCGACGCGGACCGGTGGTTCCGCTACTGGGTGGAGGAGCGGCGACGCTGGTACCTCGACCTCGGCATGACCGAGGAACGGATCCGCCTCCGGCCCCACACCGACGACGAGCTCTCCCACTACTCCTCGGGCACCTTCGACGTCGAGTACGCGTTCCCCTGGGGGTGGGACGAGCTCGAGGGGATCGCCAACCGCACCGACTTCGACCTGCGCGCCCACGCCGAGTACTCCGGGGCCGACCTCCGCTACTACGACCCCGAACGGGACGAGCGGTTCTTCCCCTACGTCATCGAACCGGCCGCCGGCGCCACCCGCACCACCTTCGCGTTCCTCATCGACGCCTACGACGAGGAGGAGGTCCGCGGGGAGACCCGCGTGGTGCTGCGGCTCGACCCCCGTCTCGCCCCCATCAAGGTGGCGGTCCTCCCCCTCTCGAAGAGGGAGGAGCTCATCGCCGTCTCCCGGCGGATCGCCGACGACCTGCGTCCCCGTTGGATGGTGGAGCACGACGTCACCCAGTCCATCGGGCGTCGCTACCGCCGCCAGGACGAGATCGGCACGCCCTACTGCGTCACCGTCGACTTCGACACCCTCGAGGACCGGCAGGTCACCGTGCGGGACCGCGACACGATGGCCCAGGACCGGATTCCGATCGATCGGCTCACGGCGTACCTGACGGAGCGACTGCCCGCCTGAGGCCGGTCAGGACGGGATCCTCACGTACTCGAACCCCACCGGCCGGCCGCCGACCCCCTTCTGTGGGGGCGCGATCCAGCCGGCGAACTCCCCGACGGCGGTCACGGGCCGCATGAGCTCCTCGATGAAGGCGCGGTCGTCGTCGGTGGGGAGGTAGACGTCCCGTCGGCCCTCCCAGGTGGGGGCGTCGACGAGCTCCCCGGTGGGGGTGACGTGGAGTCCGGCGAACTCCCCGATCTGGCGATGGAAGGCCACGTGGGGCAGGGTGAGCTCGAAGGAGATCCCGGCGTCGGCGATGTAGCGATTCCAGCGCCGCACGCCGGCGCGGCAGTCCTCCACGTAGTCGTCTCGCAGGCGGGCGTTGAGGGCGCTCAGGGCGGGGACCGCGATCTGCCGGAACTCGCCGTCGACGACCTTCGTGACCGGGTAGGTGGCGTCGAGGAGACGGTGGTCGTCGTCGATCTCCGTCTCGTGGAACCGTCCCTTCAGTCCGGCGTTGAAGGCGTTCGCCGCGTTCGTCGATTCCTCCGCCCCGAAGAGGTCGAGGGTGAGCGAGAAGTGGAGGTTGAGCTTGCGCTGGACGAGGGGGAGATCGATCACGCCCAGGGAGCGGACCCGTTCCACGTCGAAGGGATCCTCGATGCCGGCGGCGGCCATCGCCTCCGCGGTCCGTTTCACGATGCGTCCCACCCCGGTGGCGCCCACGAACATGTGGTGCGCCTCCTCGGCGAGCATGAAGCGGCAGGTGCGCGAGAGGGGATCGAACCCGGACTGAGCGAGGGCCTCGAGCTGCATCTTCCCGTCGCGGTCGGTGAAGAAGGTGAAGAGGAAGAAGGAGAGCCAGTCGGGGGTCTCCTCGTTGAAGGCACCGAGCATGCGGGGCCGGTCGGCGTCTCCGGAGCGCCGCCGCAGCAGCTCCTCCGCCTCCTCCCGACCGTCCCGTCCGAAGTAGCGCTGGAGGAGGTACACCATCGCCCAGAGGTGCCGTCCCTCCTCCACGTTGACCTGGAAGAGGTTCCGCATGTCGTAGAGGGAGGGCGCCGTCTTGCCGAGATGACGCTGCTGTTCCACCGAGGCCGGTTCGGTGTCCCCCTGGATGACGATGAGCCGGCGCAGCATCGCCCGGTACTCCCCGGGCACCTGCTGCCAGGCGGGGTCGCCGCGGTGCTCACCGAAGGGGATCACCCGGCCCTCCTCCGCGGGGGCGAGGAGGACGCCCCAGCGGTACTTCGGCATGCGCACGTAGTCGAACTTCGCCCAGCCGCTCCGCTCGACGCTGACGGCGGTGCGGAGCCAGACGTCGACCTCCTGGAACCCCTCCGGCCCCATGTCCATCCACCAGTCCAGGTAGCCCGGGTGCCAGGACTCGAGGGCGCGTCGCAGCTTCGGGTCGTCGGCGAGTCCGACGTTGTTGGGGATGAGCGAGTCGTAGTCGACGGCGACGGTCATGGAAGGTTCCCTCCTCAGGTCCGATGGCGATCGAAGTCGGGGCGGAGCCCGGTCCCGTAGCGCCGCAGGGCTCCGGTCTCTCCCGAGGCGTTGCGGCGGGTGAAGATCCAGTTCTGCCAGGCGGTGAGCCGCCCGAAGATCTTCGTCTCGAGCGTCTCGGGTCCGACGAAGCGGAGGTTCGCCTCCATGCCGGTGAGCGCGTCGGGGGAGAACCCGGCCCGCTCCTCGAGGAGGAGGCGGATCTCGTCCTCCCAGTCGATCTCGTCGAGGGCGAAGGTCACCAGGCCGTGCTCCTCGGCGCTCACCGCGTCGAGGTCCTTCCCCGGGAGCCGTTCGACCGCCTGCAGCGCGTCCTCGTGCCCCCAGAAGCGGGCCTCGAGACGGGTGAGGTCGTTGTTCATCGGCAGCGGACCGAAGTTCATCCCCGTGAGTCGGAGGAGCGGTGCCGGCGCCGTCGCCTCGGCGAAGGTGCCCTCCAGCATGTAGGTGCGGTCGGCGGCGAAGGCGAGCTCCGCCAGGGAGCCCACGAAGCAGCTCCCCGGCTTCACGAAGGCGAACACGGAGCGGGCGGACACGTCGATGCGGCGCAGCGTCCGCTTCCAGTAGAGAACGACCTCACGCACGAACCAGTCGTCGCCGTGGGCGAGGAGGAAGGCGTCGTGGGCGGCGACGAGGTCGGGGTCCCCCTCCGTCTCGAGGATCAGCGTGCCGATCTCGAGCTCGTTCGTGCGCAGGTGGAGGATGGCGTCGTCGACCGCCCGGGTCATCGCCAGGGGCCAGAACTGACACCCGAGCTCGACGGCGGCCGCGGGGTCGGCCGGAGGGGGAGCGTCGGGGCCGGAGACGACCATCGTGGCCGTGCGGAGCGCCCGGTCGATCTCGACTCGGAGATGCGGGTACGTGATGCGGTCCTCCTCGAGCATGCGCTCGAGTTCCTCGAAGGCCACGCCGTGGGCAGCGCGGGGGCGGTCCGTGCCCGCGGCGGCCTCCGCGAGGCGTGCGGCGACGACCTCCTCGAAGCGCGACCCGGGGACGATCTCGTCGACGAGTCCCCAGGCGACGGCGCGCCGGCCCTTGACGCCCTCCTCGGTCGTGCAGACGATGTCGGCCAGGTCACGGCGCACCTTGCGCTTGTCGACGAGACGGGTGAGTCCGCCGGTGCCGGGGAGGACGGCGAGGAGCGGGACCTCGGGCAGCGCCACGGAGGCGGAGCCGTCGTCGATGAGGATGATGTGGTCGGTGGCGAGGGCCAGCTCGTACCCGCCCCCTGCGGCCGTCCCGTTGATCGCCGCCAGGTAGCGCTGGCCGGAGTGCGCGGTGGCGTCCTCGATACCGTTGCGGGTCTCGTTGGTGAACTTGCAGAAGTTCACCTTCGCGGGGTGGGGGGATCGGGCGAGCATCGGGATGTTCGCCCCGGCGCAGAAGACGCGCTCCTTGAGGGACTCGACGAGCACGGCGCCGACCTCGGGGTGCTCGAAGCGGAGGCGCTGCACCGCGTCGTACAGTTCGATGTCGACCCCGAGGTCGTAGGAGTTCATCTTCAGCTCGTAGGGGCCGAGTCCGCCCTCCTCGTCGACGTTCATGCCGAGGCGGGCGACGTTCCCGTCGATGGTGAGGCGCCAGTGCCGGTAGCGGTCGGGATGGGTCCTGAAGTCGATCGTCATCGTGGGCTCTGCGTTCCTCCGTTGGGGGGGGGCGGCGGGTGTCCGCCGTGGTGAGGGACGGAAACTGACCATACGGTCAGTTTCCGGTTTCGTCAAGCGTTTTCTCCAAGAGGAGGCCGGGGACGGGGGGAGCGGTGACGCTCCCCGGTGTCGGCGTGCCGGGGCGGGGTCTATCTTCAGGACCATGGCGTACTCCCGGCAGGACATCGACCGGGTCCGGGAACGGACCGACCTCGTCGAGCTGGTCGGGGAGGTCACCCGGGTGAAGCGCTCGGGCCGGTCGGTGATGGCGGTGTGCCCGTTCCACGCGGAGAAGACACCGTCCCTGTCCATCGACGGCGCCCGCGGCCTCTACCACTGCTTCGGTTGCGGGAAGAGCGGCGACGTCTTCCGCTGGGTGGAGGAGACCCAGGGCCTCGACTTCACCGGCGCGCTCGAGCTGCTGGCTCGGCGTGCCGGCGTCACCCTCACCCCCGACCCGGAGGCGGCCCGGCGGCGGGACCGCCGGGAGGAGCTCGTCGCCGCGACCCGGACCGCCGTCGACTTCTACCACGACACCCTGCGTCAGGCCGCCGAGGCCGGCGGGGCACGCCGCTACCTGCGCTCTCGCGGCTACGACGCCGACGTCGTCGAGCGGTTCACCGTGGGGTACGCGCCTGCGGCCTGGGATCGACTCGTCGGTCACCTGCGGGAGCGCGGCGTGCGCGACGAGGTCATGGTTCGTGCCGGGCTCGCCTCACGGAGCCGCAAGGGGCGTCTCATCGACCGCTTCCGCGGGAGGGTGATGTTCCCCATCTACGACCTGCGGGGCGACCCGGTGGGGTTCGGCGCCCGCATCCTCGAGGGCGACGGCCCCAAGTACCTCAACTCGCCCGAGACGCCCATCTACCACAAGTCCCGGCTCCTCTACGGGCTCCACTGGGCGAAGTCGGACATCGTCCGCCGTGGCGAGTCGGTCGTCGTCGAGGGGTACACGGACGTCATCGCCTGCCACCTGGCGGACCTCCCGGTCGCGGTCGCCACCTGCGGGACCGCGCTCGGAGAGGAGCACCTCGATCTGCTGCGTCGGTTCTCCGAACGCATCATCCTGGCCTTCGACGCCGACGAGGCGGGGGCGGGGGCGGCACTGCGCGGGTTCACCCACGCGGTCCCCGGCGATCTCGACCTGCGCGTGGCCGAGCTCCCGGCGGGTCGGGACCCGGCGGACCTCGTCGCCGAGGATCGGGCGGACGTCCTCCGTGCCGCGGTGGACGCGTCGGTCCCGCTGCTGCGCTTCCGGATCGAACGCGAGCTCACCCGGTTCGACCTCTCCGAACCCGAGGCACGGGGACGGGCGGTCGGAGCGGTGGCGGCCCTCGTCGCCCTCCACCCCGACGAGGTGGTCCGGCACGAGTACGCCGTGCTCGTGGCGCGACGCACCGGGGTGGAGACGGGTCTCGTGGAGCGGGCGATCCGGCGCCGTGCCGCACCCGTCGCCCGACGGCCGCCGGCGGAGGAACGGCCGGCGCCGCCGCTCACCGGGGCGGAGCGGGCCGAGCAGGAGCTGCTGCGACTGCTCCTCGCCAACGACCCGGAGGTCCGTGCCCTGGAGATCGGTCCGGAGCTCTTCGCCCGGGAGGAGCATCGCCGGGCCTACGCGACGGTCGGGCCGGCGATCGAGGCCCTCGAGCCCGGCACACCCCCCGATCTCGGTGCGCTCATCGGCTCCGAGGACACCCCCGCTGCGGAGCTCCTCCGCCGCCTCGCCCTCGCCGAGCGGCCGCTCCCTCCGGCGGTGCCCATCGTGAACCGACTTCAGGTGGCCCGACTGCAGCGCCGCATCGACGCCCTGCGCCAGGAGCTCGCCGGGATCGATCCCGAGGAGGAGGCGCAACGGTATTCGGAAGTGTTCTCGTCCTTGATAGCGTTGGAACGGGAACGCCGGACGATCGGGGGCGACGAGTGAACGCAGCGGCGAAACGGGTCCTGGAGGAGCTGACCGAGCGGGGACGCCAGCGGGGGTTCCTCGTCACCAGCGAGATCCAGCAGGAGCTCGAGGACGCCGAGGCGCCGGCCGAGGCGTTCGACGAGGTGTTCCTGGCGCTGCGAGAGCGGAAGATCGCGGTGCGTGAGGACAGCGACGACGCCCTCGCCGCGACCGCGCTCTCCGGCGACGAGCTCGTCCACGTCTCCGATCCGGTGCGGATGTACCTCCAGGAGATCGGGCGCTACCCGCTGCTCACCCCGCAGCAGGAGGTGGAGCTCGCCATGCAGATGGAGGCGGGGGAGCGGGCGGCCGAGAAGCTCGACGGGGGGGGACTCGAGGAGGCCGACCGCCTCATCCTCGAGCGCTCCGTCCGCCAGGCGGAGCGGGCCCGCAAGCGGCTCGTCGAGTCGAACCTGCGCCTCGTCGTGTCCATCGCCAAGAAGTACGTGGGCCGCGGCCTGGGGCTCCTCGACCTCATCCAAGAGGGGAACCTCGGCCTCATCCGGGCCGTCGAGAAGTTCGACTACCGGAAGGGCTTCAAGTTCTCCACGTACGCGACGTGGTGGATCCGGCAGTCCGTGACCCGGGCGCTCGCCGACCAGGCGCGCACGATCCGGGTCCCGGTCCACATGGTGGAGACCATCAACAAGCTCGCCCAGGCGCACCGTACCCTCGCTCAGGAACTGGGCCGGGATCCGACGATCGAGGAGATCGCGGCGGAGCTCGAGCTCGACCCCTCGAAGGTGAGCGAGCTCCGGCGCATCGCCCAGGACCCCGTGTCGCTGGAGACGCCGCTGGGGGAGGAGGACGACTCCACCTTGGGGGACTTCGTGCAGGACTCCTCGGCCGAGGTGCCCGTGGAGGCGGCGTCGTTCCGGCTGCTCCAGGACTACCTCAACCTCGCCCTCGAGGATCTCAACGAGCGGGAGCGTCAGGTGCTCGTCATGCGTTTCGGGCTCGCCGACGGGAAGGTCCGCACTCTCGAGGAGGTCGGGGCGCACTTCCGGGTGACCCGCGAGCGAGTCCGGCAGATCGAGACGAAGGCGCTCGCCAAGCTGCGCCAACCGGCACGCGCCCGCAGGCTCGAGGGCTATCTCGAGGGGAGCTGAGTGGCGTCGCCGGAGGCGGCGTCGGCGCGGCTCCTGATCACCTGCGCGGCGGTCACGAGGCCCTCCCCGGCGCGACGCCGCACCGGATCGAGCCAGCGCTCCGCGACCGCCCCCGCGGCACGGAGACGCTCGTCGCCGAGCACTTCCGCCACGATCGTCCGGATCTGCTCGTAGCGCTCGCGGCCGGCGCGGGCACCGAGGACGTACCCGATGCCGAGGCCGAGGACGAGGCCGGTCTTGCACTTCATGGTGGGGATTCTGGCAGGTTCGGCGGGGCCGTCGCCCGGCGGTGTGGCCGCCGACGTGGCGCGAGTGCCGGTGGCAGCAGCGTCTCCGCAGGAGGATCGATCGGTGCACGGGCGTCGCTATCGCAAGTCGCCGTGATTTAGGCCTTTCGACCCTGGGGTGGTGAGCGACAGGGCCGCAAAATCAATCAAGCAGTCGGGTCGCGATGACCGAACGGTCGGACCGAAGTAGCCGGTTGGTGTCAGCCCCCTGACGCGTGCCGGACCCGGTGTGGTTGTGACGCGGCCAGTACCCGAACGCCGATAGATACGAGAGCCAGCAGGTGGAGAGAGGGAGGACGTAACGTGACGAGGAGAGGCTGGACCATCCTTGCACTCATCCTGAGCATGGCGATGGTGACGGCAGCGTGCACGGCGGCGCCGACGACGACGACCGCGGCGCCGACGACGACCGCGGCGCCGACGACGACGACCGCGGCGCCGACGACGACCGCGGCGCCGACGACGACCGCGGCCCCACAGGCCGAGGGCGTCACCGCCGCTCAGGTGCAGCAGCTCGTTCTCGAGGCCTTCAACACCGCCAACCGTGACCTGACGCTGTGGGAGATCCAACCCGGTCTCGGGACCGTCATGATGGAGTACGGTCGCCGTTTCGCCATGGTCAAGCTGGCGGCCGAAGCCGGCGACTGGGGGATGGCCCAGTATCAGCTCAAGGAGCAGACCGAGATCCAAGAGGTGGGTGAGGCCACCCGACCCAAGAAGGCCGGACTTCTCAAGGAGTTCGAGGACTCATACCTGGGTCGTGTCGCCAAGGCCATCGAGAACCAGGACCTGGACGCCTTCGAGAGCGCCTACCGCTCCGCGGTGAAGGGATGCAACTCCTGCCACGCTACGACCGGCCATCCCTACGTCGTGTACACGCCGCCGGCCAAGAGCCCGGAGGACTTCCTCGTCTTCGCGGCGAGCTCCGCGGAGCCTCCCGAGGCGGAGGCCGAGCGCTCCGGTCCGGAGCCGGCTCCCGACACGGTGCTGAGTTGGCAGGAGCTCACCGACATGGTGGACGGGTACTTCAACACCGCCGACCGGAGCCTCCTCCTGTGGAACATCCAGCCTGGCCTCGGGACGGTCATGATGGAGTACGGTCGCCGTTTCGCCCTCGTGAAGCTGGCGGCCGATGCCGGCGACTGGGGGATGGCCCAGTACCAGCTCAAGGAGCAGACCGAGATCCAGGAGGTGGGTGAGGCCACCCGACCCGGCAAGGCGGACCTCCTCAAGGACTTCGAGCACGCCTACCTCGACCCCCTCGCCGACGCCATCGTCGCCGAGGACACCGGCACCTTCGACACCGCCTTCGCGGAGGCGATCAACGGGTGCAACGCCTGTCACGCGGCGACGGGTCACGACTACGTGCGGGTCACGGAGCCGCCGTCGTCTCCCGAGTCGTTCCTGGCGTTCGGTGTTTCGAATGCCAAGGCGGCGGAGGAGGGTGAGGCGTCCGGCGAGGCCGCCGCTCCGTCCTTCCCCGAGGGGAACCCGACCCTCGAGGACGCCAAGGCCATGATCGCCGACCGGATGAACACCATCGATCGCTCCCTGACCCTCTGGAACATCCAGCCGGGCCTGGGAACGGTCATGCAGGAGTACGGGTACCGCTTCGCCACCATGTGGCAGGCGGTGCAGGCGGAGAACTGGGGCCTGGCGGCGTACGAGCTCAAGGAGGCGATCGAGGCTCAGGAGGTCGGCGAGACCACCCGCCCGGCGAAGGCGGACCTGCTGGCCAACTTCGAGCACAGCTTCCTCGAGCCGCTCTCGAACGCCATCGACGCCCAGGACACCGATGCTTTCGATGCCGCATTCACCAAGGCCGTCGACGGCTGCAACGGTTGTCACGGGATCACCGGACACGACTACGTCAGGGTCCAGGCGCCTCCCGACAATCCGGCTCCCTTCCTCGACATGACGGGCGGCTGAGATTCACCACGCTCGGACGGGACCCGGCCCCAAGGGGGGGGCCGGGTCCCGCCACGTCCGAGCGTGGTGAGCCGCCCGCGGCGGGCGTCGACCGTCTTTCCGACCTTGGTGTCCCTCGATCGCCGGCCACGGGTCGAGGCCTCGGGATCCTGCACTCGATGTGAGGCACCGGGCGATCCGTGGGGTGCTCCGGGGTCCGGCGCGGGACTATCCTTCTTCGATGCGGCCGCCACAGCGGCATTCGCGATACTCCGGGGTAGCTCAATCGGCAGAGCAGCGGACTGTTAATCCGTGTGTTGAGAGTTCGAGTCTCTCCCCCGGAGCCGACGGAAACCCGCGACCTGCGAGAGTCTCCCGACCACGCGCGGGACATCGTCGATTCCGCCCGGGACGCGCCGAGGACGCGACGGCGGCGACGAGCAAGCCCGCTTGACGGCGAGCCTGCCTGTCGTCACCCTCGGAGCGGATGGGGCCCCGGTCGCTCCCCGTGGTCGACGCAGCCCGGGAGGGCACGATGCCCGTGTCACGCGGCTGCCGGCTCAGCTCGTCAGCCAGCCGAGGAGACTTGCGGCATGGTCGGCCTGCGGGACGCCGGCCAGGAGGAGGAACGGGACGACCATCGCCACGTGGGCCAGCAGCGGGACGACGGGGAACCACCACGGGAACGCCAGGGTCGGCATCATGGCGGGCATGGCCACCATCATGGCCAGCCAGACGAAGACTCCCCAGGCGAGGGCCAAGGTGAGGCTGCCGCGGCCGGCGAGCAGGGCGTAGGCGACACCGAAGGTGAGGCCGTTCGCCGCGTGCCAGAGGTACCCCGCGTTCCGGCTCCGCAGGTACTGGGCCGGGGCGCGGCGGCGGACCTCGGCGAGGGCGCGAGCGGCCACGTGGCGGAAGGCGCCCATAGGGACCCGGGGAAGTCCGCGGGGCTGTCCTGCCGGGGTCTCTCCGGCGGCGTCCATCGAGGACATGACCCGGCGGCGCTCCTCCGGCGGCAGCGCCGAGAGCGCAGCGAACTGGGCCGAGCGCACCGTCCCCGCCTCGTGTTCGTCGAGGACCCCGAGGGCGGCGGTCATCGTGGCGAGCGCGTGCGATCGCTGCCGGTCGGAGAGGCGGGGGAGGCACGCCACCCGGTCGGTCACGAACCGTGCCACCGTTCCCCGCTCGATCTCGCCCCGGAGGATCCCGGCCATCACGTGGGCCTGGAGGTTCCCGATGGTTCCGGTCGCCATGGCACCGAACACCAGCGGCATGTCCAGGGGGAAGGCCCCCGCGGCGAGGCCGACGAGCCGAACGAGGTCGAGGGTGATCGTCCCGGCCAGGCCCACGAGCGCTCCCCAGGCGACGAGCTCCAGCAAGTGCGGCGCCAGCGCCGCGGTCGTCGCAGCGACGAGCAGCGACCCCAGGACGTAGAGGAGGCCGAACCGGCGGATCACCTTCGAGGAGTCGGCGTCGAGGATGCGGTCGGCCACGAGGAGCAGGCTGGGGACGCCGATGACGGACCACCAGAGGAGCCAGAGGATCCAGTTCACGTTCGCGGTCCTTTCCTCGGGGAACCGTTGGGTGGCGGATCTCCTCTGCGCGTGTCGCCACGCCGTGGTCGCACGCGCCGGCTCCGCTCGGGTCGTCTCAGGCGACGGCGAGCAGATCCATGGCCTGCATCAGTGCTCGTCGTTCGTTCCGGGGGAGGGTGAGCAGGACGTCCTGCCGGTCGTCGAGGAGGCGGCGGCGCGGATCGGCGGGCAGGTCGTCGATGGCTTCCGCCATGGTCCTCATGTGCCAGGCGCACACCTCGGTGGGGTACCTCGCCATCGCGGTCAGCCGGGCCGTCATCATGTGCCGGCGGCGCTCCGGATCGAGGTCGGCGAGCAGCCCCACCATCACCCGGATCGTTCCGGTCAGCTCGCCCGTCAGCGCCGCCGACCGCAGGCCGACGACGAGAGCGGCGCCGGCGAGCAGCAGGCCTCCGCCCAGGGCGACACCCCAGGGGTTCCTCTCGAGGTGGGGCACCATCCAGCGGCCCATGAACGTCAGGACCGCGCCGTACATGAAGACGAGCGCCGAGAGATAGAGCCAGAGGTTCGAGAGAGCGCGGCCCACCGCGGTGTGCCGGCCCTCGGGGAGGGACGACTTCCACCACTCCCGGAGGCCCCAGGAGGCCAGTGCCACCACGGCGAGCACCGCTGCGGCGGGGAGCATCCCCCGACGGGGGCGAAACTCGACGATGGGGGTTCGGCCCATGAACGCCGCCAGGAACCCGTAGAGGAGGACGGCCATCCCGATCACGAGCAACACCCACCGGACGAGGCCCTGGAAGGGAACCGGTCGGCCGAGGAACCGGGCCCGGCGGAAGAGCATCTTCGCCATGCCGCGCGCCGGGATGAGGGTGATGATGCCGAAGAAGGCGAGGACGAACCCCCACCAGTTCCACGTGGGGAGGCGAAAGCCGTCCTGGAAGGCGATCATCATCCCGACGCCGCTGAGGATGATGCCCTTCACGAACATCACGCCGCCCGGCAGGATGAGGTCGGGGCGGAACTGCAGGCCAGGACCGAAGGTGAGGCCGGAGACGTAGCGGCCGGCGAGAGGGGTGCGGACCAGCCACGCCGCCGACGCCCAGAAGCCGGCCATGAGCGCCGCGAGGACCACGGCGGTGACCTGGCGTGTCCAGCCGGCTTGCAGGGACACCGCGATCGCCACGAAGAGGGGCATGAACAGCACTCCTGCGACGAACGTCACCGGTCGGGCATCGAGGTAGCGGTCTCGGCTCATGAAGGGGAACAGCATGAGGGTGAGCACCGCTCCGATGAGGCCCAGGGCGAGTACGGCCACGCCGGTCACCGTGGGATCCTGCGCCGGGCCCAGGCCGAGACACCGGCGAGGGTGAGACCCGGGATCGCGTAGGCGACGATGACCAGCTCCAAGGGCCCCCGATCCGCGGCTCCGAGGAGCGCCAGCCACCAGACGAGCAACGCGGCGAGGACACCCAGATAGGTGGTCAGCAGGCGGGCGCCGGTGGTCATGACCCCGACTCTCCCGTCAGTCCGAGCTGGCGCATCATGCCCATCATCCCTGCGCGCCGGGGCTCGGGCATGGCGCCTACGAGACGGGAGACGATCGCCATCTCGCGGGCTCGCTGCTCGGGAGCGAGCCCCTTGACGATCGCGGCGTGCGAGCGCATGAGCGCCATGCGCTCCGTCTCCGGCAGGGTTCCCAACGCCTCGAGCCGGGCCGCCGCGATCTTCCGGTACTCCTCGTCGGGGAGCGCGAGGGCCGCCACGAGCATGGCGCGCATCCCCCGTTCCCGCCGGTCGGCGTCCTGGCCGGCGAACACGGTCAGGCGGTCGGAGAGCATCGCGACGCGCTGCTCCTGGGGGGCACCGGCCAGCATGCGGACCATCTGAGACATGTCTGGCGCGCCCGGCGCTCCTGCCCGGCTCGGGGCGGCGGTGTTCGATCGGTCCTTCTTCCTGAACCACGACATTGACGACCTCCTCGACGTGTGGTGACCGTTGGGTGGCGATCGGCACGCCGAAGGGTCGCTGCTCCCGCAGCAAAGACTGTCGCAGATGCGACGGTCGATTCAGCGTTCCCCACCGTCGATGACGTGCAAGGTGGGGCGAGCCGCAGGCTCCGGCGCCGGTGGTCCGTCCCGCTCACGGAGGCAGCGACACTCGGTGCGGAGGGTTCGTCCTCCCGTGGCCACCGCCGCCGCGGTACCGGTGAAAGCCCCCACGACGTAGGCGATGGCGCCCACCATCGAATTGGTGAGATCGACGACGCCCAGGAACGCGACCACGAAGAGCAACCCCTGGGCCGCCTCGAGCGACGCCGCGCACCAGGCGTGACCGTCGGCGACCATGCGGATCTTCCAGGCGTTCACCGCGTACATCGCGGTCACGAGCACCACGATGAGGGCGATCGTTCCCGTCACGCCGCACCCCACACGGCGGGGTCTGCGGCGTCGAGGAGAGAGGACGCCTCCTCGTAGCCGGAGGTGATCATCTCCTCGGTTCGGGAGAGGTCGGTCATCGGGATCGCCGCGGCGCAGGTGAGGCCCAACCACAGGACCGGGACCGACGGCGCGACCCGGGCCATCCGGGCCTCGAGGTGGTTCCTGCCCATGATCGCGATCGACTGGCTGAAGATCGACAGGGCGTCGTCGTACACCCGCGGGCAGGCGCAGGCATGGCCGGGCTCGACGACGACGATTCGTCGTGTCCCCAGGGCGATCGCCGTCGCCAGGGGGACGGGATCGGCGATCGCCCCGTCGACGAGGAGCTCTCCGGCGATCTCGACGGGAGGAAGACGCAGGGGCACGGCGGCCGAGGCGAGCACGGCGTCGACGAGGTTCCCCTCGGCGAGATACCGGGGCCGGCCCGTCTCCAGGTGGGTGGCGACGACCACCAGGTCCACGGCCGTGTCGGAGAACCGTCGTGATGGCAGCTCACGTTCCAGCAGGCGGCGCAGGCCACGGTTGGAGTACTCGGCGCGGCGATGCAGGAACACCGTGGCCAGGGCACGCAGGAGTTCCGAACCGCCGCCGAAGAGCGTCCGCCCGTCGAGTCGACGCCAGAGCGACAGCAGGCGCCGGACTCGATCCACGCCGGGGTCGAAGGCCAGGAACGCGCCGTTGAGGGCCCCCACCGACACCCCGACGATGCGGTCGGGGCGGTACCCGCGTTCGAAGAGGGCGAGGAGGGCTCCGGCCTGGATGGCGCCCCGGTTACCACCACCACTGAGGATGAGGGTGTTCGGGGAGTCCGGGTTCGGGTGGTCGCGCATGTAGCGGGTCCTCGCGCCTCGTTCCCCCCTTAGGTGTGACGGCGAACCGAAACGTGTCGGTATGCGGAGGGGCACGGACCACCGAGTGCCGGTAGCAGATATTCGGTTCTGCTAATCTCTCTACCAGATGACGTCACCGGCCCGATCCGCCTGGGAGCACCTCGACGACGCCGCCTTCGGTGCGCTGGCCCGCTACGAGGACCCTGCCTGGGTCGGCGAGTTGTACCGTCGCTACCGCGGCAGGCTCCTCGGCTGTGCCCATCGCATGTTGCGCTCGGTCGAGGTCGACGATGCGGTGCAGGAGATCGCCACCCGCATCGTCGCGTCCCTCCCGCGCTTTCGAGGCGACGCCGCCATCGGCACCTGGATCTACTCGGTGGCGCGCAACACCTGCCTCGACATTCGGCGGCGACGCCGCACTTCGGTACCCCTCCCCGACCTGGAGAGCCTCGTCGTTGCGGAGGAGCCCGACCACGCGTTCGAGGTCTCGGTGGTGGGATGTCGGATCGCTCACGCGCTCGGCGTCCTCCCCCCGTCCCAGGCACAGGTCGTGCTGTTGCGGCTCGGGATGGGCCTCTCCACTGCGGAGACCGCCCGGTACCTGGGGGTGACGACCGACGCGGTGAAGGCTCGCCTCCGCCGGGGCCGGGCCGCGCTCCGCGCCCGGCTCTCCCGGCCGGAGGCGTGCCCGATGTGCGCCCCCGGCCAGACGGCGCTCTCTCCGACCGGGGTGCGCTGACTCGGCCCCGGTGGCAACTGCGCCGCAGGCGCGGCCCGCGGTCGGAGTGGAGAGAGGGCGGCACTCGACGCATCTGGAAAACCACATGTCTCGTCTCACCGGTGGCCACGGTGATGCGGTCGGACTCCCGAGGCCCTCGCCGTGACCCGTACCGCCGGATCCAAGACCGAGGCGATCACCCGCGCTCCGCGTTCTCAAGCCGGAGGCGACGGGGCCGATGGGAGTACTGTGGGACACGAGGGGTGGCATGCCATGAACGACCTGCCAAGGACGAGCGCCGGGGGGGGGGACTCTCGTTGACGGGGGAATCGCATCCCCTCCCAGGCGTCGGCCGGGCATCGGCGCCAAGCTCGTGGCCATGGTCGCCGTGCCCCTGGTGGCCCTGATCCTCCTCCTGGGCGCGAATGTCGCCGAGCGCATGGGCCGGCTCCGGAACGTGGAGCGCTTCGTGGCGCAGGCCGGTCAGGCCGCGTACGTCGACGGACTCGCCGACGAGATCGAGATGGAGGGGAGCCTCTCGATGGAGTTCGTGGTGGGCGGGGGATCCCGCGGTGCGTCCGATCTGCGGACGCAGTGGTCGAGAACGGATGCGGCCCTCGAGGAGGTCGAGGGCGGACGGGCCGGTGCCCTCCCGTTCGACCCCCGGTTGCGCTCCGACCTGGGGGGCCTCGGCGACATGCGCCGGCGCGTCCTCGACCGCGAGGCGACCTGGCCGGAGGTCGAGAGGTTCTACTCGACCCTCATCGAGGAGCTCGGCGCCGTCGTCGACGGGGTGGCGTCGCTGTCGTACCTCGATCCACAGATCACCGCCCTGTACGGGGGATTCCACGACCTGGCGGAGGCGACGGCGGCAGCCGCCGAGGAACGGACCCTCGGGTCGCGGATCCTGCTGACGGGAGCGATGGACCAGAGCGACCGCGAGCTTCTGCACGAGCTGGTGGGTCGCCAGCAGGCCTCGCTGCGCTCCTTCGGCCACCACTTCCCCTCCGACGTGCGAGCCACCTACCGGGGGCGTCTCGACGTGGTACCGGTCGCGCCCGTGCGGGCCGCCCGCGCCCGGCTCACCGCCGCCGACCTGTCGCTGGATCCAGAGGCCTGGTTCGCCGTGACCTCCGCCCGTATCGACGCGATCGGGACCATCCAGCACGAGCTGATGGGGGACCTCGTGGCGCGCGGCACCGAGCTCGTGGACGACGCCCGGGCCGCGGTGTGGCGGTTCGCCATCCTCGGCGTCCTCATCTTCGCCGCCGCTCTCCTCGTCGCCCGGAGCCTCGGTCGGCGTCTGGCGCGACGCATCATCGGACTCGCGGAGGCCGCCGAGGCCCTCGGGCGAGGGGACTTCGGCCGGCGCGCCGACATCGGCGGCAGCGACGAGTTGGGGGCGCTCGGGGCCGCCTTCGATCGGATGGCACGCGACCTCGCCGTCCTGAACCGAACCCTCGAGTCCCAGGTCGAGGCGCGTACCGCCGAGCTGGCCACGAGCGAGGCGCTCGTCCGGAGCATGCTCGAAGCCGTCCCGGACCTGGTCCTGCGGCTCGCCCCCGACGGCACGTGCGTCGAGTATCACCCTCCCAACGCGCCAGGCGTCTTCGAATCCGCGGAGCGGGTCCTCGGACGCCCGCTTGCCGACGTCCTCCCCATCGAGCTGGCGAGCCTGATGATCGCGGCTGCTCGCTTCGCGCACATCTCGGGCCGGCCGCAACACATCGAGTACCAGCTCACCATCGGTGGAACGCTCCGGGACCGTGAGGCGCGCTTCGTCGCCATCCCCGGATCGGTGGACACGATGGGGATCATCCGCGACATCACCGAGCGCAAGGCGGCGGAGCGGCGCCTCCAAGAGCTGGCCCGCTCCAAGGACCAGCTCATCGCCTCGATCAGCCACGAGATCCGCACTCCCCTCACCGCGGTCGTCGGGTTCGCCGAGGTGCTCCGGGACGATGAGGCGAAGCTCTCGCCCGCCGAGCGAGACGAGATGATCCGGTCGATCGCCGCCCACGCCTCGGACATCTCCCACATCGTCGAGGACCTGCTCGTCGCCGCCCGCACCGACATCGGGACACTGGTGGTCTCCCGGGTGTCGGTGAGCCTGCGCGCAGAGGTCGCCAAGGTCCTCGAGGTCTGGCAGCCACCGCCCGACTGGCGGATCGACATCCGGGGCGACTCGATGGCTCGGGGCGACCCGCGACGGATCCGGCAGATCCTCAGGAACCTGCTCACGAACGCCGCGCGGTACGGCGGCGACCACGTCGAGGTCCGCATCCACCACAACGGATCGGAGGCGATCCTCCAGGTTCGTGACGACGGACCCGGAATCCCGGTAGAGGACCGGGCAACCGTGTTCGAGCCCTACCGTCGGTCGGCGACGCATCCGGGACAGCCAGGGTCGGTCGGGCTCGGCCTGTCCGTCGCCCGGACGCTCGCGCGACTCATGGAAGGCGACCTGACCTACCGCTACGACGACGATCGGTCCGTCTTCGAGCTCGTGCTCCCCGTACCCGACTGAGCGGCCCGGGGCACGGCGGAGCGCGGCGCGGCGGTACCCCCCGCCGGCGAGTCACGACTCGAGCGGCACCTCCTCGGCGTGATCGGGCTCGTACCAGCGGGCGTTCCACGCCTCGAGGGCGTGGAAGACCTCGCGCAGGTCCTCGCCGCGTTCGGTGAGACGGTAGGTGCCGTGCTTCGTTCCCGGCTCGATCGTCACCAGCCCGGCTTCCCGCAGCTCGTCGAGCCGCTCGGAGAGGAGTCGGTGGGAGAGGCCGGGCACGGTGCGGGCGATGTCGGTGAAACGCTGCTCGCCGGCGAAGAGGGCGCGGAGGATGCTCGCGGTCCAGCGGCGCCCGATCAGCTCGACCGTCCGCTGGAAGTAGGGGCAGTAGGGGTTGTGGGGGAACCCGCCCGCTTCATCGCTCATCGTCGTCTCGCCCCTCGCCTCCTCGTGCGCTCGAGGTTAGCCGCCTGGCGACCCGTTGTTGGTTATCGATCGTTACTTAGTTATGATCAGGAAGTACGCTTATGAAACATACCTAGACGGGAGGCGTGATCGACCATGGACGTCGTCATCCTGATCGGGCGCATCGTCTTCGCCGTGCTGTTCGTGGCCTCGGGCCTCGGCCATCTCACCCGGACCGAGGCCATGGCGGGGTACGCCGAGTCTCTCGGCGTGAGGCCTGCCAGGCCGCTCGTGGTGCTCTCCGGGCTGGTCATCCTCGTCGGCAGCGTCATGGTCGCCGCCGGGATCTGGGCGGACCTCGGCGCGCTGCTGCTGGTGGCCTTCCTCGTGCCCACCGCCTTCCTCATGCATCCCTTCTGGCGGTTCGACGGCCAGCAGCAGCAGATGGAGATGCCGAGCTTCCTCAAGGACCTCTCCCTCGCCGGCGCCGCGCTCGCCCTGTTCGGATTCTTCGTGACGGTCGGCACCGGCCTCGGCCTCACCATCACCGGACCGCTGTTCTCCTGAACGGCGCCCCGGCCGGCACGGACCACTCCCACGGCTCCCTCGAGCAACGAGACACCCGCAAGCGACAGAAAGGAAGCAGACATGACGACGGAGACCCCCCTCGCGGTGACCCGGACGGTGGACGGCCGGGAGGTGCCGGTGGCCGGCACCTGGAGCATCGACCCCACCCACACCTCCATCACCTTCGAGGTGCGACACATGATGATCGCCAAGGTGCGGGGCGCCTTCGGCAGCGCCCAGGGCACGATCGAGGTGGCCGAGGACCCGGCGGCTTCGACGGTCGAGGTGACGATCGACACCGCGAGCGTCTCGACCGGGACGGAGGACCGCGACGCGCACCTTCGATCTGCCGACTTCTTCGACGTGGAGCATCATCCGCAGATGACCTTCCGGGGCAGCGGCGTGGAGGTCGCCGGGGATCGGCACCGTTTCACCGGGGAGCTCACCATCAAGGACGTGACCCGTCCCGTCACCCTCGAGTTCGAGTTCGGGGGCGGGATCGTCGATCCCTACGGCAACCCACGGGTGGCCTTCAGCGCCTGGACCGAGGTCGACCGTTCCGACTGGGATCTCACCTGGAACATGCCACTCGAGACGGGCGGCGTGATGGTCGGCAAGAAGGCGAAGATCTCCATCGACATCGAGGCCGTTAGGGTCTCGTGACGGACGTCGTCGGGTGAGTGCGCCGTGCCGGTGTCCGGGGCAGGTCACCGGGCACCGGCCCGACGGCCGGAGGCTCCACACGACGCGCCACGCCCGCGACGCGACCCGGCTCGTTCCTCGTGCTCGAGCCCGAGGTCCTGAGACCCGTCGTCACCGGGAGGGGCATGCGAGTCGGCGATCAAGCCCCAGACTTCACCGCCACGGACCAGACGGGCGCCACCGTCCGCCTCTCCGAGCTCCTGGCGGATGGTCCCGTCGTGCTGTTCTTCTATCCGAGGGCGTTCACCCCCGGGTGCACGAAGGAGTCCTGCCATTTCCGTGACCTCGCCGCCGAGTTCGCCGCCGTCGGGGCACGCCGCGTCGGCATCAGCGCCGACGACCGGACGCGGCAGGCCGAGTTCGCCGCGGCGTACGAGCTGGACTTCCCGCTCCTGTCGGATCCCGACCGGACCATCGCCAGGCGCTACGGCGTCAAGCGCCCCGGTCCGCTCTTCAACCGGCGCAAGACGTTCGTCATCGCGCCCGGTCGCCGCATCGTCGCCGTGATCGGCAGCGAGCTCGACATGGAGGTCCACGCCGACGCGGCGCTCGCCGCACTTCGGAGAGAAGACTGACCGCCGGCCCCGGGATCCCTCAGGGCAGGTCGGAGGAGCGGGCGCGGACGAAGATCCCGCGGGCCTCGGTGAGGACCTCGTCACCGCGACGGCCCTGCCCGACGACGTGCAGCCGTCGACCCTCCCGGGCGGCGAGGTGGGCCCGGAACTCGACGGGGACCCCGATCGGGGTGGGCCGGAGGTAGCCGACCGTCAGCTCCACGGTGTAGGCGAGGAACCCGTGCAGCGCCGCGGCGGCACCCAGGGTCTCGTCGAGGATGGCGGCGACGATGCCGCCATGGGCCCGACCCGGGGCTCCCTCGAACGCCCTGCCGAGCACGACGTGGGTCACGATCTCGTCGCCGTCCCGCTCGAAGCGCGCCGCGATCCCCATGGGGTTGACGGGTCCGGAGACGATCGTGTGGCCGAACACCGGATCGAGGCCGGCATCGACGAGGGCCGCGAAGCCCCGGGCCTCGATCGCCTTGCGCAACTCCGGGTCGGAGAAGAGGGGCAGTGCCGGGTCGGTCTCGGGCGAGGCCTCGATCTCGGGCATGAGGTCGTCGACGAGCCCGATGATCCTCGCGAACACCGACGCGGGCACCCGGTGTCCCATCAGGGCGTGGGAGAGGGCCCGGATCCGTGTGGCGGCGGCGGCCCGCTGCTCCGCGTCGTCCCCGGCAGGCATGCCCGACATCCGTCCCGGCGGCCGTTCAGCGACCATGGCCTCGACCCCGGCGATCGACCCAGACCCGCGCCGTCGCCACGGTGCCGTGCTCCGTGGCGAGGCGGAGCGCGACCTCCACGGAGGCGTCCGTCGGGTTCGGGTGCTCGCCGGCCACCCGACCGGAGCTCCGCAGGACGTCCCCGACGCAGGCGGGAGCCACCATGCGCAGCCGGCGGCGGGCGATCCACGCGTCCGGACCGAGCCAGTCGGTCACGATCCGGTCCACGAGTCCGTGATAGAACATCGTGTTCAGGTAGACGTCGCGGGCACCTTGGCTCCGGGCGTACCCGCGGTCGTGGTGCCCCGGGAAGAAGTCACGGGTGGCCGCGGCGTCGAGGACGCAGCGGGTGAGGGTCACCGGCATGACGACCGTGGGGAGCTCGTCGAGGCCGGCAGGGTGGGGTTCCGGCGGCACCGCCGCGGGGTCGGCCCGGGCGGTTCCGGGGTCGAATCGGAAGAGCACGTTCTCGTGGGTGGCGACGTGGAGCCCCTCGTCGTCGGTGACCTGGGTCACGGTCGTGACGAAATGCCCGAGCCCGAGGCGGGTCTCCTTGGCCGGGGACACGTCGGTGATGCGCTCTCGGTACGTGAGCCGGTGCCCGACGCGCATGGGGCGGTGGAAGCTCGTGTCGGTGCCGACGTTGATGAGGGTGGCCCCGGGGAGCGGCACCTCCAGCGCCAGGAGCGGTCCGTGCTCGGGAGGGCCGGACGGATGCCAGGGCGTCGGGAACGCCCACACCATGAGCATCGCCGGCGGCGAGACGAGGGTGCCGAACCGACGCTCACAGGCGCGACGATCCCAGTAGTTCTCGTTGGCGTCCTCCACCAGGGCGCAGAAGTACCCGATCTGGGCCTCGTTGATCGGGTAGGGAGCGTCGTGGATCGCCTCCCGACCCACCCAGCGGCGGCCCTCCGCGGCGGGGCCGACGACGGTGAACGCGGTGGCGTCGGCGAAGTTCATGGTCGGGGCCGGAACTGGGGGAGCGCGCACGCGCCGCGACGCTCGAAGGTCACCACGACGGGGAGGTCGATCCGTACCTCCGCGGGGTCGACGTCGACGATGTTCGTCATGAGCCGCGGACCCTCGTCGAGGCGAACGACGGCGAGGACGTACGGGACGTCGAACTCGGGTGAGGGGGGCTGGTGCACGACGGTGTAGGTGACCACCCGTCCCCGGCCCGACGGTTCGCGCCATGCGAGATTCGTCGACCAGCAGTGTGGGCACCAGGGACGAGGATGGTGATGGAACCGCTCGCAGTCCCGGCACCAGGGGAGGAGGAAGCGGCCCGCGGCGGCCGCCTCCCAGTACGGGGCGGTCGCGGCGGTGAGGGCGGGGACCGGCTTCACGTCGGTCTCCCCAGCAGCACGGTGGCGTGGTCGGCCATCATGCCGCCGTAGGTCTGGACCAGAGCGATCTCGGCGTCGACCTGGCGGTCGCCGGCGAGTCCCATGACCTGTCGGGCCCCCTCGATCAGCATCGACATGCCGGAGGCGTCGCCCGTGTGGCCGAACGACAGGAGCCCGCCGTAGGTGTTGACCGGCAGGTCGCCACCCGGTGCCGTGCGGCCCGTCCGGAACCAATGCCCTCCTCGTCCGGGCTCGGCGAGGCCGACCTCCTCGAGGATGAGGATCGGATTGATGGTGAAGGCGTCGTAGAGCTCGGCGACGCGGACGTCACCCGGCCCGAGATCCGCCATGGCGAACGCGGCCCGGGCGGCCCGGCCCACGCCCATCCGGGAGAAGTCGGACGAGTGGGAGACCGCGCCGTGGTCGTGGTACTCGCCGTACCCGAGGACGAAGGCCGGTTGCTCGACCAGGTCGTACGCGATGCCGGCCCGGGCGACGAGGAACACGGCGCCCCCCTCACACGGGACGGAGCAGTCGAGGAGGTGGAAGGGCTCGGCGACGTACCGGGAGGAGAGGACGTCGTCGACGGTGATGGGTCCCGCGGTGCGCATGATCGC
This sequence comes from uncultured Acidimicrobiaceae bacterium, assembly GCA_964584755.1. Lineage (GTDB taxonomy): Bacteria > Actinomycetota > Acidimicrobiia > Spongiisociales > UBA5794 > CAZPAV01. The sequence continues at coordinate 34,223 of CAZPAV010000010.1, forward strand.
CTGCGGGTGCAGCAAGGCCCAGGCACGGCTCGACACGGCGACCGCGGCGAGCTCCTCCGGCGAGGTCCCTCGATCGTGCATGTGCCGCGTGGCGGCCAGCGCGTACAGCGCGGGGATGAACGACCCGTAGGGGTACTCGAAGTCGGGGTCGCTGACGTCCTTCGCCATCACCGTCCCGCCGCCGGCGCCGACCTTGGGGAACTTCCCGGCCCCGAGGCACAGCACGGCGTCGGCGAGTCCGTCGGCGATCGCCCGCGCCGCGTGGCCGACCATCGCGGCGTACGTCGCGCCGCCGACGTTCATGGTGAGGGCGAACCGGGGTCGGAGCCCCAGCTCGTCGATGAAGCGCTCGTGGGCGAACACGTCGGTGTGGTCCCCGATCATCCCGGGCGAGATGAGGAGCCCGTCGACGAGGGAGGGGTCCAGACGGTGCTCCTGCAGGAACTCCGTGACGGCGAGCCGCTGCAGCGCCCAGAGATCGTGCTCGGGGTACCTTCCCGGGGCGAGCTCGCTCACCGCGGCGATCGCCGGCTCACCCCGGAACGCGGTGCGGGTGGTCACGACCCGGCCCCGATCCCCGCGAAGACGAGCCGTCTCACCTGTGCCACGAGGGACCGGACGTCGTCGCCGTCCTCGGGCGGCGACCACCGGCACGCCGCGTTGAGGGCGCCGATGATGAACTGGACCGCGACCCGCGGGGAGACGCGTACGAAGTCGCCGCGGGCGACGCCGTCCTCGACGATCGCCGCGATGGCCGCCATGTACCGCTGGCGGGCCGCGGCGCTCGCCTTGCTGCCGACCACGGTGTCGAGGTTGTGGACGAGGACCTTCCCCGCGGCGCTCGCGGTCGCCAACTCGACGTGTGCCGCGATGAGACGGTGCAGCGCCTCCGCCGGGTCGCTGCGGTCGCCGATGCGCCGGAGGATGTCGTCCACGACGTTCTCGAGGAGCTGGGCGAGGATCTGCTCCTTGCCCTCGACGTAGTAGTACAGGCTCGCCTTGGAGAGGCCCACGCGGTCACCGATCCGCTCGAGGGTCGTCCGCTCGTAGCCGGTGCGCGCGAACTCCTCGGCCGCGGCGTGCAGGATCGATCGCTGACGGGCACGGTGCCGTCGCTCCTGTCGGTCCGCCGGGGTCGAGCCCATCAGTAGCTCCGGGGGAGATGCAGCGAGTGGGCGGCGACGAAGTTGAGGATCATCTCGCGGCTGATCGGAGCGGTCTTGAGGAGTCGCCCGACGAACCACAGGTCGGCCAGGCCGTACTCACTGCTCAGCCCGTTCCCGCCGTGGGTCTGGATGGCCTGGTCCATGGCGCGACAGAAGGCCTCCGCGGCGGCGAACTTGGCGATGTTGGCGGCTTCCCCGGTGGCGCGAGGGTCGCCTCCCCGATCGTGGAGATCCGCCGCCCGCCACGTCGCCAGGCGGGCGAGCTGGACGTCGATGTAGGACTCGGCGAGGGGGTGGGCGATCCCCTGGTGGGCGCCGATCGGAACGCCCCACACCTGGCGATCGCCGGCGTACGCCGCCGCCTTGTCGAGGGCGTACCGGGAGAGGCCGTTGCACACGGCGGCCCCGGTGATCCGCTCCGGATTGAGGCCGGAGAAGACGGCGCGGAGCCCGTCGTGCTCCTCGCCGACGAGGGCGTCGGCGGGCACCGTGACGTCGTCGAAGAACAGCGTGTACTGCCGTTCGGGGGCGACGAGCTCCATGGGGATCGGGTCCGCCTCGAGGCCGGGGGAGTCGGTGGGTACCACGAACAGCGACAGTCGTCCCTGCCGGGTCGCCTCGTCGCGGTCGGTCCGGGCCACGACGAGGATCCACCGTGCCTCGTCGACGCCGGAGATGAACGTCTTCGCGCCGGCGATGCGCCAGCCGTCACCCGTGCGCCGAGCGGTCGTGGCGATGTGGTGCGAGTTCGAGCCGGCATCCGGCTCGGTGATGGCGAACGCCATGATCTCCCTTCCGGAGGCGATCGCCGGCAGCCAGCGCCGCTTCTGCTCGCTCGTGCCGTGGGCGGTGATCACCGATCCGCAGATGGCGGGGGAGACGATGAGCATGAGGAGCGGACAGCCGTGGCGACCCAACTCCTCGATCACCACGGTGAGCTCGGTGATGCCCATGCCGCCGCCTCCGTACTCCTCCGGGATGGCCACCCCGACGAAGCCGGCATCGGCGATGGCCTGCCAGAGCTCCCGGCTGCGCTCTCCCCGGCGGGCCTTCTCGGTGAAGTAGCGGTGCCCGAAGCCGGCGGCGATGGCTCCGACCGACTCGCGGATCAGCCGGTGCTCGTCCTGCTCGGGGATCATGGGGCGCCTCGCCGCCGGTTGTCGACCATTGGTCGAAAAACCATACCACAGTCGAACTCCGAATGATGGGGGGACCGCCGCTCGAGGGCACCCAGGTCTCCCGAGGGTGGCGGCCTCACCGCGGTAGGGTGCGGCGCGGAGCGCCGCCCTCGAACGGAGGGTGTCCCGGAGTGGACGTCCGTAGTCGTCGTGTCGAACGAGTGCGTGCCGCCGCTGCTCGCGGCGACGCGGGCCCGGGTGGCGCGGGCAGGGACTCGCCTGCCGCGCCTGCGGCGGAGCGGCGCGTCGTGGCGTCCCGACCCCAGGCGGTCGATGCCTGGCGGGTGCTGGCCATCGACGGGGGAGGCGTGCGCGGCATCATCCCGGCGCGCGTCCTCGCCGCCCTCGAGGCCGCCTCGGGCCGGCCGGTCGCCGAGCTGTTCGACCTCCTCGTCGGAACCTCGATCGGCGGACTCGCCGCCCTGGCCCTGACCATGCCCGGGCCTGACGGCGCTCCCGCCCACACTCCCGACTCCGCCACCCGACTCCTCGCCGGGCACAAGGGCGAGATCTTCCCCGGCAGCGACATGTCCATGCCCCACGCCGTCGCCGACGCCAGGAGGCTCGTGGCGACGATGGCGAGGACCGGGCTCGCCGCGACCGGCCGCCACCGGGACCGCGGCAACGCCCGGTACTCGCCCGAGCCCTACGAGGCGGCGCTCGTCGACTTCTTCGGCGACACCAGACTGAGCGACGCGATCACGCCGATCGTCGTGACCGCCTTCGATGCGCTCCGCGATCGACCCGTCCATCTGCGGTCCGTCGACGCGGCCGCCGACGCCGCCTTCGACCTGCCCATGGCGGTCGCGGCGCGGGCCGCCACCGCCGCGCCGACGTTCTTCCCCCCGATGACGGTGAACTGGGGCGGAAGGCAGGTCGTGCTGCTCGACGGCGGCGTGTTCGCCAACGTGGCGTCCCTCGTCGGCTACGCCGAGGCCCGCCGTCACGCGACCGCTCGCGGCCGACCGGCCGATCGGATCCTCCTCGTCTCCCTCGGAACGGGCCGCCGCCTCGGGTCGCCGGATCGCGCCGCCGACGACTTCGCGCGCCGCAACTGGGTCGCGCTCGGCGAACGGCTCATGAGGGCCGCCCAGGCGGGGCAGGAGGAGACGTACGACCGTCTGTTACGCGACCTGCTCGGCGACGACTACGTCCGCCTCCAGCCGGTGCTGCCCGACGACACCGACTTCGGCATGGACGACGCCTCCGACGAGCGGCTATCCGCGCTCGTCACGATCGCCGACCGGTTCGTCGCCGACCGTCTCGACGAGATCGAACGACTCGGGGCCCTGCTGGCGGGCGCGTCCCGCCGGTAGCGGTCCCGGTCCGCTCCGGTGGGTGCGGGAGACGCCGGGTTCCTCCTGGCGACCGGGGTGGACGTACGATGGCGCCTCCATGCGGGTGCTCCTCCTCTCCACCTACGAGCTCGGTCATCAGCCGCTCCACCTCGCGTCGCCGGCCGCGGCCCTGCTCGCCGCCGGCCACGACGTCCGCGCCGTCGACCTCGCCCTCGACCCGTTGGAGCCGTCGCTCCTCGGATGGGCGGAGGCGGTGGCTCTCTCGGTCCCGATGCACACCGCGATGCGTCTCGCCGTGGAGGTCGCGGCCGGGATCCGGGCGCGGCGCCCCCAGCTCCCCATCTGCCTGTACGGCGGATACGCCCGGGTCGGGGAGGCCCGGACGCTCGGCGTCGTCGCCGACCGGCTCGTCGCGGGGGAGTACGAACCGGCCCTGCTGGCGTGGGTCGACGCGCTCGAGCGGGGAGCGGCGGAGCCGGGCGCCGTCACCGAGCTCGGACGGAGCCCGGCGCACCTGCCCTCCCGCGCCGGTCTCCCCGAACTCGACCGGTACGCCCACCTCGAGGCCTTCGGGGAGCGGCGCATCGTGGGGTACGTGGAGGCGAGCCGCGGGTGCCGGCACCGCTGCCGCCACTGTCCCGTGCCGACGGTGTACGACGGACGATTCCGGGTCGTACCCGAGGAGGTCGTCGTGGCCGACGTCGCCCGACTCGTCGCCATGGGTGCCGAGCACGTGACCTTCGGCGACCCGGACTTCCTCAACGGCCCTCACCACTCGCGGCGTGTCGTGCGCGCCCTGCACGAGCGCTTCCCCGGGCTCACCTTCGACGTCACCGCCAAGGTCGAGCTCATCCTGCGCCACGCCGACCTCTGGGAGGAGCTGGCGGCCCAGGGTCTGCTCTTCGTCGTCTCGGCGTTCGAGACGACGAACGACCGCATCCTCGCCCTCCTCGACAAGGGACACACCGTCGCCGACGAGGCCGCCGCGGTCGATCGCCTGCGGTCCTGCGGCGTCGACGTCCGTCCGACCTGGCTCCCCTTCACGCCGTGGACGAGCCTCGAGGACCTCGTCGACATCGTGACCTTCCTCGACGTCCATCGGCTCGACGTCGACCCGATCCAACTCTCCCTGCGTCTCCTCGTCCCCGACGGTTCCCTCCTCCTCGACGTCCCCGACCTCCTCCCGTACCTCGACGGCTACGACCCCGAGACGCTGGGTTGGCGCTGGCACGCGGCGGACCCCGAGGTCGACGCCCTCGCCCGGCGCCTCGCCGAGATCGTGGCTCGGGACCCGGGGCGAGCTCCGGAGGAGACCCTGGCGGAGATGCGCCGCGAGATCTTCGCTGCGGCGGGAATGGGCCCGCCGCCGCCGGTGACGGCGGCCCCGGGCCCCCGACTCACCGAGCCCTGGTTCTGCTGAGCGGAGCCCACCGGGCGCCAGTTGGGCGCCGTTCGTGAGACCACCTGATGCCGGCACGTCGCCGGGCCGTACGGGGAGCGCCGGCGGATTCCATCGCTCGGAGACGGACCGGTACCGTGGACCGTAGCGAGCCGGGACGGGCCGTAGCGAGCCGGAGGCAACGATGTACGACTTCCTGCTGAACGACGAACGGCGGCAACTGCGCGCGGAGGTCCGTGACCTCGTGCGCTGGGTGCCACGGGACATGATCGTCGCGATGGACCGCGACGAGCTCCACTTCCCCGAGGCGTTCCTCCGGGAGGCCGGCCGCCGCCACCTCCTCGGATGTCGTCATCCCGAGCGATGGGGCGGACGGGGCCTCGACTGGGTGAGCACCTGCATGGTCATGGAGGAGGTGGGCACACTCGGGTACATCTTCGCCTGCACCTTCGGTGTGGGGGCCGAGCTCGTCTGCGACGCCATCATCCGTCACGGCACCGACGCCCAGAAGGAGCGCTACGTCGCCCCGCTGCTGCGCGGCGAGCTCTTCGCGGCCGAGGCGCTCACCGAGCCGCGCGGCGGATCCGACTTCTTCGGGACGACGACGACCGCCGTCGACCGCGGTGACCACTTCGTGCTCGATGGCCAGAAGCGGTTCATCGTCGGCGCCGAGGCGGCCGACTTCTTCCTCGTCTACGCCCGGACGAACCCGGAGGTGGAGCCGCATCGGGGCATCACCGCCTTCATCGTCGACCGGGGACCCGGGGTGCGGGTCGAGTACCTCTACCACCTCATGGGCTCGCGAGGCGGCGGCGCGGCACGGGTGGTCTTCGACGGGGTGGAGGTTCCCCGGGAGAACGTCGTCGGCGAGGTCGACGCGGGGGTCGAGGTCTTCAACACGATGATGATCCCCGAGCGTCTCGGAACGGCGGCCATGACCATCGGACCGGCCCGGGCCGCGCTCGAGGTGGCGGGGGGGTACACGACGCGGCGGAAGGCGTTCGGCCGAAGGATCAACGAGTTCCAGGGGGTGAGCTTCCAGGTCGCCGAGGCCTCGATGCTCCTCGACGCGGCCCGGTCGATGGTGTACACGACGGCGCTGGCGGTCGACGCGGGGGAGGACCCGGGCCGGACCCGGCGCTACATCTCCGAGACGAAGAAGTTCGTCACCGAGGCGTGTCAGAAGGTCGTCCACAACGCCATGCAGGTGATGGGCGGGATCGGGTACACCTCCGTCTTCCCCGTCGAGCGTCACTACCGCGACCTGCGGCTGGCCTCCATCTGGACCGGGACGAACGAGGTGATGAGCATGATCATCGCCCATGAGTGGTACCGGGAGTACGCCGAGCGTCACGGCCGGCGTCCACCGTGGCGGGACTGGGAGCGGGACGCGGCCGGCGCCGACGCCGCGGCGGAGAAGGTGTACGAGTAGCCGGCGGGGGCGGCGGTCCCGCAAGGGTGCTCAGACCTCGGCGTCGAGGGCCTTGCGGAGGAGCCGGGCGAGCGCGTGCAGCTCCTCGGTGGTGAGGGCGGCGAGGCCGCCGGCGCCCGCGGTGAGGGCATCGGCCATCTCCCGACGAAAACGCGCCCCTTCCGCGGTGAGGGCGAGCTGGCGGATCCGGCGGTCGCTCGGGTCGGCGCGGCGCTCCACGAGCCCCTTCGCCTCGAGACGGTCGGCGATGCCGGTCATGTAGGAGGCGTCGCAGGCGAGCCGGTCGGCGAGCTCCCCCATGGCCATCGGCCGGTCGAGGAGCCGCAGCGTGATCGCCATCGGGAGGGTCAGGCCGTGGGCGACGAGGCGGGCGTGGGCCTGAGCCCGGGCCCGCATCCCGAGCTCGTGGAGGAGGCCGATCACCTCCCGCAGCACCGGCGGTCCCGGCGTCACCCGACGAGCATCTCCTTGTGAAAGGTCAATGTTTGCTATCAATCAAGTATACTCCCGCTTCCCATCTCCGAGGAGCAGGAGCCATGACGCCCATCGTCCGCGCCGAGCGTGTCGGGAAGCGGTTCGGCCCGACCCGAGCCCTCGACGGTCTCAGCCTCGAGATCGCCTCCGGTATCGTCTACGGCCTGCTCGGTCCCAACGGGGCGGGCAAGACGACGTTCATCCGCGTGGCGGCGACCCTACTCCGTCCCGACGAGGGCCGGGTGACGGTCGCCGGGATCGACGTGACGGGCGACCCGGGCGCGGTGCGGCGCCGCATCGGACTCGCCGGACAGTTCGCCGCCGTCGACGGCTATCAGACGGGACGCGAGAACGTCGAGATGGTCGGCCGCCTCTACGGCCTCTCGAATCGGGAGGCGCGGCGGCGAGCGGGGGAGGTCCTCGAGCGCATCGGCCTCGCCGCCGCCGCCGACCGCCTCGTCCGCACGTACTCGGGCGGGATGAAACGGCGGCTCGATCTCGCCGCCTCCCTCGTGGGCCGGCCCGAGGTGCTCTTCCTCGACGAGCCCACCACCGGCCTCGACCCCCGGAGCCGGCTCGACCTGTGGGGCCTCATCGAGGAGTTCGTCGCCGAGGGGTCGACGATCCTCCTCACGACCCAGTACCTCGACGAGGCCGATCGCCTCGCCGACCGGATCGGCGTCATCGACGAGGGTCGGCTCGTCGCCGAGGGGACCGCCGCGCAGCTCAAGGACCGCGTCGGGGGCGCGCTCGTCGCGGTCCGACCCCGGGTCGAGGACCGGGAACGGGTCCGAGCCCTCCTCACCGGCCTCGACGACGAGGAGCCCCGGCTCGATCCGGCCACCGGCACCATCACCGTCGCGGCCCTCCAGGGACCCGACACGCTCGCCGAGGTCGTGCGTCGCCTCGACGCCGTCGGGATCGTCCCCGAGGACCTCGGCCTCCATCGACCGGCGCTCGACGACGTGTTCCTCGCTCTCACCGGCCACTCCGTCGCCGAGGCGGAGCAGGCCCGCGCCACGCGGCGACGCCCCCGGCCGGTGGGGGCACGGAGGCGGCCATGAGCACCGCGACGCTCTCCGGACGGGTCACCCCCCTGCAGGGTCTGCGTCACACCGCGGTCATCACGAGGCGCAACCTCCTGCGCAACCTCCGTCTGCCGCAGCTCCTCCTCTTCGCCACCGTGCAGCCGGTCATGTTCCTCGTCCTCTTCAACTACGTCTTCGGCGGAGCGATCGGCCTGGCGCTCCCGGCGGCGGCCGGTGGCCGGTACATCAACTGGCTCATCCCGGGCCTCCTCGTCCAGGTCGCCGTCTTCGGATCGGGCCAGACCGCCATCGGGCTCACCGAGGACCTCGCCGGGGGGGTCATCGATCGCTTCCGATCCCTGCCCATCGCCCGCTCCGCCGTCCTCGCCGGCCGGACCCTCGCCGACCTCCTTCGGAGCGCCTTCGTCATCTCCCTCATGCTCGTCATCGGGTTCCTCATCGGGTTCCGCTACCAGACGAGCGTCCTCGGCCTCCTCGGTGGCCTCGCCCTCACCCTCGCCTTCGCCTACGCCCTCTCCTGGGTGATGGCGACGATCGGCCTCCTCGTGAAGAACCCCGAGGCCACGCAGTCGGCGGTGTTCCTCCCCGTCTTCCCCCTCGTGTTCGCCAGCTCGGTCTTCGTACCCACCCAGACGATGCCCGCCTGGCTCCGGGCGTTCGCCGATCACCAGCCGATCACGGTGCTCACGAACGCCATCCGGGGCCTCGTCCTCGGCGCCGGCGCTCTCCCGACCGGGACCTCCCTGTCGGGCACGGTCGCGCTCTCCCTGGTGTGGATCGCGGGCATCGTCGTCGTGGCGGTCCCCGTGGCGGTTCGGGCCTACCGCAGGGTGTGACGGCGACCCCAGGGGGTCAGCCCGAGACCGCCTCCGGCCGGGGAACGGTCGTCCCGGGTCGCGGCCGGAGGCGGGGACCGGTGGGCAGCAGCCTCGTGCCGGAGGCGAGGGCGCGCAGCAGCGTCTCCACCTCTGCCGGGGGCATGGGCCGGGCGAAGAGGAACCCCTGACCGAGGGGACAGCCGAGCTCGCGGAGGAGGTGGAGCTGCTCCCGCGTCTCGATGCCCTCGGCGATGGTGTCGAGGCCGAGGGCGTCACCGATCTCGACGACCATACGGGTGAGCGGGGACGCCTCGCGCCCGCTCAGCCGCTCGATGAAGGAGCGGTCGATCTTCACGATGTCGATGGGGAGCCGCTCGAGGTAGGCGAGGGAGGAGTAGCCGGTCCCGAAGTCGTCGAGGGCGATCCTCGTCCCGAGGTCCCGCAGACCCTCGAGGACGTCGGCGAAGGGCTGCATGGAGAGGTTCTCCGTGATCTCGACGACGAGCGCGCGGGCGTCGAGGCCGGCTTCCGCCACGGCGGCGCCCACCTGGGCGACGACGTCGGGCTCGGCGAGCTCCCGGGGCGAGAGGTTCACCGACACGAAGAAGTCGGGGCCGACGAGGTTCCGGCACCACCGTTCCGCCTGATGGCAGGCCTCTCGGAGGACCCGGCGACCGAGGGGGACGATGAGCCCCGTGTCCTCGGCCACGGGGATGAACTCGTCCGGTGGGACGAGCCCCCGCTCGGGGTGGCGCCACCGCACGAGCGCCTCCAGGCCGGCGAGCTCGCCCGTGGCGAGACGCACCACCGGCTGGTAGTGGAGCACCAGCTCGTCCGACGCGATGGCCCGCTCCAGCTCGGTCCGCACGGCGACGCCGCGTGCGAAGGAGGCCCCGATGCCCGCCTCGAACACACGGTAGGAGCCCTTGCGATGGCCCTTGGCGGCGTACATCGCCTGGTCGGCCTGGCGCATGAGCTCGTCGGGGTCCTGGCCGGGTTCGACGAGCGCGATGCCGAGGCTCGCCTGTGTCGTGACCTGCCGGTGGAACACCGGGAACGGCTTGCGGAGGGATTCGGTGATGCGCTCGGCGACCCGGGTGACGTCCTCCGGGTCGGAGAGGTGCTCGAGGAGGACGGCGAACTCGTCGCCACCCAGCCGGGCGACGGTGTCGTGCGGACGGCAGGCGGAGAGGAGCCGTTGGGCGACGGCCACGAGCAGCTCGTCTCCGGCCTGATGGCCGAGCGTGTCGTTGACGGCCTTGAAGTCGTCGAGATCGAGGAACATCACCGCGGCCTGTTGCTCTCCGGCGTCGACGGCGGTGATCGCCTCGGCGAGCTTCTGACGCAGGAGCGTCCGATTCGCCAGGCCGGTCAGGGTGTCGTGGAGCGCCCGGTGCTGGAGATCCTCCTTGAGGCGGGTGAGCTGCGCCAGGGAGTCCTCGAGGCGCCCGTTCTCCAGCGAGACGCTCACCTGGCTCGCGAGCGTCTCGAGGAAGCGGAGGTCGCCGGTGGTGAAGGTGCGGACGTCGCCGAGGGGCTCCTGGACGAGCATCACACCGTTGATCCCCTCGGGCGCGGCGACGGGCGCCACCATGGCGTCGCGAGGGTTCTTGCGACGGCGGGGCCGACCCGAAGGGTCGTGGAGGAGAAGACGTGCCCGTCCGGTCCGGAGCGTCTCGCCCCAGGGCTCGTCGCTGGCGACGGCCGGCGCGACCGGCTCCATGGAGCTGCGGAGGTCGCCGGGACCGGCGACGGTGCGGTAGCCGGTACCGGCCGCGTCCTCGGGGAAGATGAGGATCTCGGCACGTTCGGCGTCGAACATGGAGCGGGCCTGCTCGACGGCGGCGAGGAGCGCCGCCTCGATCTGTGGCGAGCGGTGCAGGGCCCGTGTCGCCTCGTACAACGAACGGAGGCGGCGGTGCTCCTGCTGCTGGGTGACGTAGGCGCGGTAGGAGAGGAAGAGGACGATGGGGGGGACCGCGGCGGCCCAGACCGTGCCCGGCTGGGTCCAGACCACCGTCACCGCGACGAGCCCCATGCTGGCGTTCATCACCGCCGCGATGGCGCCGAGCTCGAGGACCCTCCGCTGCTCGGTCCGGTCGATGCGACCTCCGGAGAGGTGGATCGCCGCGTTGATGAGGATGTTGGCGATCACGACCGCCATCTCCATCGCTGCGAGCGCACCGATCCAGCCCGCGGGACCGAGCGGGTCTCCCGCTCCGAGGACGGTGCGGAACACGACGATGGCGACGATGGATTGGAGCGTGAACTGGCTGAGGTTGAAGGCGAGCTTGACGGGGGTCTGACGCCGGTTGATTCCGAGCGCGAGGGCGTTCCCGAGGAGCTGCGCGCCCACGAGGCCGACGGGGGAGGTGAAGAAGAGACCGAGGACGAGGGGGACCTCGCTCATGGAGAAGGAGTGGGCGTCGCGTCGGAACTGGAGGTGAACGACCGTTACCTCGGCCAGATAGACGAGGGGGACGAACAGCCACGGGGAGAAGTGGCGCGGCGTGTCGAGAGACGGCAGGTCGCGGATCGTCCAGGCGAGCGCCACGGCCACGACGGCGACTCCGGTCGTGAGGGCCCACACGCGACCCCGACCGCGTAGCGGCCGGGTCGGGGGAGTGGGCTCCTCGGGGCGGCGTTCGCTCACCGTCCTCCCTCCGCGGGCGTGCCGCCGGTGACGGGGGTCAGTTCCCCCACACGGACGACCAGGAGGCGCCGGACCAGGAGGCGCCGCTCCAGGAGGCGCCGCTCCAGGAGGCGCCGCTCCAGGAGGCGCCG
>CAZPAV010000010.1:45920-63752 GCA_964584755.1 uncultured Acidimicrobiaceae bacterium
GACCAGGAGGCGCCCGACCAGGAGGCGCCGCTCCAGGAGGCCCCGTTCCAGGTACCGCCGTTCCAGGAGGCGCCGGACCAGGAGGCGCCCGACCACGAGGCCCCGTCCCACGGGTTCCCGAAGATGTCCTGTTCTCCGACGAGCGCCACGCCGTCGCGGATCACGTGGAAGGACCCGCGGGCCGCCTCGAGGGATCCGACGCCGGTGGCCGGCTCCCAGGTCTGGACGACGTCGGGCGTCGGCGCTCCGAACGCGGCGCCGAGGTCGATGATCCCGGCACCCTGGCACGAGGAGGAGGTGCCGCGCAAGGGACGGGCCGTGGCCATGAGCAGCGCCTTCACCTGGTCGGGGGTGAGATCGGGACGCTGCTGGAGGATGAGCGCCACCGCGCCGGAGACGACCGCCGCGGCCTGAGACGTTCCGGTTCCCCTGAAGAACCGATCACCCACCGCGGCGCCGGGGAAGCTCACGTCGGCGAAGGAGCCGGGGACCCGCAGGCTCACGATCGACTGGCCGGGGGCGAGCACGTCGACCGTCCGGTCGCCGGAGCCGCAGTTGGAGAAGGCGGGGATCACGTCGTCGGAGGTGCGACGCGTGCCCTTGGCGTCATCGGCACCGACCGCGATGACGAAGGGGTCGTACGCCGGGTCCCGCAGTGGATGCGCGTTCCCGTCGTTCCCGCCGGCGACGACCACCACGATGCCCTTGCGCCACGCCATCTCGACCGCGTAGGCGAGTGGGTCGATCCGGTAGTCCTGGGTACCGTCCGTCCCGAAGGCGAGGTTGATGACCCGGATGTTCATGCCGTGGTCGTTGCGATGCTGCACCACCCAGTCGATCGCCGCGATGACCTGCGAGACGTCCGCGGCCCCGGTCGCGTCGGCCACCTTCACGTTGAGGATCCTCGCCCCGGGAGCGACCCCCACGAAGTACCGGTCGAGGTCCTTGCGCTTGGGGTGGCGGGGGAGGTGCCGATCCCGCCCGGCGATGATGCCGGCGAGGTGCGTCCCGTGGCCGTACAGATCGAGGTAGCGGAGCGCCTCGGACTGGGAGTCGAAGGAGAGGTCCGGGCCGTTGACGACCTTCCCCCGAGTCGTCAGCCCGGCGACCGGCGCCACGCCGGAGTCGATCAGCGCCACCCCGATGCCTGCGCCGGTGAAGCCCCGCTTCCAGTACGTCGTCGCCCGCAGGACCTCGGCGTCGATCCTCACCAGGGATCCGGCGTCGATGGAACGGTCGTCCTCCTCGGGCCAGGGACGGGGGCGCTCCTTCGCGCGGTCCCGCCTCTCATCGTCGGAGCGCCGGCGGTCGGCGGCGTCGGCCGCGGTGTCCCCGGCGAGATGGAGCTCACTGTCGCGGGTGACGGAGCGGACCCCGGGCCCGGAGGCGAGGGCGACGACGGCGCTCTCGGGGAGGGAGGCGACGAACCCGTCGATGATCGCGAGCTCTCTCGTGACCTCACCGCCGAGGCGTTCGACGAGCTCCTCGGGCGCGTCGCCCGCGCCGGGGAGCTCACGGACGATGACCGTGATACGGGCGTCGTCGGAGCGGTTCGCGGCCGCCGCGGGCCGGGCGCCGAGGGCGACCGGGCCCACGAGGGCGAACGCGACGGACAGGGCGAGAACGCGGCGGACGCCGCCGCCGCGAACGTCGGCGAGGAAGGACGTGCTCATCATGGGGCGACTCTCTCTGGACGGCTACCGATATCATCGGCAGGAGGCGGGGCGATTCTTGAGTCGACGCGGCGGCCGGCTCGGGGTCCGCTCAGGAGGCGGACGGCCCTTCCTGTCGCGGCCGGTGCCCCAGGACCCGCAGGTACTCGCGGTCGCCCTGGAGCGCGAGGCGCCGGCGGAGGACCACGTTGTCGGTGGCCTGACTGGCGTGACAGGCGATCGCGGCGAGCTGACGGGTGCGATCGACGTGCAGCGCGAGGTCGAGCTCGCCGTCGTCTCGACCCACGAAGCCCGTGCCGAGCTCGGCGTTGAGGGCTTCGGCGATCGCGGCGGGAAGCGCCCAGGCGAGGACGGGGACGGCGCGGGGGAGCGCGGCGGCGAGTGTGGCTCGGGTGGCCTGGTCATGATCGGGGTGGCCGCTCACCCCACCCTCGTCGAAGACGAGGAAGGTGTCGACGCCGCCGGCGGCGCCGGCGACCTCGGCGGCGAGGACCTCGAGGGGGAGGGAGGCGAGGCCGCCGTCGGGATGGTCGAGGAGGTCGACCTGGCGGACTCCCAGCACCTCCGCGGCGGCGCGCAGCTCCGCGGCGCGGACGGCGGCGAGATCGGCACCGCCGGTCCCCAGCGTCGACGCCTCTCCATGGGTGAGGCACAGCACACGGGTCTCGGTCCCGGCGTCCGCGAAGGCGGCGAGGACGGCCCCCAGGCCGAAGGACTCGTCGTCGGGGTGGGCGCAGACGGCGAGTAGGCGTCGCGCGGGAGGGAGCGTCGGATCCACGGGGGCCGGCCCTCGTGGAGGCACGGGGGGTGTGGCGGTGCTCATCGGCGTCGGTATCGGGGCATCAGAACGTCACCACCCGGTCCGCCGCCAGGGTCCAGTCGGCGAGCTCCGCCATGGTGGAGCGCCGTACCCCCTCCACGAGCATCGTCTCGGCGATGCCGCGGGCGTCGAGGCAGGTCCCGCAGCAGCCGACCCGTCCCCCCCGGCGCACGACGGAGCTCACCATCCGCTCGAGGTCGTAGTACCCCTTGGGGACCCGTTGCCCGGCGACGGCGCAGCCGACGGCGTCGCCGATGAGGAAGACCGCGACGCCGCTCTCCTCGCGACGGACGAGCTCCCGGGCGAGACGGAGGGCGTTGTAGGCCCGCTCCGTGCCGTACGGGGGGTCGTTGACGATCACGAGCACGTTCATGGTCTCCCTCCTCGCTGGCGGTGCCGGAGGCACACGATCATTCCATATTCCATGGATAACGAGAATACACGGATCGCGCCGTACCGTCGTCCCGGTCCGGGTCCGTCGCGGGTCGCGTCGCCTCAGGGGGTCTCGGAGGCGGCCGCCACCGCGGCGAAGCACTCGACGCGACGGCCCTCGGGGAGGAGCTCCAGGGTGGGCGCCTCTCGACGACAGCGATCGTGGACGAGGGGGCAGCGGTCCTGGAAGGAACAGCCGACGGGGAGCTCGCGGGGGCTCGGTGTCTCCCCGGGGAGCACGATCCGCTCCCGCCGCTCGTCGGGATCGAGCGACGGCACCGCGGAGAGGAGCGCCGCCGTGTACGGATGGCGGGGATCCTCGAAGATCGCCTCGGTGGAGGCGATCTCCACGATCCGACCCAGATACATGACCGCCACCCGATGTGCGATGCGCCGCACCGTCGACAGGTCGTGGCTGATGAACAGGTAGGCGACGCCACGAGCATCCTGGATCGACCGCAGGTGGGCCACCACCCGGCCCCGCACCGACTGGTCGAGACTCGAGGTGGGCTCGTCGAGGACGACGAGCTCCGGATCGGGCATCAAGGCCCGTGCGATCGCCACCCTCTGCTGCTGGCCGCCCGAGAGCTCGCCGGTGCGGCGCGAGCGGTACTCGGCACCGAGCCCCACCATCCCGAGGACCTCGTCGATCTTCCGGTCGACCTCCTCGCGGGGCACGCCCGCCAGCAGGCGGGGCGGCTCGGCGAGCGTGGCGGAGACGCGGAAGCGGCGATTGAGCGACTGGGCGGGATGCTGGAACACCATCTGGATGCGGCGCCGGTACGCCGGGTCGGAGAGCTTCCCGTCGAGGGGCTCCCCGTCGAAGAGGATGGTGCCGCCGCTGGGGACGTCGAGACCCACCACGATGCGCCCGAGGGTGGTCTTGCCGCACCCCGACTCCCCGACCAGCCCCAGCGTCTCCCCCGCGTCGATGGCGAGATCGACGCCGCGCACCGCCGGGACCGCGGTCTTTCCCCGGCCGTACGTCTTGTGCAGGTCCTGGATCTCAAGGAGAGGCAATCTCGGCTCCCAGATCGGAGAGGAAACAGGCGGCGTGTCGGCCCGGAGCGACCTCGACGAGCGGGGGGAACCGCCCGCAGGCGGCGAAGGCCCGGGGGCAGCGATGCGCGAAGCGGCAGCCGCCCAGGGTGAAGTCGACGCCCTTCTCCGCGACCGCGGGGTCGGGCTCCTCCCGAACCGCGTCGAGGAGGAACCTCGTGTAGGGGTGGACGGCGTGGTGGAAGACCGCGTCGGTGGCTCCGGTCTCCATCACCTGGCCGCCGTAGAGCACCGTCACCCGCTGGCACATCTCGGCCACCGCACCGAGGTCGTGGGTGATGAGGAGCACACCGCATCCGGTCTCGGCCACGAGGGCCCTGATGAGATCGAAGATCTGGGCCTGGATCGTCACGTCGAGGGCGGTCGTGGGCTCGTCGGCGATGAGGATCCGGGGGCGGCACGCCAGCGCCATGGCGATCATGACCCGCTGGGCCATGCCTCCCGAGAGCTGGTGGGGGTACGCCCGTGCCACCCGCCGGGCGCCGGGGATCCCGACGTGGCCGAGCATCTCGACGGCGACCTCCTGGGCCTGACGCCGCGGGATGCCCTGATTGAGTCGGAGGACCCGTGCGATCTGGCGCCCGACCCGCATCGTGGGGTTGAGCGCGGCGAGGGGCTGCTGGAAGATCATCGTCATCTCGCCGGCGGTGCGCCGAATGGTGTGGGTGTCGGAGAGGGCGAGTTGCCGGCCGGCGAGGACGACGCTGCCGCCGCGCAGCTCGATCCCGGCGGGGAGGATCCCCATGACCGCGAGCGCCGCCATCGTCTTGCCCGATCCGGACTCCCCGACGAGACCGACGATCTCCCCGGCGTCGACGTGGAACCCGACGTCGCGCAGGATGAGATCCGGGTCGTGTGCCACCCCGACGCGCAGGCCCGCGACCTCGAGCAGGCTCACAGCTCGCTCCCGCCGAACTCGTCACCGATGAAGTGGAAGGCCATCACGGCCAGCACGATCATGCCGCCCGGGAAGAGGGCCGTCCACCACTGACCGGTGATGATCTCGGGCGCACCCTCGGCCACCATGACCCCCCACTCGGCGGTCGGGGGTCGGATCCCCACGCCGAGGAACGCCAGTCCAGCGACGGTGAGGATCGCCCAGCCGGCGACGAGCGTCGCCTGGACGAACGAGGGCCCGAGCGCGTTCGGCATGACGTGCCGGAACGCGATCCGCCACGGCCGGTTTCCGGCGAGGCGGGCCCCGTCCACGTACTCGAGCTCCCGCTCGGCGAGCACCTGGGCCCGGGTGAGACGGATGAAGTAGGGGACGAACGCCACCGTCACCGCGATCATGACGTTGGGGATGCTGTTGGCGAGGGCGGCGACGAGGATGAGCGCCAGCACGAAGCCGGGGAAGGCGAGGAGGACGTCGGTGAGGCGCATGATGACCTCGTCGACGATCCCGCCCCAGTACCCCGACACGATGCCGATCGCCGAGCCGACGACCATGGCGACGATGGCGATGGTGATGCCCACGACGAGGTCGAGGCGTGCCGAGAACACCGCACGGGCGAAGACGTCGCGTCCGAACTTGTCGGTCCCGAAGAGGTGGAGCAGCGAGGGCCCCAGGTGGGCCGCGCCGGGGTTCGTCCGGAGCGGGTCGGTGACGAACAGCGGACCGAGGGTGGCCAGGAGGAGGTAGAGGGTCAGGATGACCGCCCCGGTGACGAAGAGCGGCTTGCGTCGCAGCAGCGAGCCGCGGGGCGCGACCGCCGGGACGTCGGTCGTCTCCTCCCGCCGCGGATCACCCTCGGGGCGGCGTGCGAACCCTCCCGCGGTCACCTCGCCACCTTCTTCCCCAGGCGAATACGTGGATCGATGGCGGAGTAGACGAGGTCGATGATGAGGTTGAGGACGAGGTAGAGCACCCCGACCATGATGACGAAGCCCTGGAGCGCCTCGAGGTCGTTCACCTGGATCGCGTTGTAGGCGTAGCGACCCACCCCCGGCCAGGCGAAGAGGAACTCGACGATGATGTTCCCGCCGAGCATGTACCCGAACACGATGCCGATCGCGGTGGTCACCGGGAGGAGCGCGTTCCGGAAGCCGTCACGCAGGAGGATCTCGCGACGGGGGACGCCCAGGGCGTGTGCCGTCCTGACGTAGTCGGAGGTGAGCACCTCCATCATGGAGGAGCGCACCATCTTCAGGATGGGTGCCGCCAGCACGAACCCCAGGGTGAGGACGGGCAGGGCGAGGTAGCGGAAGGCCTCGAGCATGGTCCCGAACTGTCCGTGCACGAGCGCGTCGAGCGTGTAGAAGCCGGTGAGGCGTGGCGGCGGCGGCGTCGCCACCGAGAGGCGGTCGATGGGTCCGGGGAACCAGCGCAGGCGGAAGAAGAGGAAGTAGATGAGCAGGAGGCCGAGCCAGAACAGCGCCATGGAGGAGCCGACGACGGCGAACACCCGGGCCGCCAGGTCCAGCCAGCTCCCGCGCCGGGCCGCGGCGGCGATCCCGAAGGGAATGCCGATGAGCGCGGCGACGAGCACCGCGTAGAAGGCCAGTTCCAGCGAGGCGGGGAGGCGCTCCAGGAGCTCGGCCGTGACGGACTGGTTGGTCCGGATGGACGTCCCGAGATCACCCCGGGCCACCCCGGCGACGTAGTGCACGAACTGGACTCCCAGCGGTTGGTCGAGGCCGTACTCGGTGCGGATCTGGGCGATCTTCTCCTCGCTCGCGTACGGTCCGGCGCGGACCGCGGCGGCGTCACCGGGGAGGACCCGAACGATGAGGAAGACGACAACGACGATGCCCGCGACCGTGAGGACCGAGCTGAGGAAGCGTTTGGCGAGATACGTCGGCACGCTGATCACCTCATGGGTCGGTGCGCGGAGGGTGCACCGCCTGCGTCATGCAAGCTGCGCACCCTCCGCCGGTGACGACGTGTCGCTTCCGGTCAGCAACTGTCCGTCTTCGTCAGGTACTCGAACCCTGGCACCAGGGTGAAGTCCCGATCGACGCCGGTCACGCACTTCCCCGTGACGACGGTCCGGTCGGCGGACCAGAGCGGAGCCCACACGGCCTGATCGTAGAAGATCTGCTGGGCCTGCGAGGAGAGGTCCGCCCGCTGTGCCGGATCGAGTGTGAACGTCCCCTGCTGGACGAGGGCGTCGTAGTCCTCGTTGCAGAAGCGTGCGTAGTTGACGAACTGGCCGCAGGTGGTGAGGAACTTCATCTGGTAGAAGGGATCCTCACCCCACGAGTACCAGTCGTGGATGAAGAGCGGCAGCTCGTTGTTGTTGATCTTGTCCGCGAAGTCGGCGTCGGGCAGCACCTGGACGTCGACGTTGATCCCGATCTGGCGCAGGCTGTCCTGGATGAGGACCGCCGCGTCCTGGTCCTCCTGCCGGGACTGGCGGACGCCGAGCTCGAGAGTGACGTTCTGCAGGCCCGACGCCGCGAGCGCGGCCTTGGCTCCGTCGAGGTCCGTCGTGTACCGGCCGCCGATCTGGGGGTCGTACGTCTCCATGCTCGTCGTCACCACCCCACGGGCGGGCTGGGCGAATCCGAACATGACCTGATCGATGAGCGCGTCGTAGGGCACGGCCTTCACGATGGCCCGCCGCAGGTCGACGTTGTCCATGGGCGAGATCGTCTCGTTCATCGCCAGGTACACGACCCCGGAGCTGGGGGCGCGGTACACCTTGACGTTCGGGTCGTTCACCATGTCCTTGAGGAGCCGTGCCGGGATGCCGGTGACGAGGTCGAGCTCACCGTTGCGCACGAGCAGGGCCCGCTGGTTGGCGTCGGGCACGGTGCGGATCACGACTCCGCTGTTCGCGACGCTCGCCGCGTCCCAGTACTCGGGGTTCGGGGCGAGGACGACCTGCTGATCGGGGTTGAACTCCTCGAGCATGAACGGCCCGGAGCCGGCGGCGTGGTCGTTGAAGTACTGGAACGTCCACGGGTCGTCGGTCGTGGCGTGCTCGTCGGCGACCTTCTTCTCGATCGCGCCGAACACCTGGAACGTCATGAAGCGACGGAACAGGGGGCTCTGCACCTTCGTGGTGATCTCGAGGGTGTGGTCGTCGAGCACCTTGATCTGGTCCGTCGAGTCGATCCCGATGAAGGGGAGCAGCAGGCCGATGTAGCCGGGGCCCTCGATGGTGCGATCGAAGGTGTACTTGTAGTCCTCGGCGGTCACGGGCGTTCCGTCCGGGAACTTGGCGTCGGTGCGCAGGTGGAACGTCCCCTTCATGCCTCCGTCGGCGGTCGTCTCGATGTCGAAGCTCTCCGCGCCGAGTCCCTCGTACTCCGTAGGGCTCCCCATGAGGAGCCCGGAGGCGTCCGGCGTCAGCTTCTGGCGCAGGAGCGGCTCGTAGAGGGCCTTGGTGACGGCGTAGGCGGACGTCGTGCGGAACGTGTGCAGCTCCACGAGGTTGGGGGTGTCGCTCAACGCCACGACCATCTTCGGCTTCTCCGCGGCCGGCGCCGCGGTGGTGCTCGCACCCCCGCCCGCCGTGGTGGCCGTGCCGCCGGCCGTGGTGGTGGTGGCTGCCGGAGGCGCCGTCGTGGTGGTCGTCCCGGCGCTGCTGCACGCGGTGACCAGCAGGAGGAACGCGACGACGAGTACGGCCGCCGCGTGACGCCTGAGATTGGTTGGGTTTCGTCGTTTCATGATTCGCGCCCTCCTCGATGCTCTCCGCCTCGCGGAGACTCCCTGGCT
The DNA here is from genome assembly GCA_964584755.1 of uncultured Acidimicrobiaceae bacterium. Lineage (GTDB taxonomy): Bacteria > Actinomycetota > Acidimicrobiia > Spongiisociales > UBA5794 > CAZPAV01. The sequence continues at coordinate 54,571 of CAZPAV010000010.1, forward strand.
CCTGATTTATAACATCTGTGCGGGCGGGGGGCAAGCCGGTGGGGACGAGCCGTGCCCGCGGTGGTCCCGAGCGCTCAGAAGCGGTTGAGGCGCCAGCCGCCGTCGACGGGGATGGTGGCGCCCGTCACCATGGCGCAACGCGGACCGCACAGCTCGGCGACGATGGCGGCGACCTCGTCGCGCCGGACGAGGCGACCCAGCGGGGTGCGGTCGAGGGCACGGGCGACGAAGGTGGGATCGAACTCGGCGATGTCCTCGGCCGACTCGGCGATCTGGCCCGGGGCGACCGCGTTCACCGTGATCTCCGGGCCCAGCTCGAGCGCCAGCTCCTCGGTGAGGGTGATGAGGGCCCGCTTGGCGAGGGTGTAGATGGAGTGGTTGCGCAGGTACGCGGAGCCGGCGGAGATGTTCACGATGCGACCCCAGCCGGCGGCGCGCATCCCGGGCGCGACGACCTGCGTGCACACGAAGGCGGCCTTGACGTTGGCGTCCCACACCCGGTCCCACTCCTCCTCGGCGAGCTCGGTGAAGGGGACCATGGAGAAGGGGCCGGCGTTGTTGACGAGGACGTCGATGCGGCCGGTGGTGGCCAGCGCCGCCTCGGCGAGGGCGCGCGCCCCCGCGCCGGTGGTGACGTCACCGGAGATGAGCTCGTGGGGCAGACCCGTCGTGGCGCGCAGCTCCTCCACGAGGGCCTCGGCCTGCGCGCGGGACCGGTGGTACTGGACGACGACGCGGGCGCCCTGCCGGGCGAGCTGGCGCGCGATCGCCGCACCGAGATTCCGGGACGACGCCGTCACGAGGGCGGTCCTGTCGGCGAGGGGGAGTGTCGTCATGGCGTGCCTCCACGGTGTTGGGCCAGGAGCTCGACGGGGACGTACTCGAGGTCGTAGCCGAAGTACCGGGGGCCGACGAGGTCGAGCCCCGCCGCGGTCCGCCAACGGCGGTCGCACGGCATGCCGACGACGACCACGCGGAAGCCGTATCGCAGCTCCTCGGTCGTCACCGGTTCGGCGCTCTCGGCGTCGAGGACGGTGATGAGGTCCGGCACCGTCGCCACCACCTCGCCGTCGCGGCGCGCCACCAGGTTCTCGTTCTGGAACTCGATCCGCAAGGTGGCGCCGGCATCGGGACCGAACCCTTCGACGAGGACGTGCCCCCGGGCGAAGCCCGCCTCGGTGCGGCGCGCGACGTCGACGACCTTGCCTCGGAAGAGACGGACGCCCCCGGTCCTCTCGAGGAGGGCGGCGACCGGGTCGCGTTTGTCGGCCCGGGCGCGCAGGACCGCCATGCCGATCTCCTCGGCGAAGCGAAGGGAACCGGCGATCATCGCCTCCTTGACCTGCGCTCCCGTCTGGACGTAGAGCGCGATGAAGGCCGCCGCCCCCATGTCGATGGTGATGGAGCGGGCGAGCCGCTCGGTCCAGTGATTGTCGGCGGCCTCGATGACGACCGTGTTCCCCTTGTCGTCGGCGAGGGCCATGGGGGTGGCCCCGATCCCGTACAGGGTGGGGGTGCTCATCTGGATCTCGGGGAAGGCGCGCCCCATGGCGTCGGCGTCCACGAGCGGAAGCCCGGTGCGGGCGGCGGCGACCACCGGGAGGGTCGAGTTGAGCCCGCCGACCTCGGCGCAGATGACGTGGGTGATGGTTCGTCCCAGGCGGGCCTCGAGGCTGCGGAAGGCCCGGAGTTGCTCTTCGCCGCCGGGGAGCTTCTCGACGAGGACCGTGGGCGCCCCCATGACGGCCGACATCGCGCAGAGGGCGTCGTCGGGGAGCTCCGCGGGGTCGAGCACCGTGACCGGCCCGTGCTCGGCGAGGGCGCGGCGGGCCATGAGCCGGCCGACGTACGGGTCGCCGCCGCCTCCGGTGCCGAGCACCGCGGCGCCGATGACGAGGGCCTCGAGACGATCCTCAGTCAGCAACCACACGATGCCCTCCATCGAGGTCGCCCACGGCCTTCACCTTGAGACGCACGGCGTTCGAGGGGAGGTACGCGAGCGGAACCTCCTCCACCTCGACGATGCGTACGCTCTCGGGGAGCGCGCCCGCCTCGAGACAGCGTTCCCGCGCGTCCCGCCGGGCCTGCTCGAGGGCGTGCTCCCGGGGTGTGGTGGCGAGGGAGACGATGCGATCGATCTGGCCGCCCACCTGGGCGATCGCCGCGCCGATGGCGTTCGCCACCGGAAAGTGCTCGGGGCGGACCACGGCGGACGCCCCGGGCAGGGTGTCGTCGAGGAGGATGCTCCCTCCGCCCACGACCACCACCGGGACCGGGCCCCGGTCGAGCTTCATGCGGTCGAGGGCCTCGGCGAGATCGTGCCGGATACGGGCGAGCGCGTCGCGCACGACACCACGGTCGAGATGACGAACCCGTTCCGGATCCCCGATCTCGGCGAGACCCGCGGCGACGGCGACGTCGGTGGCCGTGAGCGTCGCCCCGCCGAAGACGAGAGCCTCCTCGGTGAGGCGGAAACCGACCGAGTCGGGTCCGACCGTGACCTCGCCGTCGGCGCGGACGAGGGAGCCGCCGCCGATCCCGAGGGAGAGGACGTCGGGCATGCGGAAGTTCGTGCGGATCCCGCCGATCTCGACCGCCAGGGATGCCTCGCGGGGGAAGCCGTGACGCAGGACGCCGATGTCGGTCGTCGTTCCGCCGATGTCGACCACGGCGCAGTCTGCCTGTGCGGAGAGGAAGGCGGCGCCGCGCATGGAGTTCGTGGGGCCCGAGGCGAAGGTCGCCACCGGGTACCGTCCCACGTGGTCGGCCTGCATGAGGGTCCCGTCGTTCTGGCTGAGATACACGGGGGCCTCGATCCCGAAGCGCCCCACCGCCTCCTCCAGGGCGGCGACGATGCGGCCGGCGAGGCCGCGCAGCGCCGCGTTGACGATGGTGGCGTTCTCCCGCTCCAGGAGGCCGATCCTCCCGATCTCGGAGGAGATGCTCACGTCGACCCCGGGCAGGGCGGCGGCGAGGATCTCGGCGGCCCGGATCTCGTGTGCGTCGTTCACCGGGGAGAACACCGAGGTGATGGCCACCGTCCGCAGGCCGGCGGCGAGGATCTCGTCGGCGACACACGCCAGCTCCTCGGGGTCGACGGAGGCGATCTCCCGACCGTCGTACTCGTGGCCTCCGGCGACGAGGAAGACCCGGCCGGTGACGCTGCGGGCGAGGTGGGCGGGCCAGTCGGTCATGGGGGGGAGCGCCCGGGTGGCGGTGCCACAGAGACGCACCACGGCGGTGGGGAGGAGCTCGCGCGCCTGAACGAACGCGTTCACGAAGTGGGTCGTGCCGATCATCACCGCCGCCACGTCGCCGGGGTCGAGCCCGCCGCGGAGGAGATCCTCGAGGGCGGCGACGATGCCCGTGGTGACGTCGGGGGTCGTCGGGCGCTTCGCCGTGGCCCGGACCTGGCGACCGGCCACGACCACCGCGTCGGTGTTCGTACCGCCGACGTCGATCCCGATGTGGACCCGGCTCACCGACGCCCCCGCTCGAGGGCCTCGAGGACGACCTCGGGCGTGATCGGCAGCCGGTCGATGGGTGCCTCCACCGCGTCGGCCACCGCGTTGGCGATCGCGGCGGCCACGGGCACGATAGGCGGTTCGGCGACCCCCTTGGCACCGAACGGCCCCGCCGGATCGGGGTGCTCGAGGAGGATCGTCTCCACCTCGGGGACGTCGGGCGCGACGGGGAGTCGATAGGTGCTCAGCGTCCGCTGTCGATACCGCCCGTCGGTCCCGATCTCGAGGTGCTCGTACAGGGCGTAGCCGAGGCCCTGGGTGACGCCGCCCTGGATCTGGCCGCGCACGCCTTCGGGGTTGATGACCCGCCCCACCTCCTGGGCCACGACGTACCGGAGCACGTGGACGGCACCCGTCACCGGGTCGACCTCCACCTCGGCGAGGTGGACGTGGTACGTGGGTGTCGGGAAGGTCGGGAAGAGGAGGCCGGTGGCGCAGGTGGGGTCGTAGCGAGGCTGCGGCGTGGCGTACGAGCCGGTCGCGGTGAGTGCCCGTCCGGAGAAGGTCGCGGCGCGGGCCACCTCGGCGAGGCTCACCGTGGCTCCCGGGGCGCCGCGGACACCGACGGCACCATCGACGAGCCGGAGATCGGCCGGCGCCGCCTCCAGCAGCTCCGCCGCGACCGTGAAGATCTGCTCGCGGAGGTCAGCGGCGGCGAGGGCGATCGCGTTCCCCACCACGTGGGTGGTGCGGGACCCCTGCGAACCGGCGTCGTACGGCGCGGCGTCGGTGTCGGGCATGGAGACGATCACCGACTCGGGGGGGATCTGGAGCTGCTCGGCGGCGATCTGGGTCAGACCCATCGCCACGGCGCCCGAGCCGTTCTCCGTGGCGCCGGTCACGACGCCGAGCGTGCCGTCCTCGTTGAGCTTGAGGACGGCCGAGCCGGGCATGGGGTTCGTGAGCCAGACGCAGGCGGCGAGTCCACGTCCCCGCAGGGGGGCGCGACCCACCCGGTCCCACGGCGCAGTGCGCTCCACCGCGGCGAACGCCTCGCCGAGGATGGAGGCGTCCGGGAGGACCTGGCCGTTGAGGAGGGTGTCGCCGTCCCCCATGAGCGACCTCACGCGGAACGCCCGCGGATCCGCTCCGAGCCGGCGGGCGATGTGCTCCATGTGCCGTTCCAGGGCGAAGACGAGGTAGGTCCCGTTCACCCCCCGGAAGGCCCCGGTGGGAGCGGTGTTCGTGTAGACGCAGCGGGTCCGCACCCGGGTGGGGCCGACCCGGTACACGCCTCCGGCGAGGAGGAGCGGGATGGAGGCGAGGTACGGTCCGTCGCCGGCGGCGGCTCCCGAGTCGAACAGCACGTCCATCTCACGTCCGAGGATGCGGCCCTCGCGGCTCACCGCGGAACGGATGCGGACCACCGCGTTGTCCCGGCAGGCGGCGGTGACGAGGTCCTCGCCGCGGTCCTGGACGAGCTTCACGGGCCGGCCGGTGGCCCGGGCGAGGAGCGCGGCGTACGGCTCGACGCCGAGGTCGAGTCGGGCTCCGAAGCCGCCGCCGATGTGATGTCCCACGACGCGGATCGCACCGGGGGGGACGCCGAGCGCCATGGCGAGCCGGTCACGCACGTTGAACGGGTACTGGTGGGAGACGTGGATCGTGTAGCGACCCGACTCGTAGACGGCCACGACCGCCTTGGGTTCCAGATGCGCCTGGTACTGCCGTCCGGTGTGGTACTCGTCCTCGACGACGAGGTCGGCGGCGGCGAAGGCCTCGTCGACGCCGGCGGGCTCGGACACGGTCTCGGCGCAGACGTTCCCGTGACGCGGGAAGTCCTCGCCGACCGGCTCGAACCCTTCCCAGTCGGGATGGACGAGCGGGGCGTCGGGCGCGACCGCGGCGTCCAGGTCGACGACGGGATCCTCGGGGCGGATCTCGAGCTCGATGGCGGCGAGCGCGGCGCGCGCCGCCCGGTCCGACTCGGCGGCGACCGCGGCGATGGGCTCTCCCTCGTAGTGGAGGTGCTCGGAGGCGAAGATGCGCTGATCCCGGATGGCGAGGCCGTGGCGATGGCGAGGTGCGTCCGCGGCGGTGAGAACGGCGTGGACGCCGGCGACCTGCCGCGCCCGGTCCGTGTCGAGGCGGAGGATGCGGCCGCGCGCCACCGGGGAGCGCAGGATGCGGGCATGCAGCATGCCGGGGAAGGCGAGATCGACGGTGTACCGGGCCTCGCCGCGCAGCTTGACCGGGGCGTCGCCTCGGGCGGTGCGGGCACCGATGAGGCTCATGGCGCCACTCCCGTGGCCTCGAGGGCGGCGGCGACGAGCTGACCGTACCCCGTGCAGCGACACAGGTTCCCCGCGAGCGCCTGGCGGACCTCGTCGGCGTCGGGGCGGGGGCTCTCCCTCAGCAGCGCGGTGAGGGTGACGACGAATCCGGGGGTGCAGAAGCCGCACTGCACGGCGCCGAGGCGGGCCATGGCCGCCTGGAGCGGCGACAGGTCGGCCCCGGGTGCGGTGATCCCCTCGATCGTCGTGACCGCTCGCCCGTCCGCGGCGTGGGCCATGAAGATGCAGGAGTCGACGGGCCGGCCGTCGAGGAGCACGGTGCAGGCGCCGCACTCGCCCTCCGCGCACCCCTCCTTGGTCCCGGTCAGCTCCAGGTGGTCGCGGAGCACCGCGAGGAGCGTCGTGCCCGGTTCCACGTCGAGGTGGTGTTCCCGGCCGTTCACGGAGAGACGGAGCTCCATCTCGTCAGCCTCCCCGTACCCGGGTCCTGCAGACGTCGACGGCTCGCGCCAGGAGGGGACCGAGGACCCGCCGGCGGTACGCGGCCGTGGCCCGCTGGTCGTCGATGGGCCGGGCGGCGGCGGCGAGGAGTCGACCCGCCTCGGCCACCGCCTCGGGCTCGAGGCGTGAACCGACGAGGGCGGCCTCGGCGTCTCCGGCCCGGAACGGCGCCGGCGCGACGGAGCAGGCGGCGATCCGGGCGGCGGCCACGGTCGTTGCGTCCTCGGCGAAGCTCAGGCGGAGGGCGAGTCCCACCACGGCGACCTCCATGCGGCTGCGGGGGCCGACCTTCAGGTACGTCTCGGCGGATCGGGGAGGCAGGGGCTCCATCTCGAGTGCGGTGACGAGCTCCTCGGGGGCACGCGCCGTGCGGCGTCGCCCCAGGACGAACTCGGCCAGGGGGAGCCTCCGGTGCCCATGTCGCGCCGTGAGCTCGACGCGGGTGTCGGCCACCAGCAGGGCCGGGACGGTGTCGGCGGCAGGGGAGGCGTTGCAGACGTTGCCGACGATGGTTCCGACCTCCTGGGTCTGCCATCCGCCGACGGCGCCCGCGGCCTCGGCGAGGGCCGGGAGCCGGCTCCGGATCGTCGGGGCGCTCGCGGCGGTCCGATGGGTGACGAGGGCGCCGATGCGGATCGCGCCGTTGGCGGTGACGTCGGCCAGACCGGGGATCCGTTCGATGTGGAGGAGTCGAGTCGGCGCGATCTCGCCGCGGCGGTACTGGAGGACGACGTCCGTGCCTCCGGCGAGGACGACGGTCTCGTCCCCGGCCGCGTCGAGGAGGTCGAGTGCCTCGTCCAGTGTCGATGCGGAGTGGAACTCCATGCGTGTCGTTCTCCGTGGGCCCGGTGGGCGGTATCTTATAACATCAGATGGGCGGGCCCAACCCCGAGAAGAACCGGGGGTGTGCTAGCGTCCGCCCGCAGCGTACGCCATACCGAGGTAGCGGCTTGGTTCGATCCAGCCAACAGCATGCCGACGCCCTGCCGGCGAGCCGGGTGGAGGCGACGTACCGCCGGCTGCGCGAGGCGATCATCGACGGTGAGTACCCGCCCGGGACCCCGTTGCGGCACTCGGAGCTCACCGACGCCTTCGGCGTGAGCCTCATCCCCATCAGGGAGGCGATGCGCAAGCTCGAGGTGGAGCGGCTCGTGGCGAGCATCCCGAACAAGGGCGCTCGCGTCGCCCCCATCTCCCTCGACGACCTGCGGGACGTCTACGCCACGCGCATCGTCCTCGAGGTCGAGGCCCTGCGCCGCGCCTGGCCCCGCCTCGACGCCGAGGCACTCGCCGAGGTGCGGCGGGTGCGGGAGGCCATGGTGGAGGGCGTGCGCCGGGAGAACCGGAAGTTCTACGGCCTGCATCGGCAGGTGCACTTCGGGCTGTACGACCGGTCGGAGTCCCCGTGGCTCGTTCATCTCATCGAGATCCTGTGGAGCCACACCGAACGGTACCGCCGTCTGGCGGCCCGGCTCCAGCCCTTCCTCGACGAGCCCGCCGATCTGCACGGGCAGATCCTCGACGCGATCGAAGCGGGGGATCCCGACGCGGCGGCGGGCCTGCTCCGTCGGGACCTGGAGCGCACCGCGAACCTCATCGTCGAGACGTACCGGGATCAGGACGTCCTCGACGGGTGACCGCGGCTCATCCGGCGACGAGGTCGGCGGGCCCGGTGAGGATCCGGTCGTTGCTCCCCCCGGCGACCACCATCGGCCACAGCATCTCGTCCGGGTCGACGACGAACTCGACGAGGACGGGACGGTCGTCGACCGCCAGGGACGCCGCGATGACCGTCTCCACCTCCTCGGGGGTCTCGGCCCGCAGGGCGACGCACCCCATGGACCGCGCCAGGCCGACGTAGTCGGGCCACCGGTCCCCGAGGTGGACCGAGGAGAGACGACCCCGGTAGAACAGCTCCTGCCACTGCTTGACCATGCCGTAGTGCCGGTTGTTCAACACAGCGAGCTTGACCGGGATCCGCTCGTGGGTGGCGGTGAGGAGCTCCTGCATGGTCATCTGGAAGCAGCCGTCGCCGTCGATGGCGTACACGAGCTCGTCGGGTCGCCCCACCTTGGCCCCGATGGCCGCCGGGAGGGCAAATCCCATCGTCCCCAGACCCCCCGAGTTGATCCACGACCGAGGCCGTCGGAAGCGCCAGAACTGGGAGGTCCACATCTGGTGCTGTCCCACGCCGGCGACGACGATCGCCTCCCCTCCGGTGAGGCGGTGGAGCTCCTCGACGACGAACTGGGGCTTGATGGGACCGTCCGCCGTCTGCGTGTAGCGGAGCGGTCGCTCCCGTGCCCATCGCCGCAGCGTCCCGAGCCATCGGGCCCGCTCCGGCGCGGGACGCGATCCCCAGACCTCGAGCATCCGGGAGAGCACGTCGCGCGCGTCGCCGACGACGGCGACCTCCGGTACACGCACCTTCCCGATCTCGCTCGGGTCGACGTCGACGTGGACGACCCGGGCCCGCGGGGCGAACGTCGCCGGATCGCCGGTGACGCGGTCGTCGAAGCGGGCGCCGACGGCGAGGAGGAGGTCGGCGCGCTGGAGCGCGGTCGTCGCCACGTACCGGCCATGCATCCCCGGCATGCCGAGCGCCAGCGGGTGGTCGTCGGGGAAGCACCCCCGTCCCATGAGGGTCGTCACGACGGGGGTCCGGGTTCGCTCCGCCAGGGCGAGGAGCTCCGCGGACGCCGCGGCGTGCACGACTCCTCCTCCGGCGTAGACGACCGGCCGGTGCGCGGTCGCCAGCAGCGAGACGGCGGCGGCGACCGCGGCCGGATCGGGGGGGCGGAGGCTTCCGCCAGTTCGGTCCCTGCGCGGCCCCCCACGCGCCGCCGCGGCGCGCACTCGCTGCGGGCCGCCCCTGCCGCCCGCCGCGGCCGGCCCCGGCACGGGCGGGGCGGGCCGTCCGGTG
>CAZPAV010000011.1:0-62543 GCA_964584755.1 uncultured Acidimicrobiaceae bacterium
CCTCTCGATGTCTCGAGTCGGGGGGGCCGGGGGGTCGGACCACCGCGTCCGGCCCCCCCGGCAACGGCCTCAGTCGTCCTCGCGCTCGTCCTCGTGCTCACCGCGGCGCTCCTCCTCGTGCTCCCGGCCGCGCCGGGGGGCCGCGGCGGTCGGCGCCGAGGGGGCGGGGGCCGCCGTCGAGGGTGCCGCCGCCACGGTCCTCCTCACGGTCCGCACCACCGGTGGCGGGGCGGGAGGCCCGGGCAGGGCCGAGCCGGCCGCCTCGCAGATCGCCCGGAGGGCGTCGAGGGCGGCCTGCTCGAGGGGGGAGATGACGCCCGCCGCCTCCTTCTCGACTAGGGCGAGACCTTCGGCGCCGCAGGCGATGGCGAGATCGTCGGGCCCGACGGTGGCCGCCGCCTCGGGGACGGTCGCGGTGGTCGGGAGGGCGACGGTGGACGTCGTCGTCATCGGCGGGAGGGTCGTGCGCTCCGGCACGGCGGCGGCGTCGGGCGCGGCCGTGGTCGTCGTGCCGGTGCCGACGACGGCCACCGCGGCCACGGCGCTCAGTGGCACGAGGAGCAGGCCGATGAGGAAGGACGCGGTGAAGTTGCGTCCGCCGGCCTTGGCGTTGCGGGTCTGGCGGGACCTGGGCTCGTTCATGTGCGGTCTCCCCTTCCGGTCGGAGCAGCGTTTCCTGGCCTCTCGGCGGCCCGGGGGCCGGGCCACCGATGCTGTCCTGCCCGGTATCAGGGTGGGGGAGACGCGGTTAAGGCGTCGCTAAGACGTCGCCAAGGGTCCGGTAAGTTCGCGCCGGGAGCGTTCGCCTCGCCGGGTCACAGCGGGCTCTCGCGTCGGAGCGCGGGGAGGTGACGGCGCCGGACGAGACCCACCTCGATCACCGCCGAGCGCGGTTCGCCGCCGATGCGCTCCTCGGCCTCGGTGAGGAGTCGCCGAAACCGGGCGAGCCGGCTGCGCAGGCGGCGGTTCTCCTCCTCGAGTTCGAGGATCCGGCGGACCCCCTCCAGGTTCACCCCCGCCGCGGTGAGGCGTTGGATCTCGGCGAGCCGGTCGATGTCGGCCTGTGAATAGCGGCGCGTGCCACCGGGGGTCCGGTACGGCCGGATGAGCCCCTTGCGCTCGTAGATGCGCAGGGTCTGGGGATGGACGCCGGCGAGCCGGGCGGCCACCGAGATGATGAACAGTGCCTCGTTCTCTCGGGTCACGTCACACCCCCAGGTGGGCGCGCGGGTTCTCGTGCGGCCCGCGCTCGGCGAAGGCCTGCAGGAGCTCCCGCTGCTCGTCGGTCAGCTCCCGCGGCACCGTCACCTCGACGGTGACGAGGAGATCCCCCTTCCCGTCGGCGGTCTCGACGCCGCGCCCCCGGACGCGGAACGTCTTCCCGCCGGGCGTCCCCGGGGGGATGCGGATCCTCGTCGTCCCCTCCAAGGTGGGGACCTCGATGGTCGCGCCGAGGGCGGCCTCGACGAACGTGACGGGGACGGTGATGCCGAGGTCCCGCTTGCCGCGTCGCGTGAACACCGGATGGGGTGCCACGTGGACGCGGACGTAGAGGTCGCCGGGCGGGCCGCCGTTGCGTCCCGGGGCCCCCTTGCCGCGGAGCCGGATCCTCGCGGTGTCGGTGACGCCCTTGGGGATCCTCACCTTGACGCGACGCCCGTCGACGTTCAGCTCCTTCGTGACCCCGGCGAGCGCCTCATGGAAGGTGAGATCGAGGGTCGCGGTGAGGTCGGGTCCCCGGACCGCTCTCCGGCGGGATCGTCCGGGGCGGCCCGTGCGTCCGAAGAGCCCCCCGAGATCGCCGAGGAGATCCTCGATGGAGGTGGCCCCGGCACCTCCGCCGAAGAGGTCCTCGACTCGGACGTACTGCTGTCGACCCCCCGGACCACCGACGAAGTACCCCATCTCCCGGACGTGGTCGTACTCCTTGCGTTGCTCGGGGTCGCCGAGGACCGCGTACGCCTCGTTGACCTCCTTGAAGCGGGCCTCCGCCTCGGGGTCGTCCGGATTCGAGTCCGGGTGGTAGCGCCGGGCCAGCTTCCGGTACGCCTTCTTCACGGCGTCAGCCGACGCGTCCTTCGCCACTCCGAGGATGGCGTAGTAGTCCTTCTCGAGCCACTCCTTACGCATGGTCTGCATGGTCCACCCTGACGAGCGACGGGCGGATCACCCTGCCGTGGAGGGTGTAGCCGCGTCGCAGCTCCTCCACGACGACGAGGTCGCCGTCGCCCTCACCCGGTGCGGACACGGCGTCGTGGAGGGCCGGGTCGAAGCGCTCGCCTTTCGCCTCGATGGGGGTGAGGCCCTCCCGGGAGAGGATCTCCATGAGCTGGGCGTAGGTGCTTCGCATCCCCTCGAGGAGCCGTTCCTCCCCGGGCCCTGCCGGCCGGTAGCCGAGGGCCGCGTCGAAGGAGTCGAGCGCGGGGAGGATCGCCTCGATGAGCCGTTGTGACGCCCGGCGCACGTTGTCGATCTGGTCGCGTTCGATGCGCTTGCGGTAGTTGTCGAACTCCGCGGCGACCCGTCGCAGGCTCTCGAGGTACTCGTCGGCCTCGCGGCGGGCCTCGGCGAGCTCGGCGAGGAGGAGGCGTCGTGCCTCGCCCTCGTCCTCGGGAAGCTCGAGTCCGAGCTCCCCGGGCGTCGGCTCGGACTCGGGAAGGGCGTCGACGGACGGCGCGACGCCGGCTCCCGGATCCTCCTCGGCGGGGAGGAGCCGCTCGGCGGTCTCCTCCGGGCGGGGCGGGTTCATGTCGGGCAGGGCCGTCTCCGGTTCGGGGCGGCTCATGACTCCTCCTCGTCGACGATCTCGGCCTCGACGACGTCCTCGTCGCTCCCGGCGGCCTCGCCGGCGGTGGCGTCCGTCGCGGCCGTTCCCTGCTGGCCGGCCTCGTACACCTTCTGGCCGAGGATCTGGGCCGATGTCAGGAGCTCGTTCATGGCGCTGCGGAGCCCCTCGGCGGTGGCGTGCTCGTCACCGAGCAGCTTGCGGAGCGCGGCGAGCTTGTCCTCGATCGTCGTCTTCTCCTCGGCGGCGAGCTTGTCGCCGTGCTCGGCGAGCTGCTTCTCGATCTGGTACGCGGCGTGGTCCGCCTGGTTCCGGGCCTCGGCGAGCTCCTTGCGACGGGCGTCCTCGGCGGCGTGTGCCTCGGCGTCGGCGACCATGCGCTCGATCTCCTCCTGGGAGAGCGCGGTGCCGCCGGTGATGGTGACCTGCTGCATCTTCCCCGTGCCGAGGTCCTTGGCCGACACCGACACGATGCCGTTGGCGTCGATGTCGAAGGTGACCTCGATCTGGGGGACGCCACGGGGGGCCGGGGGGATGCCCTGGAGCTTGAAGCGGCCCAGGCTCTTGTTGTCGGAGGCCATGGGTCGTTCGCCCTGGAGGACGTGGATCTCCACCTCGGGCTGGTTGTCCGCGGCCGTGGTGAAGATCTCGGAGCGCCGTGTCGGGATGGTCGTGTTCCGCTCGATCATCCTCGTGAACACGCCCCCCTCGGTCTCGACACCGAGCGAGAGTGGGGTCACGTCGAGGAGGAGGATGCCCTTCACGTCCCCGGTGAGCACACCGGCCTGGATGGACGCACCGAGCGCGACCACCTCGTCGGGGTTGACGCCCTTGTGCGGCTCCTTCCCGGCGAGGCGACCGACGAGCTCCTGGATGGCGGGCATGCGGGTAGAGCCGCCGACGAGAATGATGTGGTCGATGTCCTCCACGGCGATGCCGGCGTCCTGCACGGCCCGCCGGAACGGACCGGTGGTCCGCTCCACGAGGTCCTCGGTCATGCGCTGGAACTCGGAACGGGTCAAGGTGCGGAGCAGGTGGAGGGGACCGGCCGCGGTGGCGGTGATGAAGGGCAGGTTGATCTCGGTCTCCTGCACGGAGGAGAGCTCGATCTTCGCCTTCTCCGCCGCCTCCTTGAGGCGGGTGAGGGCCATCGGATCCGCCGTGAGGTCGACGCCGTGCTCGTTCCGGAACCCCTCGGCGAGCCAGTCGATGACCCGCTGATCCCAGTCGTCGCCGCCGAGGTGCGTGTCCCCGGAGGTCGCCTTCACCTCGAAGACGCCCTCGCCGATCTCGAGCACCGACACGTCGAAGGTGCCGCCCCCGAGGTCGTAGACGAGGATGGTCTGGTCGCTCTCCTTGTCGAGGCCGTACGCCAGGGAGGCCGCGGTGGGCTCGTTGATGATCCGGAGGACCTCGAGGCCGGCGATCTTCCCCGCCTCCTTGGTCGCCTGGCGTTGCGCGTCGCCGAAGTAGGCCGGGACGGTGATGACCGCCTGGGTGACGGGCTCCCCGAGGTAGGCCTCGGCGTCGCGCTTGAGCTTCTGGAGGATCCGCGCCGAGATCTCCTGGGCCGTGTAGGCCTTGCCGTCGATCTCGATCGTCCAGTCGGTCCCCATGTGCCGCTTGACGGAGCGGACGGTCCGATCCGGGTTCGTGATGGCCTGGCGTTTCGCCTGCTCGCCGACGAGGACCTCCCCGTTCTTGGCGAAGGCGACGACCGAGGGCGTCACCCGCTGTCCCTCGGCGTTGGGGATGACCTTGGGGTCACCCGCCTCGAGGACGGAGATGACCGAGTTCGTGGTTCCGAGGTCGATACCTACCGCGCGTCCCATGGGCTGCTCCTCCGGGGTGTGGAATGGTCGGTTGCTTGAGTACGAGTCGATTGTATAACCTGAGTCGGTCGTTATCAATTCCCCGGACGCCGGGAACGGTCTCACCGATACCCCAGGGGGTATATGATGCATCCATGGAGATCGACGAGGAGCGCCGCAAGGACGTGCTCGCCCGGCTGCGACGCGTAGAGGGGCAGGTGCGCGGCGTGCAGCGCATGATCGAGGAGGGACGGGCCTGCGACGAGGTCGTCACCCAGTTCGCCGCGGCCATCCGGGCCCTCGAGCACGCCGGGTACCAGTACTTCGCCGCCACGCTCGTCGCGTGCGTGGGCGATCCGGAGGAGGCGACCCGGGCCGGTTACGACCCGGAGCGGCTCGAGCGGCTGTTCATGCAACTCACCTGAGCGGGTCGACCGGCGCGGGTGGGCCCGCGGCCGGTCGTGTCCCACCCCGATGCCGCTGAAGGGTCGGTCCCGACCGGCCGATGAGGAGGGGGTGGACAGCCTGCACGGTGACCTGACCGGTTTCCCGCTCCCGCGCGTGCTCGGGATGCTCGCCCGGAGCGGTCGCACCGGCGTGCTGCGCGTCGAGGCCGGGCGCTGGACGGGCCGCATCTACCTCGTCGAGGGCGACCTCGTCCATGCCACGACCCGCGAGGGCGACGCCGCCCCACCCGCGGCCGAGCGACGTCGACGGGGGGCCGCGCCCGCCGGCGACGGGCGCTGCTCCGCGGACGCCGTCCTTCGTCGCATCGCGGACGTGTACCGGCGGCTCGACGAGGCCCGGAGCGGACGCTTCTGGTTCGTCGACGGGGTCACGACCCGGGCGTACGGGGACCGGAGCCCCGAGCGTCACCGTCTCGAGGAGGTCCTCGCGCTCGCGGCGCGTCGACGGGAGGCGTGGCGGTCGATCCGGCGACACGTGCCCGACGAGACGACGGCGTTCCGCCTCCGCCCCACGCTCGAGGCCGCCGCCGTGACCGTGGCGGCGGCGGAGTGGGAGGTCCTGGCCGCGACGGGCGAGGGCGCCTCGGCCGTCGACCTCGGAGGCCACCTCGGCATCGACACCCTCGCCGCGGCGAGCGTGATGGCCGAGCTCGTGCGTCGCGGCCTGCTCGTGCCGGTCGTCTCCTCCACCCCGTCCGGGGGGACGGCCCGGACCATCGAGCTCCGGGTGGCGCCCGCCGGCACCGCGGGAGGCCCTCCCGGGGGGCCCTCCCTCAGGGCGCCACGCCGGTGAGCTGCTCCGCCATGACCTCGAGGAGGAGGTCGAGGGCCCGGATGATCTTCGGGGACGTGAGTCGGTAGAAGACGCGCTGGCCGTCACGTCGTGACGTGGCGAGACCGCGATTGCGGAGGATGGCGAGGTGCTGCGAGACGTTGGCCTGGGGCAGGTCCACCGCCTCGCAGATCTCCGAGACGGAACGCTCCCCCTCGCGGAGGGCGTTGATGATGAGGAGCCGCTTCGGGTCCGCCAGTCCCTTGCAGAAGCTGGCATGGAGCTGGAAGAGCTCCTTGCGGATCGCCGACATGGGTATCACTATGGCAGGGTTCGGGCCGCCGAGCGAACTCCGCTCCCGGTTTCGGACGGTACGGAGGAACCGGAGACGTCGATCGCTGCAGGCGGACATGCGCAGGAACGCATGTTCCGGCGTCTCGCCGGACCCCCTCGAGGCGGAACCCCATCCGCGTGGCGGCGTGGGGGAAACCGTTTGACGGGAGGGAGCGGCGGGACGATACTGGGACGAGGCAACATGCGTGTATGCGAATGTACGCAGACGCAGTGGTTTGCGTCCGCACGGGGAGGAGGACGACCACCATGGCCGACATCCAGGCCGACATGGTCCTCGACTGCAAGGGGCTGCTGTGCCCCATGCCCGTCGTGAAGACCTCGGCCGCCATCAGGAAGATCGAGGTCGGACAGGTGCTCGAGATGGTCGCGACCGACCCGGGAGCACCCCCCGACATGGAGGCGTGGGCCCGCCAGACGGGCCACGAGCTCATCGACCAGACCGCGGCGAACGGCGAGTACCGTTTCTGGTTCCGGCGCACGAGCTGAGCGGAGGAGGCCGGCCATGACCACGAACGAACCCATCCTCGAAGCAGTCCCGGGCCCCGGCGAGCAGGGCGCCGCCGAGGCCGCACCGAAACGGAAGCGGCTGGCGCTCGTCGCCTCGAAGGGCGGCCTCGACGAGGTGTACCCGGTGCTCATCATGTCGTCGACCGCTGCCGCGCTCGGCTGGGAGGTGGGCGTCTTCTGCACCTTCTACGGGCTCGACATCGTCAACGCCAAGCGGAACAAGCGCCTCAAGGTCTCCGCGGTGGGGAACGCGGCGTCGCCGCCCCCCCTCTCGGGCGTCGAGTTCCGGGTCCCGAACATCATCGGGATGCTCCCGGGCATGAACGCGGTGGCCACGAAGATGATGAAGGGGTGGATGGAGAAGTCGAACATCCCGAGCTTCGAGGAGCTCATGGAGCTCTGCCTCGACTCGGGTGTCGAGTTCTACGCCTGCGCCACGACGATGGGCGTCATGAACGTGAAGCAGGAGGACATCATGCCGGGCGTCTCGTGCCTCGGGGCGACGGCCTTCCTCGACTTCGCGGCCGAGGCGGATCTCGCCCTGTTCGTCTGACCTGCGGCGGCCGACCGCCGACGCACCGTCGAGAGAGAGGAGGGGCCGTGGAGGACGAGGCGAAGATCCTCTACGTGCAGACCCACGGCGTGGACGAGCCGTCGAAGGCGGCGACGCCCTTCTACCTGGCCACCGCCGCCGCGGCGATGGACATGGAGGTGGCGATCTACTTCACGATGCACGGCCCGACGCTGCTCCAGCGGGAGGTCCAGGAGACGCTGACGGTGAAGCGCGGCGGGGCGCCGATCGCCAGCTTCATCCGGCAGGCCCAGGGGATCGGCGTGCGACTCCTCGTCTGTCAACCCTCGCTCGACCTCAACGATCTCGCCATGGAGGATCTCATCGACGGCGTCGAGATGATCGGGGGGGCGGCGTTCAACGACCTGGCCGTCTCCGCCGACGCGGTGATCAGCTTCTGATGGCCGGGGTGCAGGCTCCCGCCCGGTTCACCGCGGACCCCGGCGCCACACTGTCCCCCCACAGCTACGCCGAGGTCCCCTACGAGGAGAAGCTCCGCCTCTGGGAGGAGGTGAAGGCCGACGAGCGCTTCCCCGACTACCTGTGGGGGTGCTACGAGTGTGGCATCTGCGTGGCGTCCTGCCCCTCGGCCCGCTTCTTCGACTTCTCGCCACGGCGCATCGCCCAGGCGGCGGCACGAGAGGACGTCGAGCTCATCTACGAGCAGATGAACGACGACGTCTGGAACTGCTCACAGTGCTTCTCCTGCAATCGCTGTCCCCGGCAGAACTCCCCGGGTGGGATCATCACGCTCCTGCGTGAGGTGGCGGTGCGTCACGGCCTCGCCTCCTCGAAGGCGGCGCTCGAGGGGTACGGCCGGGTCGTGTACAAGATCATGACGACCGGGACGCAGATCTCCCCCGACATGTTCCAGCCGGACGCCTTCCCCGACTGGGGACCCGACGTCCAGGACGTCTCCGAGAACCTCGAGCTCTGGCGTCGCGCCCTGCCGCCGGAGACGCTCCACACCACCGAGTCGAGCTGGAACGTGGCCCCGGAGACCCTCATCGAGCTCTACCTCATCTGGCACCACAGCGACGTGATGGACATGATCGAGGAGGTGGACGAAGGGCTCCACATGATCATCCTCGACGTCATGGAGGAGACCCTCGAAGAAGCCGGGTACGAGATCTGACCGGCGGGAAGGACGACGATGACGACGAGCTTCATCCCCATGGAGGCGCTCCGGAGGACCGCCCCGCTCCCCGATCCGAGCGAGGCCCCCACCGAGGACATCCGGGAGCTCCTCTTCGAGCTCGAGGATGCCGGCGAGCTCATCGTGCAGCGGGTGCCCCGACCGTACGTCGAGGTCATGACGAAGTACGGCCGGACGAAGAAGATCCCCGAGCAGATGACCTGGCACCACAAGTCGTGCGGCCAGTGCGGGCACATCCCCGGCTACTCGACGTCGATCTTCTGGCTCCACCGGAAGCTGGGGATGAAGTACATCGACCCCACCGACCAGACCTCGTGCACCGCGTGGAACTACTACGCCTCGGCGACCTCCAACGCCGTGGCCCAGGCCGGGGTCGCCGCCCGGAACTTCGCCGCGGCGTACGCCACCGGCTACTTCCCCCTCATCCACTGCGGCACCTCCTACGGCCACTACAAGGAGACGCGGGAGGAGCTCGTCCACCATCCGGAGCTGCGGCGCCGGGTACGGGAGATCATGGGGAAGCTCGACAAGCCTCTCGTCGTCCCGGAGGAGATCGTTCACTACTCCGAGTGGGTCCACGCCATGCGAGGGCGCATCGCGGAGGCCCAGGTCCGCGACTTCTCCGACATCACCGCCTGCGTTCATCCGGCGTGTCACTACTACAAGCTCGTCAAGGAGGACGCCATCTACGACCCCGACATCTACGGGGGGCAGCGCACCGCGACCGTCACCGGGCTCATCCAGGCCCTCGGGGCCACCGTGGGCGACTACTCGACGTTCTTCGACTGTTGCGGCTTCGGGTTCCGGCACATCCTCGTGCAACGCGACTTCAGCCGGTCCTTCGCCACCCAGCGGAAGATCGAGATCATGAAGGAGGAGGCGGATCCCGACGTGGTCATCACCCACGACACCGGGTGCGTCACCACCCTGGACAAGAGTCAGTTCGCGGTGCGGGCTCACCAACGCAACGTCGGCGTGCCGGTCATGTCCGACGCCCAGTTCGCCGCCCTCGCCATGGGGGCACATCCCTACCGCGTCGTCCAGCTCCACTGGCACGCCACCGACTACACGGCGTTGCTCGAGAAGATGGGCATCGACTGGGAGCGGGCGAGGGCCGAGTTCGAGGAGGATCTCCGCCGGATCGAGCGCGGCGAGATCGAGTACCTGACGTGGGAGGACGTCGATGCCGAGTGACCGGATCCTCGTGATCGGTGCCGGACCCGCCGGCCTGGAGGCCGCCCGGCTCGCCGCGGAGCTGGGCGCGCCGGTGAGCCTCGTCGAGAAGCACGTCGCGCCCGGCGGCATGCCGATCCAGGCCAACTACGCGGCCCTGACCCACGGCTTCCGCCCCGCCGCCGCGGCGATGGGCGAGATGATCGCCGGGGTGACGAGCAACGAGCTCGTCGATCTGCGGCTCGCCGCCGAGGTCGTCGCCGTGGAGGGCGCGGTCGGCGACTTCGCCGCCACCGTGGTCTCGGACGGGACCACGGAGCGGATCGAGGCGGGGGCGATCATCCTCGCCACCGGCTTCCAGCACTTCGATCCGGGTCGGGAGACCCAGCAGTACCAGTACTACGAGTTCCCCGACGTCATCACCATCGCCGACGCCGAGGCGATGCTCTCCCGGGGGGAGTTCGCCGTGCCCTCCACCGGGCAGCCACCCCGCCGCGTCGCCTTCATCCAGTGCGTCGGCTCTCGGGACCGACAGATCGGGAACGAGTACTGCTCCAAGGTGTGCTGCGGGATCTCCTCCAAGCAGGCCATCGAGGTGCGTCAGCTCGTGCCCGACGCCCGGGTCTTCATCTTCTACATCGACATGCGGATGTACGGGTACTGGGAGAACGAGATCTACTGGCCGGCGCAGGAGCAGCACAAGGTCAACTACATCAAGGGCATCGTCACCGAGATCCTCGCCAAGGGCGACCGACTCGTGATCCGTGGCGAGGACACGACCATGGGCCGGCCCATGGAGATCCCGATGGACATCGTCGTCCTGGCGGTGGGGATGGAGCCGAGCCGAGGCACCCGGCGCATGGCCGAGATCCTCGGTCTCCCCACGAACCGGTACGGTTTCGTCGAGATCGATCCCGACACGATGGACACGGTGTCGACGAAGGTCCCCGGTGTGTTCGCCGCCGGCGCCGCGACCGGCCCCGCCGACCTCGACGACTCGATCGCGTCGGCCGGCGCCGCGGCGGCGAAGGCGGTGGCCCTCCTGCGCGGAGCGAGGGTTCCGGGGTGACCGGAGGGGCCCCCTGGTCCGGGCAGGTCGTGGACACGCCGACGGCCCAGGAGTTCCGCCGGCTCGTCCTCGAGCGGGTCGCCGCCCACGACCTGGGACGGATCGCGGCCCGTCTCGAGGAGAAGGCGGCGCGGTTCCGCGACGCGCTCGCGCCCGACCGGCTCCCCGGGATCGACGAGGCGACGGCGCGGGACGTCCTCCGGCTCGTGTTCTCCAGCCGGAGGAAGGCCAAGGTCATCCTCGACACCCTCACCCTCGACGGGTTCGCCGAAGCGGTCGGAGACCTCCTCTGGGACGCCGCTCCGGTCGGGGAGCGCCTGCAGGCGTTCCACGAGCGTGTCCTGCGGATCGGGCGGAACGTGCCGGTCACGACGGGGTTCGACCTCGGCTCCGAACTGCTCCACTTCGTCGACCCGGAGCGCCACTGGTTGTGGACGCGCTGGATGTGGAACCCGGAGAGCGGGACGGGCTCGTTGCCGCTCGTGGTCATGGAGAACGTCGATCTCGACGGCGGGGACGTCGCCGAGACCTACCTCCGGGTCGGGGTCGCCGTCGCCTTCCTCGACGACGTCGGGGAGGCCGCGGGATTCCGCATGGGACGGGGCGTCTTCGCCACCGACATCTTCCTCGCCGCGGTGTACGGGATCTACATGTACACGACGCTGCGCATGCGTATGACCAAGGAGTTCAACCGGATCATTCCCGACCTGGACGAGCTGGTGCGGCGCCTCCTCGGCGTCAACCGCGTCCCCGAACCGGCACAGGTGACACCGTGACGAGACCCGTCAGCCCCAAGGTGGACCCGGAGCGGGTCCGCGAGTTCGCCGAGTACACCCTCGACGGCGTCGACATCTCCGGCCACTGGAACCGGATGTTCGAGCAGCGGGTGATCTTCGACTACGACGTGGCCGCGCTCGATCGGGTGGCCGCGCTCGACGGCGGCGAGTCGATGGGATGGTGCTACCAGTGCGCCCAGTGTGTCGCGGTCTGCCCGGTGGACCACGTCGGGAGCTACGGCCCGCGCAAGCTCTTCCGCAAGCTCCAGCTCGGGATCGACCTCTTCACCGATCCCGACCTCTGGCTGTGCACGACGTGCGCGAACTGCCTCCGGGTGTGCCCCAAGGAGGTGAACATGCTCGAGGTGATGCCCGCCGTCCGCAAGGAGGCGGTGCTCGCCGGAGACGTGCCCGCCGAGCTCCAGGACGTGTTCGAGAAGACGGCTCGGTACGGGAACCCCCTGGGGAAGAACCCGAAGCGGCGACTCGCCTGGACGAGGGGCCTCGAGGTCGAGGTCCCGGTCGTCGCCGACCTGGGACGCAAGGTGGACGTCCTGTGGTGGGTGAGCGACTACCCAGCGTATCACCCGAGAGGCATGGAGGCCTCCCGCTGTCTGGCCCGTGTGCTGCATCGCCTCGGCGTCGATTTCGCCGTCCTCGGCGCCGAGGAGCGACACGACGGCGACTCGATGCTGCGCGCCGGCGAGGAGGGCCTCTTCGAGATGCTCGCCGACCACAACATCGAGGTGCTCGATCGGTACGAGTTCGACGTCCTCCTCACCACCGATCCGCACGCCTACAACGCCTTCCTCCACGAGTACCCCCGGCGCGGCGGGGAGTACCCGGTGGTGCACTACACCCAGTTCCTCGCCGAGCGTCTCGAGGACCTGGGGCTGACGGAGGAGATCGCGGCGCGGATCACGTTCCACGATCCGTGCTACCTCGGTCGGCACAACGGCGTGTACGAGGAGCCACGGGCGCTCATCGACGCGCTCCCCGGGGCCGAGCTCGTCGAGATGTGGCGCAATCGGCAGAACGGATACTGCTGCGGCGGCGGGGGCGGGGGGATGTGGCTCGACGGCCACGCCGCCGAGTACCAGACGATGCGACTCTCGGAGAAGCGGGTGCTCGAGGCGGTGGAGACCGGGGCGGACACGCTGTGCGTCGTGTGCCCCTACGAGGTCTCCCGATTCGAGGACGCGGTGAAGTCGACGAACAACGACGGGAGGCTCCGGGTGCGCGACGTGGCCGAGCTCCTGGCGGAGGCCATGGGGCTGCCGACCGACTGAACCGGGGCGGGACGACGGAACGAGGAGGAGGGGAGGCGTGATGGACATCGCCGTGCTCTTGCGGGCGGTACCGGACCCGGTGGAGGAGCTCGAGCTCGACGAGGACGAGACCGACCTCGATCGGGAGTATCTCGGGTCGATCGTCAACGAGTTCGACGACCATGCCCTCGAGGAGGCGCTCCTGCTCAAGGAGGAGGTCGGCGGAACGGTGACGGCGTACGCGCTCGGCACCGCCGACGAGGTGGAGCAGATCCTCACCACCGCGCTGGCGAAGGGCGCCGACGCCGCGGTACGGCTCGGCGACGAGCTGGAGCCGCTCGACGCGCACGCCCAGGCGGAGCTCTTCGCGTCGGTGCTTCGGGAGGCGAGTCACGACCTCGTGCTCTGTGGCGTGCAGGCGGCCGACGAGCTCGACGGCCAGGTCGCGGTCCTCCTCGCCGCCCTCCTCGGACTCCCTCACGTGTCGGTCGTCGTCGCGACCGCCCCCGGGGACGGGACCATCCGGGTGACGAAGGAGTTCTGGGGAGGGATCACCGGAGAGTACGAGGTCCGCCTCCCGGCGGTGATCGGCGTCCAGGCGGCGCGACAGGCGCCCCGGTACGTGGCGGTTGCCCGGATCCGGCAGGCGCAGGGATCCGGGGCACTGCGCCGGAGCGCGGTGACGCACCCCGGGAACCGGTCGGGGGTGCGGGTCACCCGGATGCGGATCCCCGAGGCAGGAGCGGGCGCCGAGATGATCGCCGGCGACGAGGAGGCCGCAGCGGAACGGATCGTCGAGATCCTCCGCCAGGTCGGGGTCCTCGGGTGACGGCGGGGAGAGCGAGGTGGACATGAGTCGTGACATCCTGGTCTTCGCCGAGCACCTCCAGGGGGCGTTCACCGAGGCGACCTTCGAGCTCCTCGCGGTGGCGCGCCGCACCGCCGCGGCCACGGGAGGCAGCGTGCAGGCCGCAGTGCTCGGTTCCTCGGTGGGCGGTCTCGCCGGGGAGCTCGGCGGCGCCGACACCGTCCTCGTCGTCGACCATCCGGCCCTCGAGACCTTCGATCCGACGGCACACGCCGCCGTGTTCGCCGAGCTCGTGGCGGACCGAGGACCGGCGATCGTCCTCGTTCCCTACACGGCGGAGGGAATGGAGATCGGCGGCGTCGTCTCGGTGCGCGAGGGCCTGCCGCTCGTGTCGTTCTGCCGGGAGATCCGCGTCGACGGTGGCCTCGCCGCGACCTGCCAGCTCTACGCGGGGAAGATCGAGGCCGACGTGAGCGTCGACGGGGAGCGAGCCGTCTTCGCGATGCTCTCGGGGGCGGCTCCCGCCGCCGAGGGACGCGCCGGCGGCGCGGGGACGATCGAGACGGTGGTCCTCCCGGTCCCCGAGTCGGGCGTGCACGCGCTCGGGATCGTCGAGCCCGAGGCGGGGGACGTGGACATCACCGCGCAGGAGGTCCTCGTCGCCGTGGGACGCGGGATCGAGTCCGAGGACAACATCGCCGAGGCCGAGGAGCTCGCCTCGGCCCTCGGGGGCGCGGTGGCGGCGTCCCGTCCCGTCGTCGACCAGGGGTGGCTGCCGAAGAGCCGTCAGGTGGGCAAGTCGGGCTCGACCGTGCGCCCGAAGGTCTATCTGGCGCTCGGCATCAGCGGCGCCCCGGAGCACGTCGAGGGGATGCGGGACGCCGAGACGATCATCGCGGTGAACTCCGATCCGCAGGCCCCGATCTTCGGGACGGCGCACTACGGCTGGGTCGGGGACCTCTTCGACCTGCTCCCCGAGCTCGTGGACCGGTTGGGATGAGGCGGCTCCGGTGATCCTCGCCGTCGCCGCGGGAGCCGGCCGGGAGGTGTTCCTGGGTTTCGCCCCCTGGGCCGAGATCCTCTTCTACCTCCTGGCGCTCGTCGCCATCGGCTCCTTCCTCGCCGGCTTCTGGAGGAGGGTGCGCAAGTACCGGCGAGGCCGACCGGCGGATCGCGTCTCCCTGCGGCGCCTGATCCGCGGCATCGGTCTCCTCGCCTCGCAACGGACCGTGGCGCGCCGCGACCGCGTCGTGGGCGTGGCGCACTTCTTCGTGTTCTGGGGCTTCGTCGTGCTGCTCGTGGGGACCACGATCATCGCCATCGACGCCGACGTCATCGGGATCCTCCTGCGCCGGCCCGAGTGGCGGTTCTGGCATGGAGCCTTCTACGTGGGGTACGCGCTCGTCCTCGACGTGTTCGGCATCGGGTTCGTCGCCGGCCTCGTCGTCCTGGGGTGGGTGCGAAGACGGCGGCCTCCCCGTCTCGACTACACGCGGGTGGATCGTGACGAGGGCGCGTACGATCGGCGCGGCTACGTCCTCGACGACCGGGTCTTCCTCGGGATCCTCCTCTTCCTCGGCGTGAGCGGGTTCCTCCTCGAGGGGTTCCGGATCGCCGCCACCGGGTACCCGGGATTCGAGCGCGTCTCGATCGCCGGCTGGGTCGTGGCGCTCGCCACCGGGCCCCTGGGGGAACGCGGCAACGACGTGGCCCGTCTCGCCACGTGGTGGGTCCACGGGCTCGCCGCGCTCACCTTCGTCGCCTACCTTCCCTTCTCGAAGGGCATGCACGTCGTCGAGGACGTCGCCGCGCTCCTCACCACCGAGCGGCGATCCGCGGCGGTCCTCCCTCCCGTCACCGACCCGGCCGCGCCGGGGTACCGGACGCTCGCCGACTTCACGTGGAAGCAGCTCCTCGATCTCGACGCCTGCACGAAGTGCGGACGTTGCCACGAGGTGTGCCCGGCGCGGACCGCCGGGGCGCCGCTCTCGCCACGGGACCTCGTCCTCGACCTCCGGGAGTACGCCGACGCCCGCGCCGGCGTCCGTCTCTGGTACGGGCCGGGGGCCCGGCCCCGGCACGCCGCGGCGGGGGAGATCGCCGGGGAGGTCGTCCCGGCCGAGACGCTGTGGGCGTGCACCACCTGTATGGCGTGCATGGCCGTCTGTCCGGTGGGGATCGAGCACGTCCCGACGATCGTGGAGCTCCGCCGCCGCCTCGTCGACCTCGGCGAGGTGGAGCCGGGGCTCCAGGGCGCGTTCCAGTCGCTCGCCCGCGCCGGCAACGGCTTCGGCAAGTCCGCTCGGCAGCGGGGCCGCTGGACGAAGGGCCTCGACGTCACCATCACGGACGCTCGCGAGGAGCCGGTCGAGTACCTCTGGTTCCTGGGCGACCACGCCGCGTTCGATCCCCGGGCGGTGGAGGTGTCGCGCACCGTGGCGCGACTCCTCACCGCGGCCGGCGTCGATTTCGGGATCCTCTACGAGGCCGAGCGCAACTCGGGCAACGACGTGCGACGCGCCGGGGAGGAGGGACTCTTCGAGCTCCTCCGGGACCACAACCTCGCCGCCCTCGCGGACGCCTCATTCCGCCGCATCGTCACCACGGATCCGCACTCCCTCAACACGTTGCGCGGCGAGTACCCTCTCGACGTCGACATCATCCACTACACGGAGCTGCTCGACACCCTCGTGGGCTCGGGGGCGCTGCGCCCCGGACGGCTCGAGGGGAAGGCGACGTATCACGATCCCTGCTACCTCGGGCGGTACGCCTCCGAGTACGAGGCCCCGCGGCGACTCATCGCCGCGACCGGCCTCGACCTCGTCGAGATGGACCGTTGCCGGGAGAACAGCTTCTGTTGTGGAGCCGGGGGCGGTCGCATCTGGATGGACGACTCGGGACTCGCCGAGCGTCCCGCCGAGAACCGGATCCGGGAGGCGGCCGCGCTCGGCGAGGACGTCCGCTACTTCGTGGTCGCCTGTCCCAAGGACCTCGTCATGTACTCCGACGCGGTGAAGACCACCGGCTTCGAGGATCGCCTCGAGGTCGTCGACGTCGCTCAGCTCCTCGAGCGTGCGCTGAAGGCGGTGGCCGTTGCCTGACCCGGTCCCGGTGCGGATCGGCGGCATCGGCCGCGACGGCGTCACCGCGCGCGCCCTGGGTCGGGAGGTGGCCGCGGTCGTCCGCTACCGGATGGCGGTCCTCGATCGGGAGGATCGGCTCGAGTCCGGCAGCGGCACGTGGCTGGCGTCCTTCCGCGGGGACGCCGCGATCCGTGCCGCGACGCTCCGGGAGGTGACGCTGCGGACGCTGCGAATCGGCTTCGAGGAACGGGCCTTCCGTCTACTCGAGGCCCTCGACGACGCGACGGGCCGGTCCATGGCCGACCTCGCCGCGGAGGTCGGACTCCCCCGCCTCGCCGCCGCCGAGGTGGTGGCCGACCTCGTCTCCGCCGGTCTCGCGGTGCGTGTCCCGGAGGCCGACCAGGTGCGGGGAACGGCCGCCGGAGGCGCACTCGTCGCTCTCGTCCGGCTGGCCGCGGAGGTCGCCGGCCGGGAGCTGGAGGAGGGGCCGTGAGGTGCGGGTTCTGTGATCTCGAGCTGTCCCGTCCCGCGCTCCACGCCCATCTCACCGACGAGCACGGCGACCGGGTGACCACCGAGCAGGACGGGTGGGGGCGGAGCTTCCTCGAGTTGCGATGCCCCGCCTGCGACGAGCGGTATCGCAGCGAGATCAAGCCTCGGCTCCGGGACCCGGGATTCGTCGCGGAGTACGCTCGGGAGATCCGGATCGTGGCGTTCGACATGTTCCTCTACCACTGGGCGAGCGAGCACGAGCAGGAGGAGGTGGGCGGTGGCTGAGATCCGTGGCTGCGACATCCCGGAGGATCGGTACTACTGGCCGGAGAAGCACGTCTGGGCACGGTCGGAGGAGGACGGAACCGTCACGGTGGGCGTCACCGACGTCGCCCAGCACCTCGCCCACGCCATCATCTCGGCCCTCCCCAAGCCGGCGGGGAAGAGGGCGAAGCGAGGGAGGAGCCTGGGGACGATCGAGAGCGGCAAGTGGGTTGGCCCGGTGACCTCCCCGGTCACCGGTGAGGTCGTCGCCACGAACCCCGTGCTGGCGACGGACCCGGGGATCATCAACCGCGACCCGTACGGCGAGGGTTGGTTCAGCCGGGTCCGGCCCGCCGACTGGGCGGGCGACGCGGCCGAGCTCGTGTCCGGCGCCGAGGGAGTCGCCGCGTACGAGGCGTTCCTCACGGCCGAGGGCATCGACTGCGGTTCCGCTGCATGAGCGCGACCGTCTACCGGGGGTGCGTCATCCCCGACGGCTACCTCTTCGACGTGGAGGGCGACCTCTGGGTGAGGTTCGAGGACGGCGGGGCGCGGGTCGGGCTCACCGACGTCGCGCAGACCCGGATGGGGAAGATGGTGTCGATCCGCTTCAAGAAGCCGGGGAGGAGGGTGCGCGCCGGCGGATCGGTCGCCACCGTGGAGAGCGCCAAGTGGGTCGGGCCCATCCACGTGCCGTTCGCCTGTGAGGTGGTGGCGACGAACGAGGCGGCGTACGTCGAGAACATCCTCGTGGGGAACAAGGACCCGTACGGGGCGGGATGGATCGCGGTCGTCCGTCCCGAGGATCCGGCGACGGCCGGCGAGGGGCTCCTCGGGGGCGAGGCGGCGGTGGCGGCGTACATGGCCCGTATCGACGAGCTCGACATCACCTGTTTCCGCTGCGCGGACTGAGGAGGGAGGAACGGACGTGACGATTCGACTGCTCGACTTCGGCGAGGTGAGTGCCCTGCGCTCCCAGGCCATCTATCACGGGGTGGCGTACGCCCTGCGCCGGGAGGATCCCGACGTGATCACGCTCATGCGTCCCCGGGAGCCGTACGTGTGTATCGGCCACCACCAGGACGCCGCCACGGAGGTGGACCTCGCCTACTGCCGGGAGGCGGGCCTGCCCGTGTACCGCCGGGAGGTCGGGGGAGGCGCCGTGTACCTCGACGGCGGCCAGACGTTCTGGCACACGATCTTCCACCACACCCGGGTGCCCTCCACCCTCACCGAGGTGTACCGGACGTTCCTCGCCGGCCCGGTGCTGGCGCTCAACCGGATGGGGATCCCGGCCGTGCACCGTCCCGTGAACGACCTCCAGGTGGAGGGGAGGAAGATCGGCGGGACGGGCGCGGCGACGATCGGCGAGGCGATGGTGGTGGCGGGGAGTCTCCTGTTCGACTTCGACTACGCCCTGATGGTGCGCGTCCTGCGGGTGCCGTCGGAGAAGTTCCGCGACAAGCTGTACTCGACGATGCAGGAGTACCTCACGACGATCCACCGGGAGCTCGGGGACCGGGCGCCGTCTCGGGAGGCCGCCGTGGAGCTCCTCGTCGCGGCGTTCGCGGAGACGCTGGGCCGGGAGCTCGTTCGCGACGATCCCCGGCCGGAGGAGCTGGAGGCCATCGCCGCCCAGGAGGAGCGCATCGCGTCGCCGGGTTGGCTCCACCTCGACGGGCTCCCGGCGTCGGGCAACGTCGTGAAGGTCTCCGCCGGCGTGCGGGTCCTCGAAGGCGCGCACAAGGCGCCCGGCGGTCTGGTCCGGGCGACGGTAGCGATCCGCGACGACGTCATCGACGGGCTCGTGCTCTCGGGCGACTTCTTCATGGAGCCGGCTGAGGCCCGGTGGGATCTCCAGGAGGCTCTCGTCGGTGTCCCGTACCGGGAGGAGGCCGTCCTGCGGGTCGTCAAGGGCCTGCTCGACACGGTCGACGCCCCGGGGCTCGACGCGGTCGACGTCGCCGCGGCGATCCTCCCCGAGGCGGTGGACCGGGGAGGCTGATCCTCCCCCGGAGACCGGTTGACAGCGGGGCTCCGGCGGAACCAGTATGCGTACATTCGCATATGCGCAACGGCGGCGACGAGGAGAGGGGCGGAGGCTGCGCTACGGATTCGTCATCGACCAGCGGTCGTGTATCGGCTGTCACGCCTGCACGGTGGCCTGCAAGACCGAGCACGGGGTCGCGTTGGGCGTGAACCGGACGTGGGTCAGGTACGTCGAGAAGGGGCGGTGGCCCGACACGCGCCGGTACTTCTCGGTCCTGCGCTGCAACCACTGCACCGACCCCCCCTGTGTGCGCATCTGTCCCACCGCGGCGCTGTACGTCCGTGGCGACGGGATCGTCGACTTCGACACGAGCCGCTGCATCGGGTGCAAGTCGTGCATGCAGGCGTGCCCGTACGACGCGTTGTACATCGACCCGGACGAGCACACCGCGCAGAAGTGCAACTACTGCAGCCATCGGGTCGACGTCGGCCTCGAGCCGGCCTGCGTCGTCGTCTGTCCGGAGCGGGCGATCGTCGCCGGAGACCTCGACGACCCGACCTCACGGATCGCCCGGCTCGTCGCCACCGAGCAGACGACGGTCCGTGCCCCCGAGCAGGGGACGGGACCCAACGTCTTCTATCTCGGCGTCGAGTCCGCGAACGTCGAGCCGTTGCGCGCCGAGCCCCTCGTCGACGGGGGCATGTGGCGGGACCCGCCGGGGCTCGAGTCGTGGCTCGCGGTGGATCTCGCCGAGCCGGCCTCGGCGGGGCGCCCGGTCGCCGACGGGGGCGCGGTCGGGTCGCGCCCGGGCTCGCCGCGACGGATCGCACGCGGCCGGGGAGGAGCTCCGGCGCGGGTGGTGTACGACACCGACCACCCGATGCCGTGGGGATGGCGGGTCTCGAGCTACTTCCTCGCCAAGGGCATCGCCGCGGGGATCGCCCTCGCCGCCGCCGTCGCCTTGCTCTTCGGTGCCGGCGTCGACTCGACCTGGATGTCCTGGGCGGCGCCGCTCGTCTCGGGGGCGTTCCTGGCGTCGACCGGGGTGCTGCTCGTCTGGGACCTGAAGCGACCCGATCGCTTCCACTACCTCCTGACGAGGGGCAATCCGTCGTCGTGGCTCGTCAGAGGGGCCTGGATCCTCACCGCCTTCGCCGTCGTCGACGTCCTGTGGTTCCTCGCCGGGGTCACCGGGAGGTGGAGTCTGGTACCCGTCCTCATCTGGGTCTGCGCCGTGCTCGCGCTCGCAGTCGCCGGGTACACGGCGTTCCTGTTCGGACAGGCCGAGGGCCGGGACCTGTGGCAGAGTCCGACGCTGCCGTGGCACATGATCGCCGCCGCCCTCACCCTCGGCGGCGGCGTGTCGCTGATCGCGGCGCTGTTCTCCGACGTGGGCGCACCCCTGGGGAGCGTCGCCCCGTCGACCTCGACTCCCCACGGCGCGCTCGGGGTCGCCGCCTTCGCCTGGACGATGATGGTGGGGACGGCGGCCCTGGGGTCGCTGGCCGCCGGCGAGATGACGTCCCGACATCCCACCGCCGGCATCGCCGCGGCGGTGCATCACCTGACCGAGGGCCGCTACGCCGGCGAGTACCGGCTCGGGCTCGTCTTGGGTGTCCTCGTGCCGCTGCTCGCCGCCGGCGCGGTGCTCGCCGGTGCGGTGACGGTCCTCGGAGCGATCGGCGGTGTCGCGGCATCCATCGGGATCTGGCTCGCGGACGACGCGTTCGTGCGAGCCGGACAGAGCGTCCCCCTGAGCTGAGGTGTGAACCATGACGACCGAACGTGACGTGCCGGGGCCGGCGCCGGAGGGCGGGTTGACGAGCTACCCACCTCCGGAGCGATGGGACGATTGGGAGGAGTGGGACGCGAAGGCCTGGCCCGATCGTGTGCGGCGCCGGGTCCGGCTGGTGCCCACCACCTGCTTCAACTGCGAGGCGGCGTGCGGTCTCCTGGCGTACGTGGACAAGGACACGGGGGAGATCCGCCGCTTCGAGGGCAACCCGGTGCACCCCGGTTCTCGGGGCCGGAACTGCGCCAAGGGCCCGGCGACGCTCAACCAGGTCTACGACCCGGAACGCATCCTCCATCCCCTGCGCCGGACCGGTCCGCGCGGCGGAGGGGGATGGGAGCGGGTCACCTGGGAGGAGGCCCTCGAGGACATCGCGGGCCGCATCCGTCGCGCCCTGCAGGAGGGACGGCACGACGAGATCATGTACCACGTCGGCCGGCCCGGTGAGGACGGGTTCATGGAGCGGACCCTCCGGGCGTGGGGCGTCGACGGCCACAACTCCCACACGAACATCTGCTCCTCGGGGGCCCGGGTCGGGTACGCGACCTGGTCCGGATACGACCGTCCCTCATCGGACTTCGCCAACGCCCGGTTCATCCTGCTGCTGTCGGCCCATCTCGAGACGGGCCACTACTTCAACCCGCACGCGCAGCGGATCATCGAGGCGAAACGGTCCGGGGCGAAGATCGCCACGGTCGATCCCCGTCTCTCGAACACGGCGTCGATGTCGGACTTCTGGCTCTCGACGTGGCCGGGGACGGAACCGGCGCTCCTCCTCGCCATCGCCCGGCTCCTGCTCGAGTGGAACGCGGTGGATCACGACTTCGTCCGGCGCTGGGTCAACTGGGAGCAGGCCCTGGAGCACCGATTCCCGGAGCGATCCCGTACCTACGAGGCGTTCGTCGACGCGCTGCGGGAGACGTACGCCTCCTTCACCCCGGAGTGGGCCGCCGAGGAGTGTGGCATCGAGGCGGCTCAGATCGTCGCCGTCGCAGAGGGGATCGCCGCGGCGGGACACCGGTTCTCCTCCCACACGTGGCGCTCGGTCGGCTCCGGGAACCTCGGGGGCTGGCAGGGCGCCCGGTGCCTGTGGTTCCTCCACGTCCTCACCGGCTCGGTGGGGACCGTGGGAGGCTGCTCGCCGAGCGCGTGGGGGAAGTTCGCGCCGGAGCACTGGAACATGCCGCCCCGGCACACGCGCTGGAACGAGCTGGCGTGGCCTCGCGAGTACCCGCTCGCCTACCACGAGATGAGCATCCTGCTCCCGCACTTCCTCAAGGAGGGTCGCGGTCGTCTCGACGTCTACTTCACCCGTGTGTACAACCCGCTGTGGACGAACCCGGACGGTTTCTCCTGGCTCGAGGTCCTCACCGACGAGGCGAAGGTGGGCCTCCACGTCGCCCTCACCCCCACGTGGTCGGAGACGGCGTGGTTCGCCGACTACGTGCTCCCGATGGGCGTCGCCGCCGAGCGGCACGACACGCACTCCTCCGAGACGCACGCCGCCCGCTGGTTGGCGTTCCGGCAGCCCGTGCTGCGGGTCGCGGCGGAACGGGACGGCCGGAAGGTCGAGCGGACCTACGAGACGAACCCGGGCGAGGTGTGGGAGGAGACGGAGTTCTGGATCGATCTCTCCTGGAGGATCGATCCCGACGGCTCCCTGGGGATCCGGCGCTGGTTCGCCTCGCCCGCCGATCCTTCCCGGCCCGTCTCGGTCGACGAGTACTACGGCTGGATGTTCGCGAACTCGGTTCCCGGTCTGCCCGAGAAGGCGGACGCCGAGGGCCTGACGCCCCTGGGGTACATGCGCCGCTACGGCGTCGTGGAGGTCGCCAAGGACGTCTACGAGGTCCACGAGGAGCCCGTCGCCGGGGACGAGGTCGGTGCGGACGACCTCGTGAGGCGCGGGGGCTCGGTGGTGGGGGTTCGGGTCGACGGCGAGGCGAGGACCGGGTTCGCCACCCCGAGCCGGAAGCTGGAGTGGTACTCGAGGACGCTGGACGAGTGGGGATGGCACGAGGAGGCCGTACCCACCTATCTGCGGACCCACGTCCACTGGCGGGATCTCGACCTGGCGGGGAACGAGCGGATCCTGCTTCCCATCTTCCGGTTGCCGACGCTCATCCACACCCGGTCGGGGAACGCGAAGTACCTCTACGAGATCAGCCACGGTCATCCGCTCTGGGTGAACCCCGACGACGCCGAGGCCCTCGGTCTCGCCACCGGGGACCTCGTGAGGATCACCACCGAGATCGGCTGGTTCGTCATGCGCGCCTGGTGCTCGGAGGGGATCCGGCCGGGCGTGGTCGCAGCCTCCCATCACTTCGGACGGTGGCGGCTCGGCGACGACGGCGGTACCGACCGGTGGGCCTCGGCCCTGGTCGACGTGGAGCGGATGGGCGACGGACGGTGGCGGCTCCGCCAGCGGAAGGGGATCGAGCCGTTCGTCTCCGACGACCCGGACTCGCAGCGCATCTGGTGGCGTGACCCCGGGGTGCATCAGAACCTCGCCTTCGCGGTGCACCCCGATCCCGTCTCCGGGATGCACTGCTGGCATCAGCGGGTGCGGTTGACGCCGGCCCACCCCGGCGACCGGTACGGGGACGTCGTGGTGGACACCGACCGCGCCCACGAGGTGTACCGGGAGTGGTTGACGATGACGCGTCCCGCGCCCGGGCCGGGGGGCCTGCGGCGACCCCTCTGGCTGGCGAGGCCGGTGAAGCCGGTTCCGGAGGCGTACCGCCTCACCACGTGAGCTCCGGCGGCGGCACCGGCGGCGTGTCCGCACCGTTCGTCGCGTGAGATCGGGACCTCTGCCCCTATTTCACCGACCGGTCGGTCGGCAAGATGTGCGGCGCGGAGGTGTCCATGAACCGGATCCTGGAGGCCAGGTTCCTCGCGCCGGGAGTGAAGTACTTCCGGGTCGAGGCTCCCGAGATCGCCCGGCGACGGCGGCCGGGACAGTTCGTCATCCTCAGGGTGGCGCCGGAGGGGGAGCGCATCCCGTTGACCATCGCCGACGGGGATCCCGACGACGGCTGGATCGCCCTCGTGGTCCAGGGCGTCGGCCGCACGACGATGACGCTGAACACCCTCGAGACGGGCGACCACATCCGCGATCTCGCCGGCCCGCTGGGGATGCCCTCCGCGATCCGTCACTACGGGACCGCGGTCGTCGTCGGGGGCGGGGTGGGCACCGCCATCGCGTATCCGACGGCGGTGGCCCTCGCCGCCGCCGGGAACGAGACCATCGCCATCATCGGTGGGAGGAGCCGCGAGTACGTCATCCTCGAGGAGGAGCTCCGGGCCGCGGGCGTCGCGGTACGTCCCACCACCGACGACGGAAGTCACGGGCGGCACGGCTTCGTCACCGACGAGCTCGCCGACCTCGTGGCGGAACGGACCGTCGATCACGTCCTCGCCATCGGTCCCGTTCCCATGATGCGCGCCGTCGCCGAGGTCACCCGCCCGCGCGGCATCCCCACCGTGGTCAGCCTCAACCCCATCATGGTCGACGGGACGGGGATGTGCGGCGGCTGTCGGGTGGTGGTGGGGGGCGAGACGCGCTTCGCGTGCGTCGACGGCCCCGAGTTCGATGCGCACCTCGTCGACTTCGCCCTGCTCGAACGGCGGAACGCCAGCTACCGCCGCTTCGAGGCCGCGCGCCGCGAGGCGTTCGTCGCCGAACGGCCGGTGGGTGCCTGATGGCCCGGGAGCTCACCCGCCGGGAGCGCATGCGGATTCCGCGCCACGCCATGCCGGAACGGCCGCCGCGTGAGCGCGCCCGCTCCTTCGACGAGGTCAACCTCGGGTACGACGCCGCCACCGCCGTCGCGGAGGCCGAGCGCTGCCTGATGTGCGCCCGTCCGACCTGCACCGAGGGGTGCCCGGTCCGCATCGACATCCGGGCGTTCGTGGGCCGGGTCGCCGACGGTGACTTCGCCGGGGCCGCGGCCGTCATCTCCCGGGACAGCTCCCTCCCGGCGATCTGCGGTCGGGTGTGTCCCCAAGAGGACCAGTGCGAGGGGAGCTGCGTCCTCGCCCGGAAGCACCGGCCCGTCGCCATCGGGCACCTCGAGCGGTTCGTCGCCGACTGGGCCCGGCGGCACGGCGCGACGAGTCCGCCGCCGGCAGCGAGGGCGTCGGGGAGACGTGTGGCGGTCGTGGGGAGCGGTCCGGCGGGACTCGCCTGCGCCACCGATCTGGCTCGGGCCGGCCACGAGGTCACGGTGTACGAGGCCCTCCACGAGCTCGGCGGGGTGCTCGTGTACGGGATTCCCGAGTTCCGGCTCCCCAAGGAGATCGTGCGCGCCGAGATCGCGCGTCTCGCCGATCTCGGGGTCCGGTTCCGAACGAACACCGTCGTCGGCATGACCATCACCCTCGACGAGCTCCTCGAGGAGCACGACGCCGTCTTCCTCGGCGTCGGCGCCGGTCTCCCCCGCTTCCTCGGCATCGAGGGGGAGCACCTGGTCGGGGTGTACTCGGCGAACGAGTTCCTCACCCGGATCAATCTCATGAAGGCGTACCGGGCCGATGCCGAGACCCCCATCCTCGAGATCGCAGGTCGGACGGTGGTGGTCTTCGGGGGCGGGAACACCGCCATGGACGCGGTCAGGACGGCGCTGCGGCTCGGGGCGGAGCGGGCCGTCGTCGCCTATCGACGGACCATGACGGAGATGCCGGCACGGCTCGAGGAGATCGAGCACGCCAAGGCCGAGGGGGTCGAGTTCATGACGCTCGTGACACCGGTGGCCCTCCTCGGCGAGGCGGGGCGACTCACCGCGGTCCGGTTGCAGCGGATGGAGCCGGGTGAGCCCGACGCGGGAGGGCGGCGGCGACCGGTGCCGGTGGCCGGGGCGTTCGAGGAGCTCGCCGTCGATCTCGCCGTGGTCGCCATCGGCAACGATCCGAACCCTCTGCTGCGACGGACGACACCCGATCTGGAGACGACCGCGTGGGGAACGATCGTCGCCGATCCGGACACGGGCCGGACGAGCCGCGCAGGCGTCTTCGCCGGTGGGGACATCGTCACCGGCGGCGCCACGGTCATCCTGGCGATGGGTGCGGGGCGCACCGCCGCCCGGGCCATCGACGCATACCTGGGCCACGGATCGGAGGCGACCGACCCGGGAGGGTCGGCCGACGCCCCGGTGGCAGCGCCTCGCCCGAGACGCGGCTAGCGCGCCTCGCGTCGATCCCGGAGGTACGCGGCGCGGAGGGACGCGCTCTCGGGGTCGCCGAGCGCGGCGAGGAGCGAGGCGGCGTCGCCGAAGGAGAACGCCGCGCCGGAGGCGTGGGTGACCACCGCGTCCACGGCGCGCTTGGTGAGGGTCACCGGGACCTCGGGACGCGCCGCCACCGCGCCGGCGAGCTCGGTCGCGGTCGCTCGTGCCGCCTCGGCAGCGCCGACGACGCGGTTGAGGAAACCGCGGGCGGCCGCCTCCTCGGGGCCGAACGCTCGACAGGTCATGACGAGCTCCTTGGTCGTCGCCGGCCCGAGCTCCCGAACCAGCCGGGGGATGCCGCCCCAGGCGAGGGGGATGCCGAGGTCGATCTCGGGGATGGAGAACACCGTGTCCTGCGCGGCGACGCGGAGGTCGCACGCGGCGGCGAGGACGACGCCGCCGCCCACGACGTGACCGTGGAGCGCGGCGACGGTCACCGGGCGCATGGCCTCGATCGCCCGCGCGGTGCGGGAGCCGAGGTCGGCGGCGGCGAACCGGTCCGCCCAGTCACCGGAGAGGACCCCCTCGGCGCCGAACGCGTCGAGGTCGAAGCCGGCGCAGAAGGCGCGCCCGCGTCCGGCGACGACGACGGCGCGCACCGCGCGGGCGGTGTCGAGGAAGGCGGCCGCGGCGCCGAGCTCCTCGAGGAGCTGCGGATCGAGGGCGTTGAGTCGGTCGGGCCGGTTCAGGGTGAGGCGGGCCAGGGGCGGCTCGAGCTCGAGCTCGAGCCGCGTGAACGTGGGGGTGCTGCTCATGGTCGGAGCGTAGGCGCGCGCCGCCGTCGGGTCGAGGCGGCCCGACGGCGGCGTCGGCCGTGCCGGCGGCCCGACCCGGGCGGCGGCCTGGACTCGGACGTCGGGAACGGGTAGAACAGGATCCATGGAGCGGATCACGGTGGATCTCGGCAAGGAGTGGCTGTCGGTCGCCGACATCTGCGAGTACATGGACGTCTCCGCGTTCGTGGTGACGAGCCTGCTGCGTGCCGGTACGCTCCCCGCGGTGAAGTTCGGCCGGGAGTGGCGCGTGGCACGCAGGGATTTCGAGGACTGGATCAACGCCGAGCGCATGCGCTCCCGTGAGGGCTCCGTCGTGGATCTCGGCGAGGGGCGATGAGCGCGACGGGGCCACGGCGGGTGGAGGTTCCCGCCGGGCGTGAGGACGTCGAGCAGGCGAGGCCGTGGAACGTCGTGATGTGGAACGATCCGGTGAACCTCATGGAGTACGTCGTGTGGGTCCTGCGGAGGTTGTTCGGCTACCCGGAGGGGGAGGCGACCCGGCTCATGCTCACCGCTCACCGCGAGGGACGCGCGGTCGTGGCCGCGTGCCCCCGCGAGCAGGCGGAGCTGGCCGTACATCGACTCCATCACCACGGCCTCCAGGCGACGCTGGAGCGGACGTGAGCGAGCCGTTCCTTCCACTCGGGGATGGCGGCGTGGCGGTACGGCTGGGAGGTGAGGAGCGGGCCCTGCTAGCGAGCCTGCCGGCCTTCCTCGGGTCGGTGGGCGCGGTGGCGGGGGATCCCGCGACAGAGCGACTGACCCCGGCGGCCTACCTCGACGACGACGCCGCCCAACAGGAGTTCGCGCGGCTCACCGCGGCGGAGTTGACGGCGTGGCGACGGGAGGACCGAAGCCGGTTCGTCGCGTCGCTCGGCGCCGATCGGCTGGACGAGCCGACCGCGACCGCCTGGCTGCGCGTGATGGGGGACGTGCGGCTCGCCCTCGCGGCACGCAACGGCGTCGAGGACGAGACGTGGGAGGAGCTCGGCGAGCACGACCCGGAGCTCGGTCTCGTGGCCTGGCTCGGTCTCCTCCAAGGAGCGCTCCTGCGGGCCCTCGCCGCGGGGGAGGAGACGGGGGCGTGAGCGACGCCGTCGAGCGGGAGGAGACGGGCGAGGTCCCGCCGCCGCGGAGGCCGCGCCATCCGGTGGGGACGCTACGGCTCGCCCTCGGTGGCTACGTGGCCGTGAACGCGCTCTTCGGCGTGCCCCTCCTGCTCGCGCCCGTGGGGTCGCTCCGGGCGATAGGGGTACCGCCGGGGGTCGCCGCCGGTCTCGGCGGCCTGCGCTGGGTCGGCGCGATGCTCGTCGCCTGGGGGATCTCCGGCCTGCTCGTGCTGGCGCGTCCCGTGGGTCGGGCCTTCTTCGTCACCGCGAGCGCGCTCCAGATGACGTTCGCCGCCGGAGCGTTCCTCTCCTCCTGGGGAGCGGGCGACGGCATCGGCGCCGTCTGGTTCCAGACCCTGGGATCGGTCCTCCTCTTCGGCTCGGCGCTGTCCCTGTGGTGGGCGCGGCTCCGGGTCCGGGGGTTGCTCGGGCCGGCGGGTCCCGAGTGACTCAGCCGAGACCGAGTGCCGTCGCCGGTGGGACGTACGTGGTGCCGAGCGATTCGGCGACGGCCCGGTTCGTCACCGCTCCGGCGACGACGTTCACCCCGCCGAGGAGCTCCGGATGGGCGTCGATGGCCGACACGATCCCTCCGGCGAGGGCCACGACGTAGGGGAGCGTCGCGTTCGTGAGGGCGTACGTGGAGGTGTTCGGGACCGCGCCGGGGATGTTCCCCACCGCGTAGTGGACCACGCCGTCGTGGACGTAGGTGGGGTCGGTGTGGGAGGTCTCGTGGCTCGTGGCGACGCAGCCGCCCTGGTCGATGGAGATGTCCACGACGACCGAGCCGGGGCGCATGGCCCGGACGTGGTCGGCGTCGACGACGACGGGGGCGCGGGCGCCGGCCACGAGGACGGCTCCGACGACGAGGTCGGCGGTGGGGACGAGCTCGTCGATGGCGTGGAGGGAGGAGCGGACGGTGATGATCCGACCGTGGAACACCTCGTCGATGTGGCGGAGGCGATCGACGTCGAGATCGAGGACGAGCACCTCGGCGCCCATGCCCGCGGCGACCGCCGCGGCGTTGCGGCCGGCGTTGCCCGCTCCGAGGACGATGACGCGCGCCGGCGGCACCCCGGCGACCCCGCCGACGAGCAGCCCGCGTCCTCCGCTCGGCTTCTCCAGGTGGTGGGCGCCGGCCTGGGCGGCCATCCTCCCGGCGATCTCGCTCATCGGGGCGAGGAGCGGCAGCGCCCCGGAGGGGAGCTGGACGGTCTCGTACGCGATCGCGGTGATGCCGGAGGCGACGAGGCCCTCCGCCTCCGTGGGGTAGGCGGCCAGGTGGAGGTAGGTGAAGAGCACGTGCTCCGGCCGGAGCAGGGCGATCTCGGACGGCTGGGGTTCCTTGACCTTGAGGAGCAGCTCCGCTCGTGCGAACACCTCGGCGGCGGCGTCGACGATCTCGGCGCCGACGGCGGCGTAGTCGGCGTCGGCGATCGAGGAGCCGGCTCCCGCGCCGCGTTGGACGAGGACGTGGTGGCCGCGAGCCGTCAGCTCGCGAACCCCGACCGGGGTGAGGGCGACACGGTACTCCTCGGTCTTGATCTCTGCGGGTACGCCGACGATCACGGGTCACCTCCTCGCGGTGCGGACGGTGCCTAGCCTGGCAGAAGACCTCACCGGTTGTCATGTTCGCGCGCCAAAGGGGCCGCGGCGCCGGTAGCCTCCGAGGTGTCGCCAGACCACGGGAGGTGATGGGTGCTCACCAGGGAGACCATCGACCGGCTTCGCGAACTGGATGCACGGGGAAACCCCGTGCTCTCGATCTATCTGGGGCTCCGGCCGGGGGTCGGGACGTTGCGGGAGATCCCGACGCGGCTGAAGGACCTGCTCGCCGGCGTCGTCGCCCGCGCCGAGGCGGCCCCACGTGCGGAGCGGATGTCGCTGAAGCAGGACGTCGAGGCGGTCGTGGAGATGACGGGGAGGATCGCGGAGGACCTCGGCCGGGGGGTGGCGATCTTCCGCTGTGCCGCCGCGGGGATCGAGGAGTACGTGAGCCTGCCCGTCCCCGTGCGGGATCGCGTGGTCGTGGACTCCACGCCGTACCTCCGTCCCCTCGATGCCATGCTCTCCTACCTGCGCCGGTTCTGCGTCGTCGTCGTGGACCGGCGCCGGGCGGACATCTTTCGCTTCTACCAGGGGGAGCTCGAGTCCTGGGAGGAGATGGCCGAGGAGGAGATCCGCAAGGCCAACTTCGGCGGTTTCGCCGGCTACGAGGAGCATCGCGTCAGGAACCGGGCCGACGAGGTCCTCTCCCGGCACTACCGGGAGGTGGGGGCGCGGCTGTACCGCCTGTGGAAGGAGGAGCGGGGGTTCGACCTCCTCATCGTGGGCGGGCCGTCGGAGCACGCCCAGGGGCTCGTCGACGAGCTCCACTCCGACCTGAGGCCGATCCTGGCGGGTACGTTCACCATCGACCCCGGGACGATGACTCCCGCCGTCGTGCTGGAGCGGGCGCGCGAGGTCGCGGACGGCTTCGAGCGCCGCACGCAGGGGGAGGAGGTGGACCGTCTTCTCGACGCCGCACGCTCGGGCGGCCCGGCCGCCCTCGGGTTCGACGAGGTCGTACCGCGCATCAACGAGCGGGCGGTGGAGGTGCTCGTCGTCCAGGGGACCCGCACCCGTTCGGGGATCCGTTGCCCCCGATGTGGCTGGCTGTCGGTGGACGAGGAGGAGACCTGTCCGGTGTGCGGAGCGACGCCGGTTCCCGTCCCCGACGTCCTCGACGCCATGGCCGACGCCGTGCTCGCCGCGGGAGGACGGGTCGAGTACGTCCTCACCGAGACCGGGCTCGTCGACCACGAGGTGGGTGCCTTCCTCCGCTACCAGACGCCGTCGGCGGTCGGGGCGTGATCGGGGCGGACGCCGCCCGGGAGCTCGCCCCGACGACCGCCCTCGTCCTCGCCGCCGACCGGGGCGAGGGGTTCCGGGTCCCCAAGTACGTCGTGCCGGTGTCGGGCACGCCGCTCCTGCTGCGGGTCCTCGCCGACGTGACCACGTGGCCCGTGGACGAGGTCGTCGTGGTGCTCGGTGCCGAGGCCGAGCGCATCCTCGGCGCGTTGGAGGGGATGGAGGTGACCGTCGTCGTCGACGAGGAGTGGCCCGAGGGGATGGCGGCACCGCTGCGCGCCGGCCTCGACACGATCTGGCGGCAGGGGCGTGCCCGGCGGGTGGTGCTCGCCCATGGCGACCAGCCCGGGATCGACGCCGGCGTCGTCGCGGCGCTCCTCGCCGAGCACCGGTCTCCCGAGACGATCGTCGCCCCGAAGTACCGGTACGCGCTCGGCTGGCCGATCGTGGTGGGAAGGGACCGGTTCCCCCGACTCATGAGCCTCGAAGGCGACGTCGACCTCCTCGAGGTCCTCACGAGCCACCACGAGCCGCTCGTCGAGGTGTGGATGGATCGTCTCGCCCCGGCACGGGTCCGCACCCCCGAGGATCTCCCCTCTCCCCGCCGCTGATCTCGGGGCATGGCGGGGGTCGTCTCCGGTAGGCTGCGCGCCGGACCGAGGACGCCGCGGGATGGCGAGGCGGATCGAAAGGACGGCTCATGGCGTCGATCGATGCGATCGAGGGGATCGGCCACAAGAACGCGACGAGGTTGCGGAAGGCCCGGATTCGGACGACCGAGGCGCTGCTGCGCGTGGCGGCGACCCGTTCCGGCCGGAGACGGCTCTCCCGAGAGACGGGGATCTCCGAGAAGGAGATCCTGGGCTGGGTGAACCGGGCGGATCTCATGCGGGTGAAGGGAATCGGGTCGGAGTACGCCGCACTCCTCGAGACTGCGGGGGTGGACACGATCCGCGAGCTCCGGCACCGGAATCCGAAGCGGCTCCTCGAGGCGATGGTCGGCAGGAACGAGGTGCGGCGCCAGGTGCGACGCCTCCCCACCGAGCGCATGGTGGCCGGCTGGATCGATCGGGCCAAGGAGATCGAACCCACGGTCACCTACTGACGCGGATGGAGCCCCGGGATCGGGGCTCCACGCCGGTGGGACGGTCCGGGGTCACTCGGGCGAGTCGGTGCTCTTCGCGGTGCGGGCCTTGGCCGTGGTCTTCTTCGCCGTGGTCTTCTTCGCCGTGGCCTTCTTGGCCGTGGCCTTCCCGGTCGTCTTCTTCGCCGCCGGCGCCTCGGCCTTCGTTCCGGTGGGGGCCTCTGCCGTGGGCTCGGGCTCCGCCTTCTCCACGGGGACCCGCCTCACCACGCCGCGG
This sequence comes from uncultured Acidimicrobiaceae bacterium, assembly GCA_964584755.1. Taxonomy (GTDB): domain Bacteria; phylum Actinomycetota; class Acidimicrobiia; order Spongiisociales; family UBA5794; genus CAZPAV01. The sequence continues at coordinate 32,463 of CAZPAV010000011.1, forward strand.
GCCGCGGGGGCGAAGTTCTCTCGCCAGCTGACGAGGACGTGCTCGAGCTGGTCGCGCAGGCGCTCCACCTGGGCCTGGAGCTGCTCCACGTCGACCTTCGTCTGGACCTGCTCGACGACCTTGCGGTCGGCGAGACGCTGGGCGACGTCCTCCCCGGCCGCGGCCCACTCGTCGACGGCGGCAGCCGTCTCGGTAGCGAACCGCCTGCCGAGCTCTCGCATCTTGCGGCCGGTCACGACGGGGGCGCCGAGAACCGCGTACAGGGCCTTCGCTGCGACGTCCTTGGGGGCCTGGGTGGTGGTCATGGGGTCTCCTCCTGGGGTCGGGGTGTCGCCTCCCCGACGAAGCTCCGGTAGATCTCCGTCAGGGCGCGTTTCTGTCCGATGTCGAGTCGCGTGTCGGCCTCGATCGCCTCGATCACCTCGGGAACGGGCTGGTGCTCGAGGAGCCCCGCTCGCTCGTACAGGACCTCCGCCCGGATCGAGAGGGCCCGGGCGATGGCCTTGAGGATGTCGGCCGAGGGCTTGCGGAGCCCCCGTTCGATCTGTGAGAGGTACGGGTTCGAGATGCCCGCCTGTCCGGCGAGGCGGCGGAGCGACATGGCGCTGCGTTCCCGCTGCTCGCGGATGAAGGCTCCGAGGTCCGGCAGTGGCGTCTTCATGGTGCTTGCAGCATAACGCAAAATGCAAACTATTGCAAGCAACAGCGCTCGACCGAGCCGACCTCGTCAGAAGACGGACCGCCGTCGGGCGAGGAGGTCGTCGAGCGCCTCCTGGACACGGGCGCGCACCGTCGCGGCGCGGGCGCGGAGCGCCGCGGGTGACGCGGAGGGACCGAGGGGCTCCAGAGGCTCGAGGAAGCGGATGCGCCACCGGACGGGGAGGGGGATCGGGTTGAGGAAGAGGGCCACCCGCTCCACCCGCTGCGCGGGAAAGAGGACGCGAACGACCTCCGCCAGGCGCTCCGAGACCGCCACCGCGGGGTGGACCTCCTCGGAGCCGAGGATGGCGACGGGGACGACGGGCGCCGCCGCCTCCTCGGCGAGGGCGACGAAACCGCCTGCGCCGAAACGTCGCAGGCGGTACGCCTCGCGCGCCGGCTTCATGAAGCCCCGCTCTCCCTCGGGGAACACACCCACGAGGGCGTTCCGGCGCAGGAGGTGGCGAACGTCGGCCCGATCCGCGTACGCCCCACCCACCTTGCGGTACAGATGGGAGACGAAGGGGAGCATGGCGAAGATCTCCGTCCCGACGACCCGTACCCGTCGGGGGCGGGGGGCCTCGTTCAGGACGGCGAGCGCGAGCATGAGGGCGTCGTAGGGCACCGCCGCCCCACCGTGGTTGGCGGCGAGCACAGCGGGGCCCGCCATGGGGACGTGCGCGACGTCCTCGACCTCGACGTGGAACCAGTCGAAGTAGAGCCGGTTGAGGAGGTGCCAGGCCATCTCGGCGACGACGGGATCCAGCCCGACGGGATCGGTGGCGTAGTCGGCGAGGAGGAGGTGGCGCCACAGGAGCGGCCAGGTGTCGAAGCCGAGACGGCCTGCGAGCGGGATCGCGACGTCGAACACGTCACGATCGTGGAGGGCACAGGTGGCGCGTCCCGCCACGACGGGGAGGCCGCAGACGTGACCGGCGGGCCCGACGAGGGTGCAACGACGCGAGTGATCGACGAACCGCGCGAAGCGCTCCTGCAGCGCCCGGCGCCGGTCCGTCGCGGCACCGCCCCTCGTCGACGTGGCGGTCCCGTCATGGCCGGCCTCCTCCAGGGCCGCGACGAGCTCCGCCTTCGTCATCCGAGAGCGTCCCCGGATCCCGGCGGCACGGGCCCGGGCGAGGAGCTCGTCCTTGCGGAGCGAGGAGAGGTCGGTCACGTCCCGTCCTCCGTGGGACTCGCCGCGTTCGCCAGGATCGTCGTGGGACCGTCGTGGCGAGGCCGGAAACCGAGCTCGTCGCGCATGGCCCGGGTCTCCATGACCCTGCCGTGACGGAGGACGGCCACGAGGTCGGGGGGGACGACGATCCCGGCGGCGGTCAGGCCGCGCAGCGAGCGTCGGAACGCCGGTCCCGGGAGGGGTCGAGGCAGCCGGCGCGTGAGCCGGAGGATCCGACTCAGGTAGAGGGAGCCCTCCACGGCGACGTTGAAGACGCCAGGGGGAACCCCGTCGACGGCGTGGAGCAGGGCCCCGACCGCGTCGTCCACGTGGAGGGGCTGGAGTCGCGGGTCGTGGCCGAGGAGGGTGGGGACCGCGGGGAGGCGCAGGAGACGCGCCAGCGGATCGTCGCTCCCCGGGCCGAGCACCGGGCCGAGGCGGAGGATCGTGACGTCGACACCGTGTTCGGCGAGCTCTGCGGCGAGGTCCTCGATCGCGGCGAGATCCCGGGCACGCGCCGGCACGGCGAGCGTGCGACGCCACGTCTCGGGGAGGACGGAGGGCGACCGTGGTCCGGAGCCGTACACGGCCCCGTCGGAGCGGAGGACGAGTCGCGTGACCGTCCCGGCACGCCGGATCGCCGCGACGAGCGCCCTCGCCGCGGCGACGGGGGCCATGCCGGAGCGCCGCTCCTCGGGGAGCGCCGCGGGATCCTCGGTCGCCAGGTGGAGGACGACGTCGGGCCGGATCTCGAGCACGGCCCGGGCGGCGGCGGACCTGGATCCCTCGTCGGAAGGCTCCACGGGAGGTCGACCCGCCGCGACCGGGTCCTCGACGACGTGGACCCGCGCGTCGGCGCGACGGGTGAGCGCCCGGGCCACCCGACGCCCGAGCGGGCCGGCCGCTCCGGTGACGAGGATCAGGCGCATCGGACCCAGGGTACCGTCCCGGGTCGTTCCACGTCCGAGGACCTCCGACGAGCAGGCCGGGTTCGGACAGGTCGCGACCCCCTATCCTTCCCGGGCATGTCCCGAGCCGGAGAGGGATCCTTGATCATCGTCATGCGCAGCACGGCCCGTCCCGAGGACGTCGCGCAGATCCTCGCCCGTCTCGCGGAGATCGGCGCCGAGGCCCACGTCTCCGAGGGCACGCAGCGGACGGTCATCGGGGTCGTGGGGGATCGGGCGCAGATCCAGCAACTCCCGTGGGAGGCTTTTCCGGGCGTGGAGCGGGCCGTTCCCGTCCTCAAGCCGTTCAAGTTCGTGAGTCGGGACTTCCAGGCCGAGGACACCGTCGTGGACGTCGGAGGGGCCCCCGTGGGTGGAGGGCACTTCGCCGTGATCGCCGGACCCTGCGCCGTGGAGTCCCGCGAGCAGCTCTTCACGGCCGCCGAGGCCGTCATGAAGGCGGGGGCCACGATCCTGCGCGGTGACGCGTTCAAGCCCCGCACCTCCCCCTACTCCTTCCAGGGCCTCGGGGAGGAGGGGCTGGAGCTCCTCGCCGCCGCCCGTGAGGAGTTCGGCCTGCCCTTCGTCGCCGAGGTCGTCGACCCGCGCGACGTGGACCTCATCAGCGCGTACGCGGATCTCGTCCGGGTCGGCACGCGGAACATGGCGAACTTCACCCTCCTCGCCGAGCTCGGCAAGCAGCCGAAGCCCGTCATGCTGAAGCGAGGGTTCACGGCCACCATCGAGGAGTGGCTCAACGCCGCGGAGTACGTCTACAAGGAGGGGAACCACCACGTGATCCTCTGCGAGCGGGGCATCCGGACCTTCGAGACCGCGACCCGCAACACCCTCGACATCTCGGCCGTTCCCGTCGTCAAGGGTCTCTCCCACCTGCCGATCGTCGTCGATCCCTCCCACTCCGGAGGACGGCGGCAGCTCGTGGCACCGCTCACCCGGGCTGCGGTGGCGACACCGGCCGACGGCGTCATGATCGACGTCCATCCCGCCCCCGAGACGGCGCTCGTCGACGGCGCCCAGGCGATCCTCCCCCAGGAGTTCGCCGCGCTCATGGACGAGGTCCAGGCGCTCCTCGAGGTCATGGGCCTCGAGCGTTGATCCGGTGGAGGTGGACCGCGTCGCCATCGTGGGGACGGGCCTCATCGGCGCGTCGATGGGGCTCGGGCTCACCGAGCGGGGGTGTCACGTGGTGGGGTGGGACCCCGATCCCGAGGCCCTCGGCGTGGCCACCACCCGGGGCGCGCTGAGCGAGTCGCGGCACGACCTCGCCGCGCTCCTCGCCACACCCGCCGACGTGCTCGTCGTGGCCGCCCCCCCGGCGGCGACCGTGGAGCTGGTCCGCCGGATCGGGGACGACCGCCTCGTCATGGACGTCGCCGGCGTCAAGTGCGACGTCGTCGCCGCCGGCGGCCTCCGGTTCGTCGGGACGCACCCCATGGCCGGCCGGGAGGTCTCGGGACCGCACGCCGCCTCCGGGGCCCTGTTCCGGGGCGCCACCTGGGTGATCGTCACCGACGGCGCCACCCCCGAGGACCTCGCCACCGTCGAGGGTCTCGTCCGCCGGCTCGAGGCCCGCCCGGTGCGCATGACGGCCCGGGCGCACGACGCCGCCGTGGCCCGGATCAGCCACCTGCCGCAGGTCCTCGCCGCGGCGCTGCTGGCGACGGCGGCCCGCGAGGAGGGAGCACTCGAGCTCGCCGCCGGCGGCTTCCGGGACCTGACCCGGGTGGCCGCGTCGGATCCCGGGGTGTGGGTGGAGCTCCTCGTCGCCAACGCGGGGCCGGTCGGCGAGGCCCTGCGGGCGCTCGGCGAGCAACTCGAGGCCGTCGCCGCCGCGCTCGACGAGAGGGACGCGGTGCGCCTCGCGTCGTTCCTCGCCGTGGCACGGGACCGCCGCAGGCGGCTCGCCCCTCCGGTGGTCGCGGTGCGCGTGGCGATCGCCGACCGTCCCGGGGAGCTGGCGAAGGTGGGTCGCGCCCTCGCCGAGTCGGGTGTCGACGTCCGCGACCTCCAGCTCCGGCACGCCCCGTACGGAGGAGGGGGCGTCCTCACCCTCTCGGTGCGCCCCGGGGAGGCGGAGACGCTGCGGGCGGCACTGGAGGCCCAGGGGATGATCGTCGGTCGGGAGGACCCTCCGGCGGGCCGGGGATCGGCCCGAGACCCCCGATGAGCCGCCCCTCCTCGGCTCGGCCGCGGACGCCCTCGGCCGGATCGGGACCATCTACGCTGGAGACGTCCAGGGAGGTGCCGTGGCCACACCCAAGCCGCCGAGCTTCACGATCGGGATCGAGGAGGAGTACTGGATCGTCGATCGCGAGACCCGTGACCTCGTGGCGGACCTCCCCGAGGGACTGCTGCGAGTGTGCGAGGACATCGTCGACGGACAGGTGAGCCCCGAGTTCATGCGCTCCCAGATCGAGATCGGGACCCCCGTGGCGCGCAACGTCAAGGAGCTCCGCGCCTACGTCGCCGAGCTCCGCCGCGCCGTGGCGGACGTCGCCGGCGAGTACGGAATGGCGATCATCTCCGCCTCGACGCATCCCTTCGCCGACTGGGGACGCCAGCGGCACACGGACAAGGAGCGGTACAACGTCCTCGCCCAGGCGCTCCAGGGCGTGGTGCGGCGGCTCCTCATCTGCGGCATGCACGTCCACGTGGGGATCGAGGATCGGGACCTCCGCATCGATCTCATGAACCAGGTCCTCTACTTCATGCCCCACCTCCTCGCCCTCTCCACCTCCTCGCCCTTCTGGCAGGGCCACGACACCGGGCTGAAGAGCTATCGGACCTCCGTCTTCCGTTCGCTGCCGCGCACCGGGCTCCCCGACGAGTTCTCCGGTTGGGGCGAGTACCAGCGACACGTCGACGTGCTCGTGGAGGCCGGCGTCATCGAGGATGCGACGCGTCTGTGGTGGGACATCCGACCCAGCGCCCGGTACCCGACCCTCGAGATGCGCAGCACGGACATCTGCACCCGTCTCGACGACGGCATCACCCTGGCCGCCTGGTTCGTGTGTCTCCTCTCGATGCTGTATCGACGCCGCCTCGAGAATCAGCGCTGGCGCATCTACTCCCGCATGCTCATCAACGAGAACGTCTGGCTGGCGCAGCGGTACGGCATCGCCGAGTCGCTGATCGACTTCGGGAAGGGCGAGCTCGTGCCCGTGGCCGACCTCATCGAGGAGATCATCGGGCTCGTCCGCCAGGACGCCGAGACCCTCGACTGCGTCGCCGAGGTCGAGAACGCCCGGGACATCCTGCGACGCGGAACGAGCGCCGACCGCCAGATGCGGGTCTACCACGAGGCGATCGCCGCCGGCGCCGACCACGCCGAGGCCCTCGTGGCGGTGGTGGACTACCTCATCGAGGCCACGGTGGCGGGCCTGTGAGCGAGCGACTCCGGATCGCCGGCGCGCAGATCGACCTCACCGTCGGCGACCTCGACGGCAACGAGGAGCGGATTCGGGCCGCGATGACGTGGGCGGAGGAGCGCCATGCCGACGTGCTCCTCCTCCCCGAGCTCGCCATCACCGGGTACCCGCCCGAGGACCTGGTGCTGCGAGACGGATTCGTTCGGGCGAACCTCCGGGTCCTCGATCGACTCGCCGCGGTGTCGGGCCGGACCGCCGTCGTGGTCGGTTTCGTCGACCGGCTGCCGGAGGCTCGGCGCGACGACGACGCGGTGGCGCGCCGGGTCGCCAACGCCGCCGCCGTGCTCGCCGGAGGGAAGGTGCGCGGGGTGTACCACAAGGTGCTCCTCCCCAACTACGGGGTGTTCGACGAGGCTCGGTACTTCGCCGAGGGAGCCACGGCGGTTCGCCTCTGGGAGATCGCCGGGACCGTGGCCGGGGTCTCCATCTGCGAGGACATCTGGTCGCCCGAGGGTCCGCCGGCGGCGCAGGCCGCCGCCGGGGCCCGCATCCTCCTCAACATCAACGGCTCCCCGTACCATCTCGGCAAGGGAGAGGAGCGCGCCGAGCTCCTCCGCGCCCAGGCGATCCGGTCCGGCGTCCCCGTGGTGTACGTCAACACCGTGGGGGGTCAGGACGAGCTCGTCTTCGACGGGGACTCGATGGTGTTCGACGCCGCAGGGGAGCTGCGGTACCGGGCGGCGCAGTTCGACGAGGAGCGCTTCGTCGTGGACGTCCCCCTGCCCGATCCGCGGCCGGTCACCGCCCCGGTCGTCACCGTCACCCCGCCGCGGTCCCGTCCCGCCGCTCCGTCGTCGACGCCGTGTCCGGTCGCCCCGCACCTCGACGAGGAGGCCGAGATCTACACCGCGCTCGTCACCGGGTTGCGCGGGTACGTACGGAAGAACCGGTTCCCGGGGGTGATCGTGGGCCTCTCCGGGGGAATCGACTCGTCGCTGACGGCCGCCATCGCCGTGGACGCGCTGGGGCCCTCGGCGGTATGGGGCGTCACCATGCCGACCCGCTACAGCTCCGCCGGATCGGTGACCGACTCCGAGGAGCTCGCGGCGCGGCTCGGTTGCCGCATCGACGTCGTGCCGATCGAGCCGATCTTCGGCGCGTACCTCGAGACGCTCGCCCCGCTGTTCGCCGGCACGGAGCCGAACGTCGCCGAGGAGAACCTCCAGGCCCGCATTCGGGGCGCGCTCCTCATGGCCCTCTCCAACAAGTTCGGTGGGATCGTCCTCGCGACGGGGAACAAGTCCGAGATGGCCGTCGGGTACGCCACGCTGTACGGCGACATGGTGGGGGGGTACGCGGTCCTCAAGGACGTCTACAAGACCCGCGTCTATCGGCTCGCCGCGTGGCGGAACCAGGAGGAGGAGGTCATCCCGCGCCAGGTGATCGAGAAGGAGCCGTCGGCGGAGCTCCGTCCCGACCAGAAGGACCGCGACTCCCTACCTCCCTACGACCTCCTCGACCGGATCCTCTACCGGTACATCGAACTCGACCGCACCGTCCCCGAGATCGTCGCCGAGGGATTCGACGCCGCGACCGTCCACCGGGTGGCGCGGCTCGTCGATCGGAACGAGTACAAGCGCCGGCAGGCGGCCCCCGGCGTCCGCATCACCGAGAAGGGCTTCGGGCGGGACCGCCGACTGCCGATCACGAACCGCTTCGACGACGCGGGAGGTCCCGCCTCGACGGCGTCACCCCGGTAGCCTGCCGACCATGGGTGCCCCCCTCGGCGACGTGCTCATCGACGGGCGGCCGACCCCGCCCTCCGCGGCGGGCATCAGCGTCTTCGACATCGGCTTCCAGCGCGGGTACGGGGCGTTCGAGGCGATGCGCTCCTACGGCGGAGTCGTGTTCCGGCTCGGCGCCCATCTCGACCGTCTCGCCCTCAGCGCGCAGCGGCTCGGCTGCGGGCTCCCGGCGCGTCGCACCCTGGAAGGCTGGTGTCGGGAGGTGGCCACCCGGGCCGGGGACGCCGTCGTCCGGGTCTTCCGGAGCGGAGGAACCGACCCGCGGCACCCGGGCGTCGGATCGCGCACGATCGTGTACGCGGAGGCGGTGGATCCGTCGGCGAGCGGGCTCACCGTCCAGACCCGGGTCGCGCCCTGGCATCCGGACGGCGCGACGTCGGAGCTGACGGGAGCCAAGGTGCTCTCCTACGCGTTCAACCTCGCCGCGACCCTGGCCGCACGGAGCAACGGGTTCGACGACGCGCTCCTCGTCGGGCGGAGCGGCGCGGTTCTCGAAGGCCCGACCTTCTCGGTGGCCTGGATCGAGAGGGGAACGCTCTTCACGCCGAGTCTCGAGTTGGGGATCCTCGCCTCGATCACCCGGGCCGCGGTCCTCGAGGTGGCCGCCGCGGAGGGCATCGAGGTGCAGGAAGGGGCGTTTCCCCTCGCCGCGGCACGTGGCGCCGCCGAGGTGCTCGCCCTCTCCACGGTCCGGGAGGTCCTGCCGGTGGTGAGGATCGACGAGCGGGTGATCCCCGGTGGCCCGGTCGCGTCCCGGCTCGCCGCCGGCTTCCGGCGACTCGTCGCCCGGGAGTGTGGGCGGTGAGCGCAGCCCTGGTCCGGGCCGTGGACGAGCTGTATCGCCGGGTCGTCACCGAGCCGGGGTCCTGGAACGACGACGCGTTCGCCGCGTGGATCGAGGGCGTCGCCGATCTGCGTCCGGGGAGGGAGGAGGCGCGTCAGCTCCGTCGGGCGGTGCGAGCCGCACGCAAGCTCGCCCGCTTCTGGGCGTCCGGCGCGGCCGCGCCCTTCGCCGGCGAGGAGGATTGGAGGGCCCGGGTCGACCTGGCGCTCGGTGCGCCGGCGTGGCGCCCCACACTCGAGCTGGCGCGGATCGCGCTCGACGCCGCCCCGGACCCGGAGGTCTTCGCCGAGGTGCAGGCGCGGTTCCGGCTCGTGCATCATGCGCCGTGGCTCGAGGGCGTCGAGTACGCGGAGTGGATCGCCACGGAGGGGGCCGGTCCCGGGTCCTAGACGGATCGGGCCGGTACCATGACCGGCATGATGCCTCGCAGGAACGCGGTGATGCTGCCGTTCCTCGTGCTCGTCGTCCTCGCCTCCGGATGCAGCAGGCGCACCGCGGGCTCGCCCCCCACGACGCTCCCGATGCTCACCACGTCGAGCGCCCCCGTGACCACGACCACGACCACCACCACGACCACCACCACGCTCCCTCCCCTGGTGGGGGCGACCGGTGTCGCCTACGAGATCGTGCGACGGGAGGAGGGTCCCGCCGGAGACACCGTCGTCGTCCTCCTCGAGTCGGGAGCGAGCGTCACCGATCTCGATCTCTACGACATCCTCGCCGACGTGGTGGACCGGTTCGCCCCGATCGCCCGGGCGTACGTCGTCGACTCCCCCGAGGCGGTCGATCTCGTCCTCCTCGACGAGCCCACCGACGCCCAGCGGGCGGTGCTCGCCACGCACTTCCTGGCGCGACTCGAGGACGGATTCCGGGTCGTGTACGAGGGTCCGTTCGCCGACGTCGGCTCCACCGTCCTCGGCTCCTGACCTCTCGGGTCAGAGGAGGAGCGTCGCGGTGAGCAGGAAGCTGCCGAACCCCACCGCGTCGGTGATCATCGTGAGGAAGATGTTCGAGGCGACCGCCGGATCCAGACCGAGGCGGCGGAGGAGGAGCGGGATCGTCGAACCGGCGAGCGCGGCGACGAGGAACCCGACGATCATCGAGATGAAGATGATCACCCCCATCTGGAGGGGGGAGATGAGCGCCTCGTCGGGGCGGGTCCCGCCGAGCTGGAAGAGCGCGATCGTCCCGGCGACGAGGAGCGCCCCGAGGAGCGCGACGATGACCCCTCGGGCGATGCCGATGCCGAGCTCGCGGCGGACCGCGCGCGCTTCCCTGCCCGGCGGCAGCTCTCCCATCGCGATCGAGCGGATGGTGACCGCCACCGCCTGGGCGCCGCTGTTGCCGGAGAGGCCGGCGACGAGGGGCATGAAGGCGGCGAGGAGGGCGTAGCGGGCGAGGGTGGTCTCGAAGCGGGAGACGACGAACACGGTGATGAAGCCGGCGAGGAGGTTGAAGACGTTCCAGGGGAGGCGGCGTCGGACCGAGCGCCTGACCGGCGTGAAGACCGACTCCTCCTCGCCGGCACCGAACATCACGGCGAGATCCTCCCCGGCCTCGGCCCGGATCGCCTCGATCGCCTCGCCGAACTTCACCATCCCGAGGAGGGCGCCCTGCTCGTCGACGACCGGGATGGAGAGCAGGTGGTACCGGTGGATGAGCTCGGCGACCATCTCCCGGTCGGTTCCCGGGGTCACCGCGACGGGATCGTGGAGCATGACCTCGTCGAGTCCCTGTCCGGGGCGGGCGAAGACGAGCTCCCGGAAGGGCACCACCCCACGGAGGCGCCCGAGATCGTCGACGGCGTAGACGTAGGTGAGGTTGGAGCCGAGCTCGTCGTGGATGCGGCGGAGGGCCTCGATCGCCTCACCGGCGGTCATGCCCATGGGGAGGGCGGCGACGTCGGTGGTCATCATCCCGCCGGCGGTGTCCGCCTCGTAGACGAGGAGCCGCTCGATCTCGGCGGCCGTCTCCGGATCGAGACCGGCGAGGACCGCGGTGCGCTCCTCGGGCTCGAGGGCGCCGACGACGTCGGCGGCCTGATCGGGTTCCATGCCGGCGAGCAGGACGGCGGCCTGCGCCGGAGCGAGCTCCTCGAGCACGTCGGCGGCCGCCTCGGGCTTCATCTCGTCGAGGACGTCGCCCGCGTCGTCGACGGGCAGGCCGCTGAGGAGGTCGGCCGCCCCCTCCTCGTCGAGGGCCTCGAGGATGTCCGCCGCGTCCTCGGGATCGGCGACGGCCAGCTCCTCCCACTCCTCGTGGTGGGTGTCGAGGTACTCCTCGGCCGCCTCGGGACGGCGCCGGGCCAGCTCACGGAGCGAGAGCGTCATCCGGCGAGGGCGGGGCAGGCGGAGCCTCATGGCGCCGCAGCCTATCGTCGCCACCCGGTCGAGGAGCGCCGACCCGGAAAAGACGGCAGGCCCCCAGGGGGGACGAGGGGCCTGCCGATCGGGCCGAGGGCCCGATGTCGACGGAATCCTACGAAACGATCTGCCGACGGGAAGTCGGGAGACGCCCGGCGGGCGTCAACCGACGGTGATCCGCCCCCGGGGTCCGTCGGCGAAGGACCGCGCCACGACTCGTCCGACGACCCTCCCCTCGACTCCCTCCTCGGAGAGTGCCTCGAGGAGCGCCGCGCCCAACGGCGCGTCGACCGCCAGGAGCAGACCGCCGCTCGTCTGGGCGTCGGCGAGGATGAGGCGCATGGACTCGGGGACGGCCCCGAGGTCGTTGTGGGGCTCCACGGCGGCGAGGTTGCGGCGGGTGCCGCCGGGCACGGCACCGGAGGCGACGAGCGCGGCGACACCGGGGAGGAGCGGCACCGCGGCGGCGTCGAGGTGGGCCGAGACGCCCGAGGCGGCGATCATCTCGGCGAGGTGGCCGAGGAGCCCGAACCCGGTGACGTCGGTGGCGGCCCGGACCCCGAGGCGACGGGCCGCCCGGGCCGCTCCCGCGTTGAGACGGGTCATCGCGTCCACCGCGGCGTCCCGTACCTCGGGGGGGCAGTCGCCGCGCTTGACGGCCGTGGCGACGATCCCGGTCCCGATGGGCTTCGTCAACACGAGGAGATCCCCGGGCCGCGCCGCCGCGTTCGTCATCACGTCGTCGGGATGGACGGTCCCGGTGACGGCGAAACCGTACTTCGGCTCGGCGTCGTCGATGGAGTGCCCGCCCACGAGGAGGCACCCCGCCTCGGTGAGGATCTCGCCGCCTCCGGCGACCACGTCGCCGAGGAGCTCGAGGGGGAGACGGTCGCGCGGCCAGGCGACGAGCTGGAGGGCGGTGAGGGGTACGCCGCCCATGGCGTACACGTCGGAGAGCGCGTTGGCGGCGGCGATGCGTCCCCAGTCGCGGGCGTCGTCGACGATGGGGGTGAAGAAGTCCACGGTCTGGACGAGGGCGAGGTCCTCGCTCAGGCGGTACACGCCCGCGTCGTCCCGTCCCGCGATCCCGACGAGGAGATCGGGGTGCTCGACGGGGGCGGAGGCGTGTACGCGGCGCAGGACCTGCGCCAGCTCGTCAGGGCCGAGCTTGCACGCTCAACCGGCGCCGTGCGAGAACGTGGTGAGCCGATGGAGGGACATGGCGCCAGGCTACCGGGATGGCCGCCGTTGCCCGGCGTGCGACCGTCGGGCGCGGGTGGGGGCTACGCTGACCGTCATGTCCGATCCGGTCGTCACCACGCGGCTCGCCGCCGCCGCCGGCGCCCTCGGCGTGGGCGGGCTTCGTCACCACGTGTTCGTCTGCGCCCAGCAGGCGACCCCACGTTGCGCCACCCGGGAGGAGAGCGTCGCGACGTGGCGTCACCTCAAGCGGCGTCTCAAGGAGCTCGATCTCGCCTCGGCGCCGGCTCCCTGGCGAGGGGAGGACCTCGACGCCCCACCTCCGCCGCCACCGCCGGAGGCGGTACCCGGGACCGTCCTCCGCTCCAAGGTCGACTGCTTCCGCATCTGTGAGCGGGGTCCCATCGTCGTCGTGTACCCGGAGGGCGTCTGGTACCACTCGGTGACGCCGGAGCTGATGGAGCGGATCATCCAGGAGCACCTCCTCGGCGGTCGACCGGTGGCGGAGTTCCGCTTCGCCGTCGACGCGCTCGACACCTCCCGGTAGAGGCCGGCGGTGGCGCGATCCAGGCGGGGACTCGGCGTCGTGGCCCTCGGATGGCTGGCCTGGCGGACGCTCGGGCCGGATCTCCATCCGCGGTATCGGGGGGTGCAACGACGTCCGCTGCGCGTTCCGGGTCGGTCGGTCTTCGTCGGCGAGCGGGAGTTCTTCCTGCGGGAGGCGGGACCGGCCGAGGCCCCGCCACTCGTCCTCGTCCACGGATGGGGGTTCGACGGGGAGATGACGTTCCACCGGGTCCTGCCGGCGCTGGCGGAGCGGTTCCGCGTCATCGTCCCCGATCAGCGAGGGCACGGGAAGAGCGATCGGGTCCGCGGTGCCTACGAGGTGGAGGACCTCGCCGACGACCTCGCCGGGATCCTCGATGCCGCCGGCATCACCGAGAGGGTCGGGATGTTCGGGTACTCCCTCGGCGGCATGGTCGCCCAGGCGTTCGCCCATCGCTACCCGGGCCGGGTGGCACGGCTCGTCCTCGGCGCCACCGCGGCGTATCCCGTCGATCGGTACCGCGCACCGGCCCGCCTCGGGCTGTGGCTGGCACGCGGGTTCGCCCGGCTCAGCACCCGTGAGTCCTCCGCCTTCACGTACCGGTACCTGATCGGCTCGGGGGCGGTCGCGCCGTCGGCCGGACGATGGCTCTGGGAGGCGCTGCTGGCGCGGGATCCCACCCTCTCCTTCGAGGCGGGCGCGGCCGTGCATCGCTTCGATGCCCGGCCCTGGCTCGGTGAGCTCGGCATGCCCGTCATGGTCGTCATCCCCACCGGGGACCACGTCGTCGCGGTGCGTAGCCAGCGGCGACTCGCCGCGCTCCTCCCGGACCCCCGCGTCGTGGAGATCGTGGGGGCGGGACACGAGTCGATCCTGTCACGGCCCGAGGAGTACGTGGCCGCGCTCCGTGTCTTCCTCGAGGGGGAGTGGGAGTGAGCGACGGACGCGTCCGTCGGGAGACGCTCGACGGGGTGGCCGTGGTGACGATCGATCGCCCGCGCCGGCGCAACGCGCTCACCGGTCGCCTCATCGGCGAGCTGCGCGCCCGCCTCGCCGCCGCCGAGGCCGATCCCGACGTCCTGGGGATCGTCCTCACCGGCGCGGGAGGGGTCTTCTGCTCCGGACAGGACCTCACCGAGCGCCGCGTACCCCCCGGCGGACACCCGCCGGATCTCGCCGCCACCCTCGCCGCCGGTTTCGATCCCCTCGTCCGCGGCATCCGGGACGCGGCGAAGCCGGTCGTCGCCGCGGTGGAGGGCGCCGCCGCGGGAGCGGGCGCGAACCTCGCCCTGGCGGCGCACGTCGTGGTGGCCGCCGCCGGGGCGGTCTTCGTCGAGGGGTTCGTGCGGGTCGGGCTGATGCCCGACACGGGCGGGACCTGGTTCCTGCCGCGGGCGCTGGGCCGCGCCCGGGCCTTCGGGGTCGCCCTCACCGGCGAGCCCGTCGACGCCGAGACGGCGGCGCGCTGGGGCCTCGTGGCGCGGGTCGTGCCGCGGGAGCGGCTGCTGGCGGCGGCCTGCGACGTCGCTCGCGCCCTGGCCTGAGCCGGTCCCGCACCGGGTACCCTGTCGCCATGGACTTCGGCTTCACCGACGCCCAGCTCCTGTTCCAGCGCACCGCTCGCGAGTTCGCGCGCCAGGAGCTGGCGCCGCACACCCGGGAGTGGGACCGCGCCGAGGAGATGGATCCCGGGATCCTCGACCGGCTCGCCACGGTGGGGTTCCTCGGGTTGACCCTCCCCGAGGAGTACGGGGGAACGCCCTGCGACAACGTGGCGTACTGCCTCGTGCTCGAGGAGCTCGGGGTCGTGGACTCGGCGGTGCGCGGCGTCATCTCGGTGAACGTGGGCCTCGTCGGCAAGACGATCGCCGTCTGGGGAACCGAGGAGCAGCGGCGACGGTTCCTCCCGCCGCTGTGCGCGGGGAGGGCGATCGGATGCTTCGCGCTCACCGAGCCCGGAAGCGGGTCGGACCCGGCCTCGCTCGTCACCACCGCCCGCCGCGACGGGGAGGAGTGGGTCCTCAACGGAACGAAGATGTTCATCACGAACGGGATGCGGGCCGGAGTGGCGCTCGTCTTCGCCCGCACCGGGGAGGCCGGGCCCAAGGGGATCACCGCCTTCCTCGTCCCCACCGACCGGCCCGGCCTCACGAGGACGAGGATCACCGGGAAGCTCGGGCTCCGGGCGCAGG
The DNA here is from genome assembly GCA_964584755.1 of uncultured Acidimicrobiaceae bacterium. Lineage (GTDB taxonomy): Bacteria > Actinomycetota > Acidimicrobiia > Spongiisociales > UBA5794 > CAZPAV01. The sequence goes on from CAZPAV010000011.1 coordinate 47,623, forward strand.
ACACCGCCGAGTTGACGTTCCAGGACGTCCGGGTCTCCGACGCCCTTCGGCTCGGTGGGGAGGGGGAGGGGCTCCGGGTCGCCCTCTCCGCCCTCAACCGGGGGCGGATGTCGGTGGCCGCAGGATGCGTCGGGATCGCCCGCGGCGCCCTCGAGGCGTCCCTCCGCTACGCCCGGGAACGCCGTCAGTTCGGGAAGGTGATCGCCGGCCACCAACTCGTCCAGGAGCATCTCGCGCAGATGGCCGTCGACGTGGAGGCGGCGCGGCTCCTCACCCTCCTCGTCGCCGACATGTTCGATCGGGGCCGGGAGGTGACGATCGAGTCGTCGATCGCCAAGTACCACGCCAGCGAGGCGGCGGTCCGGGCGGCGAACGCCGCCATCCAGGTCCACGGCGGGTACGGGTTCGTCGACGAGTACCCGGTGGCGAAGTACCTGCGCGACGCGCGGGTCATGACCCTCTACGAGGGTACGAGCGAGATCCAGAAGCTCATCATCGGTCGGTACCTGACCGGGGTGGGCGCGTTCGCCTGAGGAGGTCGGGATGGTCGAGGTGGGGATCGTGGGCGGTGGGGTCATGGGGGTGGGCATCGCCCACCGGTTCGCGGCGCACGGGGTGCGGGTCCATCTCGCCGATCTCGACCGCGAGCACGCCGAGGCCTCCGTGGCGCGGGTCGTCGCCACGCTCCGCCGCGCCGTGAGTCGGGGGAAGCTCACCGCCGCCGTCGCCGATGCCGCGGCGGAGCGACTCGTCCCGGTCTCCGGGGTCGACACGTTGCCGGACGGTCTGGACCTGATCGTGGAGGCCGTCGTCGAGGATCCGGACGTCAAGCGACGGATCCTCGTGGCGGCCGAGCGCCGCGAACCCGACGTCCTCGCCTCGAACACGTCGAGCATCTCCATCGACGCCCTCGCCGAGCCGCTCGGCGATCCCGGGCGCTTCGCCGGCATGCATTTCTTCAACCCGGTGTGGGCGATGGACCTCGTCGAGGTCATCCGCGGCACGGCGACGGCGGAGGACACGATCGATCGCATCCGGGGGTTCGTCGAGCTCCTCGGGATGGAGGCGGCCGTCGTCAACGACGCCCCCGGTTTCGCCTCCTCGCGACTGGGGGTCCTCCTCGGCCTCGAGGCGATCCGCATGGTCGAGGAGGGGGTCGCCGAGCCGGCGGACATCGATCGCGCCATGGAGCTCGGGTACGGCCACCCCATGGGACCGTTGCGGACCGGCGACCTCGTCGGGCTGGACGTCAGGCTCGCCATCGCCGAGCACCTCGCCGGCGTCTACGGCGAGCGGTTCGCCCCGCCGGAGCTCCTCCGCCGCATGGTCGCCGAGGGTCGGCTGGGGAGGAAGACGGGACGCGGCTTCTACGAGTGGGAGTGACCGGGGTCCCCCTCATCCGGTGAGGAACTCCCGGAGGACCCGGGCGAGGGCCCGGGGGGCATCGAGGACCACGTTGTGGCCGGCATGGGGGATCACGCGGAGCTCTCCCCGCGGCGCGGCACGTGCCAGCGTCTCGGCATGGCGCACGTAGGTGGCGTCCCGGGCGCCGGCCACGGCGAGCAGCGGTGGCACCAGTCCGCGGACGCGACCCCCTACGTGAGGCTGGGCCGCCACGCCGTAGCCGCGCAGCGCCGCGGCGAGGCCCTCCGGACGGTTCTCGGACCGTATCCGCCGATCGGCCGCCCGCACGGCCCGGGGAAGATGAGCGGTGGCGGTCGGGGGCGTCCCGAGCCACCGATCGAGGAAGGCGTCGAGGCCCTCCGCCTCGATGCGGGCGGCGAGGCGCTCGTCGCGGCGGCGCCGCGCCGTGCGGTCGACCGCCTCGGCGATCCCCGCCGAGGCGGAGACGAGCACGAGGCGGGTGACGAGCCCCGGGTGGGCGAGCGCGACGAGGAGGGCGATGCGTCCGCCCTGGGAGTAGCCGAGCAGCGGGGCGGGTCCCGTGGCTCGCAACACGGCGGCCACCGACGCGACGGCGGTGTCCACGGTGATCGGGGTGACCCGGGTCGCGCCGTGCCCGGGGAGGTCGGGTGCGACGACCTCCCGCTGGAGAACGCCGGCGAGAGGGCCGAACTGGGCCCCCGTGAGCGTGAAGCCGTGGAGCGCGACGAGCGTGGGGCCGGCGCCGAGACGGCGCACCGCCACGAGGCCGTGCCGGGTCTCAAGCGGTCGAGTCGCCTGCCGCCTCCGAGGTCAGGACCTTGTACGCGACGGCGGCGATCGCCGCCACGACGAGGAGGAACAGGAGCTTCTTGATCATGCGCCCAGCGTACCGTCGTGGCGGCCGTCCCGGTCTCCCTCTCGGGAACACCGACGCGGGAGGGGGTACGCTCTGGCCCATGGCGACGAGGTTCCTGTGCTCGCGCCGCCACTTCGGTGTTCTCGCCTGGGCGGTGTCGGGGTTCACCGTCCTCGACGTGGTGAGCGGCGCGGTCGTGCGCGCCACCGGATCGGGGGACGGCTGCGGCGCGTCCTGGCCCGGGTGTGCCGGGTCCCTCCTCCCCGCCGCTCCTCGAATCGAGACGATCATCGAGGCGACCCACCGAGCCCTGACCGGGCTCGCCGTGGGTGGGACGGTCCTCCTCCTCGTCCTGGCGCTCCTCCTCTGGCCCCCGCGGCACGCCGTCCGGCGGAGCGCGCTCGCCACGGTGGTCCTCCTCGTCGTCGAGTCCCTCCTCGGTGCGGCCCTCGTCCTCTTCGGATGGGTCGACCTCGACGCCTCCGTCGCCCGGATGCTCGTCGTGCCGCTCCACCTGACGAACACCTTCCTGCTGCTGGCGGCCGGCGCGCTCACCGCCTGGTGGGGCTCCGGGGCGCCGGTGCCCGACGCGGTGCGGGACGATCCCCGCCGCGGCCGCCTCCTCGCCGGGGCGGTCGCCCTGGTCGCGATCGGCGCCGTGGGGGCGCTGAACGCGCTCGCCGACACCCTCTACCCGGCGGCGTCGCTGGGCGCCGGGATCCGTGCGGAGACGGGGGCCGCCTCACCGTTCCTCCTCCAGGTCCGCATGGTGCATCCCGTCCTGGCGGTGGTGGGCGGCCTCCTCGTCCTCTGGGTCGTTTTCGACCTGCGCGACGGCGCGACGGGGACGGCGGGACGCCGTCTCGCCGGGGGCCTCGCGAGTCTGCTCCTCCTCCAGGCGCTCGTCGGCATCGTGAACGTCGCGCTCCTCACTCCGCTCGAGCTCCAGGTCCTGCACCTGCTGCTGGCCGACGGCGTGTGGATCCTCTACGTCGTCCTCGCCGTCTCGCTGCTCGCGGCGCGCTCGCCGCGCCCAGCCATGGTGGGGGCGACGCGATGACGTCGGTCCGGGTCGTGGACCCACGGAAGGAGCGGGGCGCCGCCGCCACGGTCCGGGCCTTCGTCGCCCTCACCAAGCCGCGCATCATCGAGCTCCTCCTCGTGACGACCGTACCGGCGATGATCGTGGCCGCCGGGGGATGGCCCGGCACGGGACTGGTCCTCGCCACCCTCCTCGGGGGAGTCCTCTCCTCGGGCGGGGCGAACGCCATCAACCAGGTCCTCGATCGCGACGTCGACCGGCTCATGGCGCGCACCCGGCGGCGTCCCCTGCCCACCGGCCGGATCGAGCCGCTCCCGGCCCTCCTCTTCGGCATCGGGCTCGGTGTCGGCGGCTTCCTGTGGCTGTGGCTCCTCGTCGGGCCGCTCGCCGCGGCCCTCTCCACCGCCGCGCTCCTCTTCTACGTCCTCGTGTACACGTGGCTCCTCAAGCGTCGCACCGCCCAGAACATCGTCATCGGCGGGGCCGCCGGCGCCGTCCCGGCCCTCGTTGGCTGGGCGGCGGTGACGGGAGGTCTCGCGCCGGCGGCCTGGATCATGTTCGCCGTCGTCTTCCTGTGGACCCCTCCACATTTCTGGGCGCTCTCGCTGCGATGCGAACGGGACTACCGAGCCGCCGGGATCCCGATGCTCCCCGTGGTCGCCGGCGTCGGCGTCACCCTCGATCGGATCCTCCTCTACGGGATCCTCGTGGTCGGCGCCACGTTCGCTCTCGTCCCGGTGGCCGCCATGGGTCCGCTGTACCTCGTGACGGCGGCCCTCCTCGGCGGGTACCTGCTCGTGGGGGCGGTGCGGCTTCGCCGCGACCCGCGACGGGCCATGCGGTTCTTCGGCGCGACGAACGTCTACCTGGCCGGGATCTTCCTGGCGATGGCCGCGGATCGGCTCCTCCGGTGAGCCGGGGGTCGGGAACGCGCTCCTAGGCTGACGACGATGCAGGACACGGCGCCGATCCGCCCCGAGGAACGCTTCGACGAGGCCCGTGTCGCCGCGTACCTGCGGCGGCATCTCCCCGAGCTCGTCGGTGACGAGGAGATCGAGTTCGCCCAGTTCCCGGGTGGTGCCGCCAACCTCACCTATCTGGCGCGCACCCGGCGTGTCGAGCTCGTCCTGCGGCGGGCCCCGCTGGGGAAGGTCCCCCGCGGTGGACACGACATGGCGCGCGAGTACCGGGTCCTCTCCCGGCTCTGGCGGGCCTTCCCCAAGGCACCGCGCGCCTATCACTACTGCGCCGACCCCGGCGTCATGGGGAAGCCGTTCTTCGTGATGGAACGGCGCCACGGGTACGTGGTGCGAGCCGCGTGGCCGCCCGAGTTCGGCGACGATCCGGGCCCGCGCCGGCGGGCCGCGGGCGAGCTCGTGGCGACCCTCGCCGAGCTCCACCGGGTCGACCCGGAGATGGTGGGGCTCGGGGACCTCGGACACCCGGAGGGGTTCGTGGGGCGCCAGGTCGACGGCTGGCTCTCCCGTTGGGAGGCGGCGAAGACCCGCGAGGTGCCGGAGATGGACCGCGCCGCCCGCCTCCTGGCGCGGGACCTCCCCAGGCCGCAGGCGGCGGTGATCCTGCACAACGACTACAAGCTCGACAACACGATGATGGACGGGTCCGGGCGCATCATCGCCGTGTTCGATTGGGACATGGCGACGCGGGGCGATCCCCTCGTCGATCTCGGGACGCTGCTCGCCTACTGGTCCGATCCGGACGCCCCCACGTACCCCGTGTTCGGGGAGCGTGCCGCCACCCTCGCTCCCTATCTGGCCCGGGAGGAGGTCATCGACCGGTACGCCGCCGCGACCGGGTTCGACGTCTCCCGGATCCGGTACTACGAGGGGCTCGCCCACTACCGGATCGCGGTGATCATCGAGCAGATCTACGCGCGCTACGTCGCCGGGCAGACGAGCGACGAGCGCTTCGCCCGCTTCGCGCCGTTGGCGCCGCTGCTCGCCCGCGCCGCGGTCGAGCTCCTCGAGACCTGACGCGAGCGGGTTGCGTAGGGTCCCGGGGGCGGATATGCTGCCGCGCGATGAGCAGCCGCTACGTTGACGCGTATTCCTTTACCGGGGCTCCGGCCCGGGTCGAGGGGACGCGTTCGTAGCCACCACCGCTTCTCCAGCAGCACGATCGACCCGGAGCCCGAGGCTCCGGGTTTCTCGTTCCCGGGCCTCGCCGACCAGAGGAGCCAGCATGGCGAACTCGACCGAGCCCGTACTCAAGAGCCGTCGCCGCCCCGACGTCGCCGGCACCGTCGTCGCGGTGGGTGACGTGCGCTTCGGCGACGGCTCGTTCCCCGTACTCGCCGGTCCCGTCGCCGTCGAGAGCGAGGCGCAGATCCTCGCCGTGGCGAGGATCGCCGCCGAGGCCGGCGCCTCGGTGCTCAGGGCGGGGAGCTTCCTCGCCGGGGAGACGGTGTACGGGTTCCGGGGGCTCGGGGAGGAGGCGCTGCGTCTCCTCGAGCACGCCGGGAGGGAGGTGGGGCTGCCCACCGCCACCCGGGTCCTCGAGCCGGCGCTCGTGGAGCACGTGGCGGCGCACGTGGACGTGCTCGAGGTGGGCCCGGCCCAGATGCAGGACTTCGCCCTGCTGCGAGCGGTCGGGCGTGTGGGCCGGCCCGTCATCCTGCGTCGGGGACCGTCGGCGACGATCGACGAGTGGCTCCTCGCCGCCGAGTACATCCTCGACGCCGGGAACGACGACGTCCTCCTCTGCGAGCGGGGGAGTCGCGGGTTCGATCCGAGGACCTCGGAGACGGTGGAGATCAGTGCCGTCCCCGTGGTGCGGCGCATGACCCATCTCCCGGTCATCGTCGATCCGTCGCCCGCCCACGACGCGGCGGCGCTCGTCACCCCGCTCGCCCTGGCGGCGCGGGCCGTCGGGGCCGACGGGCTCGTCGTCGCCGTGCATCCGGATCCGAGGACCGCCCGGGCGGGGAACGGGAACCAGCTCGATCCGGCCGCGTTCGCCGGAGTCATGGACGCCCTCGGGATCCCCGCGCTCCGGGACGAGATCGATCGCATCGACCGCCAGCTCCTCCGGTTCCTCTCCCGTCGCCTCGACAGCGCCGTCGACATCGCCCGGATCAAGGTGACGCGACGGCTCCCGTTGCGCTCCCCGGAACGGGAGGAGGAGCTCCTCGCCGCGGTTCGCGAGGACGCGGCCGCGCTCGGGGTGGACCCCGAGTTCGCGGTGGAGCTCATGGAGGTCGTCCTGCGGCACAGCCGGGCCGCGCAGCGCCGCGCCGTCGCGGCGCGTCGGGAGAGCACCGTCGGATAGGGTGCGTCGCGTGGAGACCCTGCTCGCCGTCGGCCCGGACGGCCGCTCCCGCTGCCGGTGGGGGACGGCACCCGAGGAGTACCTCCGCTACCACGACGAGGAGTGGGGTCGGCCGGTGGGGGACGACCGCCTCCTCTTCGAGCGCCTCTGCCTCGAAGGGTTCCAGGCCGGGTTGAGCTGGCTGACCATCCTCCGCAAGCGGGAGGCCTTCCGGGCCGCCTTCGACGGGTTCGCCCCCGCCACGGTCGCCGCCTACGGACCCGACGACGTGGAGCGACTCCTCGCCGAGCCCGGGATCGTGCGCCATCGGGGGAAGATCGAGGCCACGATCGGCAACGCCCGGGCGATGCTCCGCGTCGTGGCGGAGGTCGGTTCCTTCGCCGCCTTCCTGTGGAGCTTCGCCCCGGGGCCGCGACCGCCGACACTCGACCCGGTGACGCCGGCCTCCACGGCGATGGCCCGCGAGCTGCGTCGCCGCGGCTTCCGCTTCGTGGGGCCGACGACCTGCCACGCCCTCATGCAGGCCACCGGGATGGTGAACGACCACGTCGTCGGGTGCTGGGTCCGGGAGGAGGTGGAACGGCGACGGCTCCGGTTCCGGCGCCCCGACCGGCCCGACCGCTGATCAACGCCGCCTGGGGTCGTGGTCCTCGAGCTCGCCCTTCGGGGCGCGTCCCATCAGGAGGGCGATGGAGTCCGCCACGGAGGCGCCCTCGTAGAGGACGCGGCCCACCTGGACGGCGATGGGCATCTCGACGCCGTGCCGACGCGCCAGGGCGAGCACCGCACTCGTCGACTTCACGCCCTCGGCCACCATGCGCATCTCCGCGACGACCTCCTCGAGGCTCCGGCCCCGTCCCAGGCCGAACCCGACGCGGTGATTCCGACTCTCCGGGCTCATGCACGTGGCGATGAGATCCCCCATGCCGGCCAGGCCGGCGAACGTGTCGGGACGTCCCCCCATGGCCACGCCGAGCCGGGTCATCTCGGCGAGGGCCCGGGTGATGAGGGTCGCCATGGTGTTCATGCCGAAACCGAGGCCGTCGGCCATTCCGGCGGCGAGGGCCATGACGTTCTTCAGGGCCCCCGCCGCCTCGCACCCGACGACGTCGGGGTTCGTGTAGACGCGCAGCGACGGCCCCATGAGGAGGCGTTGGATCCGCCGCGCCACCTCCTCGTCCCGCATGGCGACCACCGTCGCGGTCGGCTGGCCCGCCACGATCTCCCGGGCCAGGTTCGGTCCGGTGAGGACCCCGACGGTGCTCGGGGGGTGCTCCGGCAGCACCTGGGCGACGATCTCGGTCATGCGCAGGAGCGTGCCCTCCTCGATGCCCTTCGTCAGGGAGAGGACCGGGCTCCCCGCGGCGATGTCGGGGGCGGCCCGCTCCAGGACGGTCCGGAAGCCGTGGGACGGCACCGCCATGACGACGAGGTCGGCGCCGGTGAGGGCACGGTGGAGATCGTCGGTCGCCGACAGCGTCGGAGGGAGGTCGACCCCGGGGAGGTAGTCCGGGTTCTCGTAGGAGGACTCGATGGCCGCGGCGAGCTCTCGACGGCGCGCCCACAACACGGTCGGGGCACGTCGCGAGCAGAGGGCGGCGACGGTCGTCCCCCAGGAGCCTGCACCGATGACCGCGACCCGCATGCGGGCCGCAGCGTAGGGGGTTCCCCCCGGGGGTGCTACCCGTGGCCACTCGATACGATGAACGGGTTCGGACCGGTTCTCGTCAGGATGACCCAGGAGGCTGTCATGACGCACGCACCGACGTCGGCCGTACCCCCCCGGATCCTGCTCGTGAGCACCTATCCCCCGACGCCGTGTGGGATCGCCAACTACGCCAGGGCGCTGCGGCAGGCGATGGCCGGGCTCGCCGGCGAGGAGGGCGCGCCCGACGTCGTGCGGCTCGTGGACCCCGACGAGTCCCGACTCCGCCCGGTCCGCGAGGTCGTGGCGACCGTGGTGCCGGGGGCGGACGGCTGGGTGGACACCGTTGCCGCGGCGTCTCGCGCCGCCGACCTCGTGCTCCTCCAGCACGAGTACGGCATCTACGGCCCCGACGACGGCCGAGGCGTCGTCGACCTGCTCGAGGCGCTCGAGGTGCCCGTGCTCGCCACGCTCCACACCGTGGCCGCCGATCCGAGCCCGGCTCGTCGCGCGATCCTGGGTGAGCTGCTCGCCGGCGCGGTCCGGGTGGTGGTGCACACCGGTACGGCGCGCCGGCGCCTCGTCGCCGCCTACGGCGTGGACTCCGCCCGGGTCGCCGTGGTGCCGCACGGCGTCCGGGTCGCTCCGGTCCCGCGGCGGCCGGGAGGGCCGCCGACGATCCTCACCTGGGGGCTCCTCTGCCGGGGGAAAGGCATCGAGCGGGCCATCGCCGCCCTGGCGCGCCTGCGCGCCACCGTTCCCGGCGTCCGGTACCTCGTGGTGGGAGCGACCCATCCGCACGCCCTCGCCGAGGAGGGTGAGGGGTACCGCCGGGAGCTCGAGCGGATGGTGCGCCGTCGGGGACTCGCCGGCGTCGTGACCTTCCTCGACGGCTATCGGGGGGAGGCGGAGCTCCGGGGGATGCTCGAGCTCGCCGACGTGGTGCTGCTCCCCTACGACAGCCGCGACCAGGTCAGCTCGGGGGTGCTCGTCGACGCGCTCGCCGCCGGTCGACCGGTGGTGGCGACCCGGTTCCCCCACGCCGTCGAGCTGCTCTCCGGAGGCGCCGGCCGGGTCGTCGACCACGACCGGATCGACGAGATGGCCGCGGCGGTGGCGACGTACCTCCTCGACGAGGGGGAGCGCCGGCGCGCCGCGGAGACGGCGCGCCGAGTGACGGCGAGGCTCGGCTGGCCGGTCGTGGCGCGGCGTTACCTCGAGCTCGCCGAGTCGATCGGCGGAACCGAGGCGGTGTCCGCCGCCGGCCACACCCGGAGGCTCGTGGGATGAGCCGATCACGGCCCGGCCTGTTGCATCGCCACCCCGGGAACCCCATCCTCGTCCCGGAACGCTGGCCGTACCCGGTGAACACCGTCTTCAACCCGGGGGCGACGCTCGGCCCCGACGGGGAGACGGTGCTCCTCGTGCGCGTCGAGGACCGCTCCGGGGTGTCCCACCTCACCGTGGCTCGCAGTGCCGACGGCCTCGACGGATGGGTGGTCGATCCCCGACCCACCGTCGAGCCCGATCGACGCACCCACGAGGAGGCGTGGGGCATCGAGGACCCCCGCATCATGCGGATCGGCGACCGATACCTCATCACCTACACCGCGTTCTCCACGGGGGGCCCGGTCATCGGACTCGCCGAGAGCGAGGACCTCCGGACGTTCACCCGCTGTGGCGTGATCATGTCGCCCGAGGACAAGGACGCCGCCCTCTTCCCGGTGCGGTTCGGCGGACGATGGGGCCTCCTGCATCGCCCGGCCGGGTCGGGCGAGAGCCGGCTCCCGGCGCACATCTGGATCTCCTGGAGTCCCGACCTCCGTCACTGGGGGGATCATCGGATCCTCCTCCATGCCCGTGAGGGATCCTCGTGGGACGCGGAGAAGATCGGGCTGGGTCCGCCGCCGCTCGAGACGGAGCACGGCTGGCTCATCATGTTCCACGGCGTCAAGCGGACCGCGGCCGGGGCGATCTATCGGGCCGGCACCGCCCTGCTCGCCCGGGAGGACCCGACCCGGGTCCTCGTACGGAGCGACCCGTGGGTGTTCGGCCCCACCGAGGTGTACGAGCGAACCGGGGACGTCCCCGACGTCGTCTTCCCGACGGGCTGGATCCTCGGGGAGGACGGCGACACGCTGCGCATCTACTACGGGGCGGCGGACACGGCCGTCGCCGTGGCGCAGGCCTCGCTCGGCGAGCTCCTCGAGCACCTGTTCCGCCACTGCGTCTGCGGAGACCGGCACGACCCCGGCGTCGGGTGCGAGGTGGCGGCCACGGGGATCCCGGGGTGGCATCCCGCCGCCGGCCGGCGACGTCCTCCGGGTCGGTGAGGGACGCCCCGGGTCGCCGGCGGCGAGCGGCTAACTTCCCCGAGGTGGATCCCGTCGCGCCCCGCCCCACCGGCCGTACGATCCGCCGGCTCGCCCGACGGTTGGGACGGGGCCTGTGGGGCGTGGCGGACACCTGGGGGGAGGGGTACCGGCGCCTCGCCGAGTCGCACGCCGCCTCGGCGGCGGGGGACGTCCTCGTCGCGGTCGGTCTGGCGGGAACGCTCTTCTTCTCGGTGCCCTCTACGGAGGCCCGGGCGAACGTCGCCCTCTACCTCGTGCTCACGCTCGCCCCCTTCGCCGTCCTCGGGCCGGCGCTCGGGCGACTCTTCGAGCGCTCTCCGGGCGCCTACCGCGGCGGCATGGCCCTCAGCGCCCTGGGTCGGGCGATCGTCGCCCTCGGGCTCCTGCTCTCCGGGAACGGGCTCCTCCTCTTCCCGCTCGCCTTCACGCTCCTCGTCCTCTCCCGGTTCCACGGGATCAGCCGGGCGAGCATCCTCCCGGTCGTCGTCCGTGACGCCGGCGAGCTCGTGGAGGCCAACGCGCGGCTGGCCCGTTTCGGGGTGCTCGTCGCGGCGCTCGTCGTCCCGGTGGGCGGGGCTCTGGCAGCGCTGGTGGCGCCGGCGGCGGCGCTCGTCCCGGCCATCCTCGCCTACCTGGTGGCGGGCGTCGCCGCCGTGCAGCTCCCCCGGGTGGCGCGTCGCCGCAGGCGCCGTCCCGGCGTGCGACCGCGACGAGGGCGCGTCCCGCTGCCCCGCCGGGTCCGGCTCGCCCGGTTCGCCACCGCCGGTGTCCGGTTCCTCAACGGGTTCCTCCTCCTCCTCGTCGCCTTCGCCTTCCGCGAGGTCGGCGGCGTGGTGTCGCTGAGCGCGCTCCTCGTCGCCGCCGGCGTCGGGTACTACCTGGCGGCGTGGGTGGCACCGGCACTGGGCACCTACGTGTCGGAGGAGCCCATGGTCGTCATCGCCCTCGCCGTCGAGGCCGGGGCCGCCTTCATCGGAGCCCAGGTCTTCAGCCTCGGGGCGGGCATGGTGCTCGCCGCCGCGGCCGGGTTCGCATGGGGCACGGCGAAGTTCGGCTTCGACGGGATGCTCCAGAACGCGCTTCCCGAGGCGGACCGCGGGCGGGCGTTCACCGTGGCCGAGTCGGTCTTCCAGATCGCCTGGGTCGTGGGGGCGCTCCTCCCCGTCCTCCCCCTCGTGCCGACGGGGTTCGGGCTCGCCGGGGCCGGCCTCGTCGCCCTCGTCATCCAGGTGGTGTACGTCACCCTCGTGCTGCTCCCGGAGGCGGCGCGTCGCATGCGGGAGGGCGGCGGCGCGTCGGACGGGGAGGAGGGAGGAGGCGGGGACGTCCTCGACCTGCTCTGAGGACGCCGGCGGCCTCAGCGGGTCCCGTCGACGACGAACGCGTCGAAGCGCACCGCCTGCGTGTCGGGGAGTCGGGCCCGGAGCCGCGTCCCGCCGGGTTCGTGGGCGAGGCTGACGACGTCCCCCGCATCGTGGATGGCGCCGAGGACGTCGCCGCGTGCGTAGGGAACGAGGAGGTCGACCTCCACCGTCCGGGCCCGGAGGGCGGCGACGATCGCCCGCCGGAGCTCGGGGATGCCCCTCCCGGTGCGGGCGGAGACGGCGACCGCGTCCGGGTGGAGGGCACGGAGGCGCCGAACCGCCGCCGGCGCGGCGACGTCGACCTTGTTCAGGGCGAGGAGCTCCGCGTTCCCGCCGGCGCCGATCTCGGCGAGGACGGTGCGCACCGCCGCGATCTGGCCGTCCGGGTCCTCGGTGGCGGCGTCGACGACGTGCAGGAGGAGACGGGCGTCCACGACCTCCTCGAGCGTGGAGCGAAACGCCTCGACGAGCTCGTGGGGGAGCTTGCGGACGAACCCCACCGTGTCGGAGAGGAGGGCCTCGTGGCCGTCGGGGAGCTCGAGGCGGCGGACGGTGGAGTCGAGCGTGGCGAAGAGGCGGTCCTCGACGAGGACCGCGGCGTCGGTGAGCCGGTTGAACAGCGTGGACTTCCCGGCGTTGGTGTAGCCGACGATCGCCACCGTCGGCGCCCCGGCCCGGCGCCGGGAGCGACGCCGGGTCGCCCGTGACCGGACCACGTCGGCGAGCTCGCGCTCGATGCGCCGGATCCGTCCGAGGATGCGTCGCCGGTCGGTCTCGAGTTTCGTCTCCCCGGGCCCACGGGTCCCGATGCCGGCCCCGAGGCGGCTCAGCTCGGTACCCCGTCCCCGCAGGCGGGGGAGGCGGTACCGGTGCTGGGCGAGCTCGACCTGGAGCATGCCCTCCCGGGTGTGGGCGTGCCGGGCGAAGATGTCGAGGATGACCGCGACCCGGTCGACCACGTCGCAGCCGAACGCGTTCTGGAGGTTCCGCTGTTGCGCCGGCGAGAGCTCGTTGTCGAAGACGACGACGTCGACGTCGAGTGCCCTGGTCTCGGCGACGAGCTCACGGAGCTTCCCCGAGCCGATGAGCGTGGCCGGGTCGGGTCGGGCGCGCCGGACGAGCGCCTCCCCCACCGCGTCGGACCCGGCCGTGTCGGCGAGGAGCCCGAGCTCGACGAGGCTCCGGGCCCCGTCCGGTTCCTCACGGGCGGAGCGCACCAGCGCGACGAGGTACGCCCGCTGCCGGACGACCGCGAGGTCCGTCACCGAGGCGGTCAGCCGGCGACGGTCGCGGGCGACGTGCGATGCCGGATCGTTCACCATCCCGTAACCGTACCCGGTGGGAGGAGCGAGTGGAGCGTGTCTCCGACCGATCGGCGCGGCGGGAGGGACGAACGTCCCTGCGATCGTCGTCGTGCGCCGGGTAGCGTGATGCCCCGACGTGTCCGGATCGAGGAGGTCGCAGATGGGCGGTGGAGCGGGCAGGTGGCTGCCCTGGGTCGGAATCCTCGCGGCGGCGATCGTGGTCGTCGTCCTCCTCGCGGCGAACACGGGCGGACCGGCGGAGGAGGCGGCGTCGTCGACGACGACGACCGCCGCCGCCACGACGACGGCGGCGACGACGACGGCAGCCCCCACACCGCCGCCGAGCACCACCGAGGCACCCTCGGGCGAGCCGTTGAGCCTCGCCTCGCTGCTGCCGATCACCGGTGACCTCGCCCCCTTCGGACCGAGCATCCAGCACGGTGTCGAGCTCGCCGTCTCGGAGGTGAACGAGGCGGGCGGCGTCCACGGCGCCGACGTGAGCTTCCAGGGCTACGACTCGGGAACGAGCCCCGACCTCGCCGCCACGGTCGCCGACGAGATCGTCGCCGGCGGGTATCAGGCGGTCGTGGGCGCCGCCTCCTCGGCGGTGTCCCTGTCGGTCATCGACAAGCTCACCGGCGCGAAGATCGTCATGGTCTCCCCCTCGAACGCCAGCCCCCAGTTCAGCACCTACCCCGACGGTGGCTTCTACTTCCGGACCGCCCCGTCCCACGCGCTGCAGGGCGGGTACACGGCCGCGCTCCTCACCGCCCGCGGCGCGCACGACGTGGCAATCGTCTATCGCGCCGACTCCTCCGGGGAGGGCCTCAAGGACGAGGTGGTGAAGGCGTTCTCGGGTACCGTCGTGGGGACCTTCGCCTACGAGCCCGATCTCGTCGAGGCCAAGACGCTCGTCGCGAACGTCAAGGCGGCCGACCCGGGCGCCATCCTCTGCATCTGCTTCCCCGAGACGGCCGTGCCCATCCATCTCGAGGCCTTCCGGCAGGGTCTGCTCAAGGACGACCAGAGCCTGCCCTGGTTCTACACCGCCGGGATGCTCGACCCGGACTTCGTGCAGAGCCTCGTCGACGCGGGCCTCGGCGACGCCGCCAGGCTCCTCGCTGGGTTCGAGGGAACGGCGCCGGGTTCCGTCGACAGCCCCGAGGCGCGGGCCTTCGCCGCGGTGTACCAGGCGACGTACGGCGAGGAGTACAAGCTCTTCGCTCCCAACGCGTACGACGCGGCGTGGCTGGTGGCGCTCGCCGCCGAGGCCTCGGACGGCACCGCCGAGGGGATCCGCTCCCGGCTCGTCGCCGTCTCCGAGGGCGGCGAGGAGTGCGCCGGTGCCGACTGTCTCGCGCTGCTCCACGCCGACCCCTCCGCCGATGTCGACTACGTCGGTGCGTCCGGCCCCATCGACTTCCTCGAGAACGGCGACGTCGGCTCCGCGGTGTATCAGGTCTGGACCTACCAGGACGACGGCACCACCCACACCGAGCAGGTCGTGAGCCGTCCCGACGACATTCGCTGAGCGGGGGTCGGTGCCCCACCACCTGTTGCCCGCGGGCGTCGGGATGTCTAGCCTGCGGGCGGTTCGGCGCGAGCCGGACGTCTCGTTGACGCGAGACCCCGACATTCGGAGGAGCATCATGCACGAGAGACCCAGGCGGAAGACCTCGAGG
>CAZPAV010000012.1:0-61649 GCA_964584755.1 uncultured Acidimicrobiaceae bacterium
AGGATCCTCTCTGTCTACGTGTAAACATCGGCAACTGTGTTGCATGTGCGTGTGGCATTCCAGGGGTGGTGCGCGTCCTGTGGGTTCGGGCGGGACGCTGCGATCGAAGGATCATCGGCTGGGAGAGGGCTGTGAGTGGGATGTCGTCCATGGTGGTTCCGATCGTCATGGTCGTAGCCGTTCTCATGCTGCGGGTGGGACCGGCTCCGGCTGGAGGTCCAGGTTCGAGTGGTCGTCTCGGCCGGTCGTCGGGAACCCTTCCAGGGGCCCGTCGGGTCGATGAGACGCCTCGAGGTCTCCGGCCGGGTTCCAACCGGTACTCCAAGCGTGCTCCACCACGCCAGCCGTTGGCGGTGAAGCCCACCCGGGGTCGTCGATGCGCGTTGGATGTCTCATATGCGTCGAGGAGACACGCCGACCCTTTCACCACAGTTGCAGCAACCCTGTCACGAACCCTCCAACCCGTTGCAGAACACGGGTTTCCGGGCCTGCTGCTACCGGCAGCCGCACCACGGTTCGCGGGCGATGAGCGTCGAGTTGGAGGGTTTCTGACACTCTGATGACAGGGTTCCGGCGGAGAATCCGACCATGGAACCGCTCGAGAAGCTGCTCACCGTCGAGGATCTCGCCGACTACCTCCGGGTCCCGGTCGCCACCATCTACGCCTGGCGCTACCACCGGCAGGGCCCACCGGGATTCCGCGTCGGCCGGCATCTCCGCTACCGGCGGGCCGACGTCGAAGAGTGGATCAGCAACAAGGCCAAGACAGACATGGTTTGATTGCCACAGGTGAACGAGGAGGCGTCCGACCATGGCACATATCCAACACCGGCCGGGGAGGCGGCGACCCTGGCAGGTCCGGTACCGTGATCCCTCGGGGCGGGAGCGTGCCAGGAGCTTCCTCAGGAAGGCCGATGCCAGCCGGTTCGCCGTCACCGTCGAGGCGGACAGGATCCGAGGCGAGTGGACCGACCCTCGGCTCTCGAAGACCACCGTCGCCGAATGGTCCCAGCGGTGGCTCCGCACCAAGGCCCATCTCAAGCCCAAGACCCTGGCCGGCTACGAGTCCAATCTGCGTGCCCACGTCCTGCCTGTGTTCGGCAGCGACCAGCTCCGTCATGTCGATCGCATGGCCGTCGAGGAGTGGGTGGCCGACCTGCAAGCCTCCGGGTTGGGACCCTCGGGGGTGCGTCAGGCCCGGCAGGTGCTCAACAGCATGATGACGCTGGCGGTCGAGGCCGGCTATCTCGTCGTGAACCCGGTGGCCGGTGTGAAGGTCGCCCGCCAACCCGACCCGGAGATGCTGTTCTTGTCCGCCGGGGAGGTGGAGCGTCTTGCCGCGGCGACCCGGAAGCCCTACGGAACACTGATGCATCTGCTCGCCTACGGAGGCCTCCGTTGGGGTGAGGCCGTCGCGGTCCGTCGCAGACGATGCGACCTGCTGCGATCCCGGATCGAAGTCGCCGAATCGCTCTCAGAGGCCCGAGGCAAGCTTCACTTCGGCGCCACCAAGACGTACCGCCGCCGGGTGGTGATCATCCCCGCGTTCCTCACCGAGCTGCTCGCAGAGCACCTCGCTCGAGAGGTGGACGACGACCCCGATGCGTTGGTCTTCACCTCGCCGCTGGGAAAGCCGCTGCGCAACTCCAACTTCCGACGTCAGGTCTGGTACCGGGCCGTCGCCGACGCCGGACTACCAGAGGAACTGCGCATTCACGACTTGCGACACACCTGCGCTGCGCTGCTCATCGCCGAGGGGGCACACCCCAAAGCGGTCCAGGCGCACCTGGGTCACTCGTCGATTTCGGTGACGATGGACCGCTACGGGCACCTGTTCCCCTCCGACATGGAGGCCCTCGCAGCGGCCCTCGACGAGGTACGCCGCGAAGCTCTCGCGAACCAGATGCGAACCAACTGCGGACCAGACGTCGTCGAACTGAACGGCTAGGCAAGATCCCTCGCGGCGCGAGGGATCGCCGGAAGCACAGAGCAAAGGTCCGCCGCGCGCTGACACCGATCACGTCCCGCGGTGTGGTGTAAGTCGGTGTGGCCCTCAGCGTTGTTCCCGCCGGGTTAGGCGGCGGGAAGTTGGTGCTGGTGGCTGGTGTTCACCTCCTTGTCAGGGTCATTGTGGTCGATGTGGTCGCAGCTCCTGCAGGGCTCGTCGCATCAGCTCCCGAAACAACCCCCGAACCCGGTCACCTCCGAATTCATCACCCAGCTCCGCCCAGCGGGCATCATGGACATCGGCCATCGTGCGTCTCCTGTCGAGTCCGCGGCTACGAACTCGCTGAGGGTCGCACGGTGGCCCTGCCGCGTCACGGACCCCGCCCCCATTTCCACCACTCCAAGGGACGCAAGCGATCGTTTCACAGGTTGATTCGTCGAACCCGCCCGTCGAGTTCCCCATCCCCGTCACCGCCAAGTCGTCCGCAACCGGCCACAAGTCGTCCTAGACCGGACATGGGGGCCGGCGATACGGTTGACGCATGAGGGCCGAACGGATGCCATTCAACAGGACTGACACCCGCATCTACACAGCAAAGTCGCGAAAACAATCTCTGCAAGTCACGCGATGAACGCGCCTCTGCCGGACACATACACAGGTGAAGGGGCTGGCAACGGCTCCTGACGGAAGGAGGTACGTCATGATTCGACGTGGTACGTCTGCGATCCTCTTGGTTGCGATCATGACACTCTTGTTGTCCATGAACGCGTACGCCACCGGGGGCGGCGAGCAGCCAGATGTCGCACCGGTGCAGCTCGGCGATGCCCCTGACCCGGCAGAGCTCGAGGATCTCGCCACGATCGCCGATCAGCAAGGGATATCGCTCGATCTCGCAGTTGAGCGTTACGGATGGCAGCAGTCTTTCGCGATGCTGGCCGCGTCTCTTCGTGAGGCCCACCCGTCGGAGTTCGCCGGGGCGAGAATCGAGGCAGATGGCAGTCCTTGGATCGCGTTTCGTGCGAGCGCCCCAGCCGAGGCGAGGCGGATGATCGCCGAAGCATCCGCCGCGATCTTCAAGGTTGGAACGTCCACGATCAAGATCGTTGAAGGGCGCGGTTTCGCCGAAGCGGAGCTGGACGCGCGGCTCACGGCTGCCCATTTCGCCGCGCTGCAGCAACGGGATCTCGTCGCGAACGCATCCTCAGGCTACGACATTGGGACCGGAGCAATCACCGTCGAGATCGAGCCCGTTGAGCCAACAGCGACTCAGGCGGAGAGAGACGCGCTCGTCGAATCCGTGGTCGCTCGCCGCCCCGAGGCATTCCAAGGGGTCACGGTCCGTGTTGTCGATTCGATTCTCGGGCAGGACACGTCTTCCATCTATGGCGGGAGCGCGCTCACGACGTGCACATCGGCGTTCGCAGCTTATCGTGCAGGTGTGCGCGGCATGCTGACTGCCGGGCACTGTCCCGACAGTCAGTCGGATGGCTCTGTGGAGCTGCACACCACCGCCTCCTACGACGGCTGGTGGGGTGATTTCCAATTCGCGTGGACCGACGTATGGGAGTCGGACGACTCTTACTCAGGGTCGAGCACGACCTGGAAGACGGGCCGGCGTGATCTCAGCGGTACCGGCAGCGCGATCGAGGGACAATGGCTCTGCCGGAATGGCAAGACATCGTTCAAGCATTGCGATCAGGTCTACGAACTCAACCACTGTCAGTGGAGCACATGCCATCTGACCCTGATGGAACACAAGTACAACGAACCTGGTGACTCGGGAGGACCGTACTTCTACGGCCATACGGGTTATGGCGTGTTGAAAGGCTACAAGTGGTGGGGTTGGCACTACCGTGACTCGTTCAGCCCGATCGAGTACCTCGACGATGCGATCAATGCTACGGTCGCGACGTACTGATGAGGGGACCGGTGGCGGTGTTCGGTCGGCGACGGGCCACGGCGGGGTTCCGGGTGGTTGCGCTGTTCGGGGTGGTGGTGCTGTTGGGCGGCTGTGGTTGCACCACCGTGGGTTGTGGGAATGATCTTCGGATCGATGCCGCGACGCTGGCAGCCTGGGTCGGTAGCGACTCGTTCGCCGTCGAGGTGTGTGTCGACGGCACGTGTGATGTTCCCCTGGAGGTCTCGGACGCCTCGGCCTCCGAGGGGTTCGGTTTTCCCCTGCCTGAGGGAGCCTCCGGAACCGTCGTCGTGGACGTCACGGTGCAGTCGGCCACGGCGGTGCGCCACGCGTCGGGGTCGGTCATGCTCCGGGAGTATCGACCCAATGGCCGGTTCTGTGCTCCGACGTGCTCGGGCGCGGACGTCGCCATCGACGACGACGTGGTGCGCAACCGCTGAGCGCTGCACACCGCGCGGAAGGGACGAGGGCCGCCGGCGGCGTTCCCCTTCATCGGCGGATGAGCCGGCGCCGACGGGGTCGTCGCGCCATTGGTGCGTTCCCCGATCGCACAGCGCGCACCGAGGACGCGCGTTCGTGAAGAAGGGAGCCAACCGACCTGAACGTGCCGCGAGCCGCCCCGCTGCCTCGCAAGGCTGTCCTGTCTCGTCACGCGACCGGCAGACCAGTCGCACCGCCCGGGCCTGCTATTCAGGCGAGTGCCCCGTATCTCGGTCACTCGTCGATTTCGGTGACGATGGACCGCTACGGGCACCTGTTCCCCTCCGACATGGAGGCCCTCGCAGCGGCCCTCGACGAGGTACGCCGCGAAGCTCTCGCGAACCAGATGCGAACCAACTGCGGACCAGACGTCGTCGAACTGAACGGCTAGGCAAGATCCCTCGCGGCGCGAGGGATCGCGGAAGCACAGAGCAAAGGTCCGCCGCGCGCCGACACCGCTGTGCTCGGGGTTCCGGTCATCTTCCACCGAGGTCGATGCCGTGGTGGTCCGTGCGGTTTCGGGCCCGGAGTCATCGGGTCGTCCGGATACCCAGCTGCCGCTCAGGGCCACAGCCCCAGGTGGAGGCGGCCGACGACGGTCCCGCTGCGGTCCGTGAACACGCAGACGAACCCGGGCGGGTCGAAGGACCAAGTAACGCCGATCTGATCGGCTGCGATGAGGGCTGGGGGCCGGTCGGGAGGATCAGCTCCACAGACGGTGAGCGCCCGATCCGTGCCGGCCACCTTGTAGATGCCCGCCCCTACGACGAGACCCGCCAGGACGAGTAGCACTGCGATCACGACGAGCGCTCGGAGCTGCACCAGGAGCCCCTCACCTCGCGGCCCGTCACCGCCCACGCGCTGGCGACCTCCTACGTTCAATAGTGGGTCCAGTATGTCAGGCCAGGGGCAGAGTGGTTCCACGCCGGCAGCAGCGGTTCGGTGGCGCTCGCTTCGACGCGCCATCCTCCGGTGGGACCGATCCAACCGTCGTGGTGACCGAGGATCACGACCAGGGCGATGGTGACAGTCGATGCACGATGCCGCATCATTCTCACCTCCCTACTGTCGGGTCCAGGCCGGGTGGCGGCCCCTCCACCTCTGTAAGTGTCCGGCAGGAGCTGTTCGTCGCGGAGAGATTTCGCCTTTTCTTCGCGTTCTGGGCCGGCGGTTGGTGGTTGGGCCCCGTCGCCTCGGCTGATGGGGGATGAGGGGGATGAGCACGATGCGAACCCGGCGGACCCGCCACGTCCCGTGAGCTCGGTGCAGGACGACGCTCTCTGAGCTTTGTGGAGAAGCGCGGGTCTTACCTGTGTCTGCCGCGGTTCGTCGATCTGACCTGGAACTCGGCGGCATCGTCGAGGCACATCGATCCGAGATGGTCCCAGGTAGCTTCCGACAGGTGGCCCGCCTCAGGCTGGCTGTGACCACCTCGCCCCCGGCCCTCGCACACCACCACCGTGACCCAACCCCAAGACGGTCCAGGTGCAGCCCGGTCACTCGTCGATTTCGGTGACGATGAACCGCTACGGACACCTCTTCCCCTCCGACATGGCGGCCCGCGACGACGTACACAGTGAAGCTCTCGCGGACCAAATGCGGACCAAATGCGGACCAGACGTCATCGAGCCGACCGGCTAATAGGCGAAATCCCTTGCAGGGCAAGGGATTTCGGCGGCACGCCCGGAGGGACTCGAACCCCCAACCTTCTGATCCGTAGTCAGACGCTCTATCCAAATTGAGCTACGGGCGCAGGGGGTCAATAAGGTAGTCGCCGAGCAGCGCTACGGAAAGCCGCCCCGAGGAGGCCACCGTGCCAGACGACATCCGCTCCCTCGCCGAGGAGTACTTCGAATACGTGTCCGCCGCCGAGCCGACCGAGGCCCACATGCGGGGCGACTACCGGTTCGCCGACCGCTTCGAGGACCTCTCCCGAGAGGCGGAGGACGCCGACGTCGCCGCCCGTCGCGAGTTCGCCTCCCGTGCCCGAGCCATCGACCCCGCCACCCTCGCTCCGCAGGACGCGCTCACTCGAGAAGTACTCCTCTACGTCACCGAGACCTCCGCCGACGTGACCGAGGCCCACCTCGCCGAGTTCGCCGTCGATCCCATCTTCGGACTCCAGGCCCTCCTGCCGGTCCTCGTCCCCCAGCTCTCTGTACCGACCCCCGCGGTCGCCGCCGCGATGACCGACAAGTTCCGGGGCTTCGCCCGCGCCTACGACCAACTCGCCGAGCGCCTGCGAGAGGGTGTCGCCCGGGGCCGGGTCCCCGCCGAGTTCGCCGTCACGAAGGTGGTGGCGCAGCTCGACCGACTCCTCGCACTCCCCCTCGAGAGCGAGCCGCTCCTCCGCATCCAGACCCCCGAACGGTTCTCGGACAGCGACGCCGCGACGTGGAAAGAGCAGCTCGCCACCGTCGTTCGCGAGGAGATCCGCCCGGCGATGCGCCGTTACCGGGACGTCGTTCGTGACGAGGTCGGGCCCACCGCCCGCCCCGACGAACACGCCGGTCTCACCTGGCTCCCGGACGGCGACGTCGCGTACGCCCGGACCGTCCACAAGGCGACGACCCTCTCCCTCGACCCCGCGGAGATCCACGAGATCGGGCTCCGCGAAGTCGAGCGGCTCGCCGCCGAGTACCGGGAGCTCGGGCCGGCCGTCCTCGGAACCTCCGACCTCGAAGAGATCTTCCACCGCTTCCGGGAAGACCCCGCGCTCCACCACACCACTGGAGACGGTGTCGTTGCCGCCGCCGAGGCGGCGTTCGCCAAGGCGAGGGCCGCCATGGACGCCTGGTTCGGCCGGCTCCCCGCAGCCGACTGCGTCGTACGCCCGACCACCTCCGGAGCGGTCGCGTACTACTTCCCACCTGCCGAGGACGGCACCCGTCCCGGCACCTTCTTCATGAACGTCGCCGATCCCACCTCCTGGGGTACCTACGAGATCGAGGCCACCGCGTTCCACGAAGGCATCCCCGGACATCACCTCCAGATCGCCATCGCCCAGGAGCTCGGCAACGCCATCCCGGCGTTCCGCCGCCACAACTACATCCCGGCATACGCCGAGGGATGGGGGCTGTACACGGAACGACTCGCCGACGAGATGGGGCTCTACTCCTCGCCGCTGGATCGCATGGGCATGCTGGCCGCCGACTCGACACGCGCCTGTCGCCTCGTGGTCGACACCGGAATCCACGCCCTGGGCTGGAGCCGGGAGCGGGCCATCGCCTACATGGCCGAACACTCCCCCGCTACACTCCACGCCGTGGAGGAGGAGATCGACCGCTACATCGGGTATCCCGGCCAGGCGCTCTCCTACATGATCGGACGCCTCGAGATCGAGCGGATCCGCCGGAACGCCGAGACCCGGCTCGGCGACCGCTTCGACATTCGCACCTTCCACGACGTCCTGCTCGGCTCCGCCGACGTGCCCCTCGAGACCCTCGAACGCCTCGTCGACACCTGGGTCGCCACGGGCTGAGCGATGAGGGACGAGGAACTCCGCCGCATCGGCGAGGAGTACTGGGAACTCACCCTGCGCCACTCGCCCACCCACGCGTCGCTCCTGGGCCGGCACGACCTCGACGCCGAACTCGAGGACCTCCGCCGGACCACCGAGGACGACCTCATCGACGCGCTCGAAGACCTCGCTCGTCGCGCCGAGGCGCTCGATCCCGGCCGCCTCGACCTCGAGGACCGGGTGAGCCGGGAGGTCCTCCTGTTCGAAGCCACCACCACCGCCGCCGAGCTGCGCTCCCGAACCGCCGAGTTCGCCGTCGACCCGTTCCTCGGCATCCAGGTCGTCTACCCGCAACTCGCCGGACAGCTCCCCATCGCCCGACCCGAACACGCCGACGCGGCGGTGGGCCGCTGGTCGAAGATGGGTCGGCTCTTCGATCAGGCGATCGCCCGGCTCCGGGACGGCCTCGCCCGGAACCGCACCCCGCCCCGCGTCGCGTCCGAGAAGGTCATCGCCCAGATCGACGCCTATCTCGCTTCCACGGTGGAGACCGACCCGTTCGTGAACCTGCGCGTCCCCCCGAGCTTCGACCCGTCGGCCGCCGCGGCCTGGCGGGAGCGTCTCGTCGCCGTGGTCCGCGACGTCGTCCGGCCCGCATACGCGCGCTATCGCCACGTCGTCGCCACCGAGATCCTCCCCCGAGCGCGTCCCCCCGAGCACAGCGGCGTCGTCTGGCTCCCCGACGGGGAGGAAATCTACGCGCGGGCCATCCACCAGCACACCTCACGCCAGGATCCCCCCGAGACGATCCACCGCACCGGCCTCGACGTGACCGCCGGCCTCGAGGACGAGTACCGGCGCCTCGGGGCTCAGGTTCTCGGCACCGGGGACCTCGCGGAGATCTACCGCCGCCTCCGCGAAGATCCCGAGCTTCGCTTCACCGCACCGGCGGAGATCCTCGCGTCGGCACGCGCGGCCCTGGAGCGGGCCCAGGCCGCGATCCCCGACTGGTTCGGACGCCTGCCCGGCGCGCCGTGCGTCGTGGCGCAGATGCCCCCCATGGGAGCCGACGACGCTCCCCTGGCCTTCTACCTGACCCCCGCCCCCGACGGTTCACGCCCCGGAACGTACTTCGTGAACACAACCGCCCCGACGACACGCACCCGCTACGAGGCGGAGGCCCTCGCCTTCCACGAGTCGATCCCCGGCCATCATCTCCAGCTCGCCATCGCCCAGGAACTCGAGGACCTCCCCGAATTCCGACGCCACGCCACGATCTCCGTCTTCACCGAAGGCTGGGGGCTGTACACGGAGCGTCTGGCCGACGAGATGGGCCTCTACTCGTCGGACCTGTCCCGGATGGGGATGTTGTCGTTCGACTCATGGCGGGCGGGACGCCTGGTGGTGGACACCGGCATCCACGCCCTCGGATGGAGTCGCCAACAGGCGATCGCCTACCTCGTCGCGAACTCGCCACAGGCGGAGAACAACGTCGTCAACGAGGTGGAGCGGTACATCGCCCTCCCCGGCCAGGCCCTCGCCTACATGACGGGACGCCTGGCGATCCTCGCCGCCCGGGACCGGGCCCGGCGGACGCGAGGGGACCGCTTCGACATCCGGGCGTTCCACGACGTGGTGCTGGGCCACGGGGCGATTCCGCTGGCGACACTCGACCGGCTCGTCGGCGAATGGGCCTCGGTCGAGCGCGACGACCCGGTACCGGCCCCGCCCCAGGGTTCGGGAGGCGATGGCGGAGAGGGAGGGATTTGAACCCTCGAGGGAACTCACCGTCCCCTACTCGCTTAGCAGGCGAGCGCCTTCGGCCACTCGGCCACCTCTCCGAGGACCCGGAGGGTACCAGGCGCGAGGTCCTCCCCCCTCGGGTTTCCCCCGGCCATCCCCCCGGCAGACTCCCCCTCCCCTCCCGATGATCCGCCGACTCAACCACGCCGTCCTCTTCGTGGCCGACGTCGACCGCTCCGTGTCCTTCTACACCGACGTCCTCGGATTCATCGTCGTGACCCGAGAACCCCGACTGGGGGCGGCGTTCCTCCGCGCCGCCGGGTCGGTGAACCACCACGATCTCGGGCTCTTCCCGGCCGGAGGCGGCGACGCCGTCCCGGGCCCGTCACGGATCGGCCTCTACCACCTGGCGTGGCAGGTCGACACCATCGAGGACCTCGCCAGGTTGCGGGAGTCGATCGTCGCCGCCGGGGCGTTCGTCGGCGAGTCGTCCCACGGCGCCACGCTGAGCGTATACGGAGTCGACCCCGACGGGATCCAGTTCGAGATCCAGTGGATCCTCCCCCGCGCCGCGTGGGGTTCCTACACCGACCGGGCCATCGTCGCCCCGCTCGACTGGGAGCAGGAACGATCCCGGTGGTCGGGAGTCGCCACCGCCGACGAGTTGGGGCGGCCTCCCCTCACACCTCCCACCTGAGCCCGCCGTTTCGGGCTCCTAGGATCCCGTCCGTGGAGCCGTACCGCCGCACCGTGCGCTTCTGGGACATCGACGTGTACGGGCACGTCTTCAACCCGCGCTACTTCGTCTACTTCGACGATGCCCTCACCGACTTCTTCGCCGCCGCCGGTATCCCCTTCGACGCGGAGCGCAACGGGGGATTCCACTTCGTCGTCGCCCACGCGTCGTGCGACTATCGGGGAGAGGCCACCCTCGGAGACCGCCTCGCCACCACCATCCGGCTCGAGGAGATCGGCCGAACCTCGATCACGTTCGGTTTCACCACGGTGAAGGAACCGGGCGGGGAGCTCGTCGCCACCGGCAAGGAGGTCTACGTGGTCGTCGACGCCGCCACCCGCCGACCCGTACCGGTGCCCGGGGAGGTTCGGCGGCGATTCCGCGACCTCTGAGTCGTCAACGGCGGCCGATGCGCCCGCCGGGAGCGAACCCGGAGACCCGGGAGGCGGGTGGCACGCGGAGGGAGTGGGATTTGAACCCACGAGGCGGGGTTACCGCCTACACGCTTTCCAGGCGTGCGCACTAGGCCAGACTATGCGATCCCTCCGTAGGGTCGCGGAGTGTAGAAGGAGGAGACGGGGTATGGACTTCGACGCAGCCATGGAGCGGGCGCTCGCGCTCGCCGCCACGGCCGGCGATACGGGCGACGTCCCGATCGGGGCCGTCCTCCTCGACGCCGCCGGGGAGATCGTCGCCGAGGAGCGCAACCGCAGGGAGGAGCGCAACGACGCCACCGCGCACGCCGAGGTCCTCGCCATCTCGGAGCGCTCGCGCCGCCTCGGGAGCTGGAGACTCGACGGACACACCCTCGTCGTCACCCTGGAGCCCTGCGCCATGTGCGCCATGGCCGCGGTCTGGTCCCGGCTGGACCGCATCGTCTACGGCGCGGCCGATCCCAAGGCAGGGGCCTGCTGGAGCCTGTACAACATTCCCCAGGACGAGCGGCTCAACCATCGCGTCGAGCTCGTGGCCGGGGTGCGGTCCGCGGAATGTGGGGCCCTCCTCGAGGAGTTCTTCGCCCGCCGGCGGTGACCGGAGACGGGGACCGGTACAATCCGGCGTCCGGTCCGGCCTCCGCCGGATCCGGAGGGGTGGCCGAGCGGACGAAGGCGACGGTCTCGAAAACCGTTGGGCCGGATCTTCCGGTCCCGTGGGTTCGAATCCCACCCCCTCCGCTCCCCGGGCCTCCCTTCGGGGAGGCCACCGTCCCTGGAGGGGTGGCCGAGCGGACGAAGGCGACGGTCTTGAAAACCGTCGAGGCGTGAGCTTCCGTGGGTTCGAATCCCACCCCCTCCGCTCCCTCCCCCGCGAGCCCATCGGTCGCCTCCGGCGACGAACTAGGGTGCCCGCATGGAGATCGATCCCACCGCCTTCCTGCCTACGGCCGTCGCCCCGGAGACGGCCGCCTTCAACGAACAGCTCCGAGAGCTCATCGCCGCCATGCCACCGGTCACGGACTTCACACCCGACGAGGTTCGCGCCGCGAGGGCGGAGGGGAGGAGCATCTTCGGCGAGGTCGTCCACTCCGATCTCGCCGAGAACCGGACCATCCCCGGACCCGCCGGCCCGCTGACGCTGCGGGTCCTCGTCCCCGACCGCGTCGCGGGGGTCTTCCTCCACATCCACGGCGGAGGATGGGTCCTCGGCGCCGCCGACATGCAGGACCCGTTCCTCGAGGCACTGGCCCGCGCCGCGAACGTCGCGGTGATCTCCGTCGAGTACCGGCTCGCTCCCGAGCACCCGTATCCGGCGGCGAACGACGACTGCGAAGCGGCGGCGACCTGGCTCGTCGAGCACGCCCCCGCCGAGTTCGGCACGAACCGCCTCGTCATCGGCGGCGAGTCCGCCGGGGCCCACCTGGCGGCAACCACCCTGCTGCGGATGCGCGGCCGTCGTGGCTCCACCGGCTTCGTCGGCGCGAACCTCGTCTACGGCGCCTACGACCTGGCCCAGACTCCGAGCGCCACGAACTGGACCGACGGAAACCTGGTCCTCGACCCCGAGGTGATGGCGTGGTTCGGCGACCACTACCTCGGCGAGACCGGCGCCCACCTGCGCGATCCCGACGTCTCCCCCCTCTACGCCGACCTCCACGACATGCCCCCGGCGCTCTTCACCGTCGGCACCGCCGACCCCCTCCTCGACGACACCCTCTTCATGGCGATGCGCTGGATCGAGTACGGCAACGACGCCGAGCTCGCCATCTACCCCGGCGGCTCCCACGCCTTCGACGCCTTCCCCATCCCCATCGCCCAGCAGGCTCGGGACCGCATGCACGAGTTCGTGGCGGGACTGCTCCCCTGACCGGCAAACCCCGCCGACCGCTACCATCGCCGGGACCGTGCTAGGTGGGGCGCCAGGGGTGCCCTGAACCCGAAACCCTCTTCATGCGGGGCCGACGTCCCCGCCCGAGGGCGGGCGCCTCTCGGGACGAGCACCGGGTGCAGTCGATGACGATGACCGGGTCCTCCGGTGGCGGAACGCCGTGAACCGGGTCAGGTCCGGAAGGAAGCAGCCCTAAGCGGACCGGTTCCGGGTACCGGAGGGCGGCCCGGTCGGAGTCGACGGCCCGGAGAGCGCCGGGGGACACCGTTCGACGGCGGGGCGCACGGTCGTCTCGTCCAGGCCGGATCGCGCAGCCACCTCAGCGGCGCGGCCCACGGGGTCGTTCCAGGATCGCGCCCCAGACGAACCCCAGCGGCCCCATTCGCCACGTGTGGAGCAGACGGAGAGGACCGCCGGCGAAGAGCACCTCGGGCGGAGGGTGCTTGTCGAGGCTGCGATGAAGGTAGCGGTACTCCTCGCGGGCACCGATCGCCGCGCCGGCAAGCGGGAGCACCACCCTGGTCGCGGCCGAATGGACCCGGCGCCGAAGCCGCCCCGGAGGACGTCCCAGGTCGACGACACCCAGGGCTCCCCCCGGCCGCAACACCCGAGCCACCTCGGCGAGGGTCTCCTCCACCGAATCGAGGTTGCGAAACACGAAGGCCGAGAAGACGGCATCGAACACCCCGTCGCGGAACGGGAGCGCCTCCCCGACCGCCACCACCTTGGAGACCGCCGTGTTGCGCTCCAGCATCTCCGGGGCGGGATCGAGCGCCACCACCCGGGAGGACCCGAAGAGCGGATTCGCCGCCCCCGTCCCAGCGCCGAGATCGAGCAGCCGTCCCGACGGGAGATGCGCCACCACCCGTCGCCGCCACACCTGATCACGTCCCAACGAGAGGATGGCGTTGAGGCGGTCGTACCGATCGGCGATCCCGGCGAACACCGCGGCGCGACTCACGCCCACTCCTCGTCTCTCCAGAGGCAGGCCGTCCCTCCGGAGGGCACACCCCCCGAACCCGCAACCGCCGGGCCCGGCGCGAGGAGACCAGGGAACGTCATCCCAGGTGATCGAAACCGGCGTAGGGCCGGAGCACCTCCGGCACCATGACGCCGCCGGTGGCGGTCTGGAAGTTCTCCATGATCGCGATGAGGGTTCGGCCCACCGCCACCGCCGTCCCGTTGAGCGTGTGGACGAGCCGGTTCCGGCCCTCGTCTCGGAAGCGGATCCGCAGTCGACGCGCCTGGTAGTCGGTCGTGTTCGACGTGGAGGTGATCTCGCGATACCGACCCTGCGCGGGGAACCATGCCTCGATGTCGTACTTCTTCGCCGCCGAGGCGCCGAGGTCCCCGGCGGGGATGTTCACCACCCGGTACGGGATGCCGAGCGCCCCCACGAGCTCCTCCTCACGGGCGAGGAGGAACTCGTGCTCGTCCCGGGAGTCCTCGGGACGCACGAAGGAGAACATCTCGACCTTGTCGAACTGGTGGACCCGGAAGATCCCCCGCGTGTCCTTCCCATACGTCCCCGCCTCCCTGCGGAAGCAGGTCGAGAATCCCGCGTACCGCAGCGGGAGCGCGGTGCCGTCGAGGATCTCGTCGCCGTGCATCGCCGCCAGCGCCACCTCCGAGGTCCCGACGAGGTAGAGATCGTCGGCCTCCACCGCGTACACCTGCTCCCGATCGCCCGGGAAGAATCCGGTACCGAAGAGGGCCTGCTCACGCACGAGGACCGGCGGGACCACGGGGACGAAGCCATGAGGCCGCAACATGTCGAGCGTCCAGCGGACCAGCGCGAACTCCAACAGGACGAGGTCGCCCAGCAGGTAGCCGAATCGGCTCCCCGAGACCTTCGCCGCCCGCTCCACGTCCAGGATCCCCGCAGCGGTCCCCAGGTCGACGTGATCCTTCGCCGGGAACCCGAACTCGGGCGGCTCCCCCGAACGCCGGACCTCCACCGCATCCTCCTCGTCGACCCCCTCGGCAGCGGTGGGATCGGGGAGATTCGGCAACGTCACCCAGCGAGCGAGAAACGCCTCGTCGAGCTCGTCCGCCTCCGCGACGACGGCCTTGTAGCGCGCGGCGAGCGAGCCCGCGGTACGAATCGCCTCCTCCCGTTCCTCGCCCTGGAGCGTCGCGATCGTCTTGCCGAGCACCCGCTGATCGGCGCGCAACGCCTCCGCCTCCACACGCAGGCGCCGCCGTCGCTCGTCCAGTGCGACGAGCTCGTCGAGCGCGACCGTCACCCCGCGTCGCGCCAGTCCGGCGCGCAGCGCCTCGGGGTCGTCACGGAGGAGGGCGACGTCGAGCATCGGGGGCGCATGCTACCGGCCCAGGGCCCGCTCCACCGCCGCCGCCTCCTCGGGGGAGAGCTGCTCGACCCCCCTCCCTTCCCGGACCTCCTTGGCGAAGAACAACGTCTCCTCACGGGTAGCGAGCACCGAGAGCACCAGTCCGTCGCCCCGCTCCGAGAGGAGAGCGATGGACCGCGAGAGATGCCCGGAGATGTTCCCGAACGCGTCGTAGGTCACGACTCCGGTGCGGCTGACCGTGAAGGGGAGTCGGCGCTCGAGATCGGCGAGCCGCCCCCCCGCCTGCTCGGCGAACGACTCGAGCGCATCCACCCGCTCGGTGAGGTTCCGCAGCACCGCCACGACGTTCCCGTCCCGGGGCACCGCGTCCACCTTGGCCCGGACGGCGGTGATCTGCACGGTCTGCCACACCGCCAGCACGACGGTCAACCCCACGATGACGACGAGCAGCCAGGTCATCGGTTCTCGTTCATGAGGAACACCATCCTGGCGCGATCGTCGTCGCGACGGAGGTCCCCTTCCACGCTCACCGTGACCACGAGCTCGTAGACCACCCCGGGTCGCACCTTCAACCCCTCGAACGCCACGGTGCGGGCGTCCCCGGGTTCGAGCCGATCGACCGTCTCCCGACGCGACTCCCGGTCCTCCTTCCCGGTGGCGGGGATGATCTCGGCGGTGACGACGGCGCCCATCGCCGCCACGTTACCCCCGTTGACGACCACGGCCCGAACGGTCAGCGTATCGGTGAAAGGGAGCACCGGCGTCCCGCCCTGGTCGCCCACCGGCATGGGGTCCGTGCTCACCGTCACCGAGAGATCCGGGTGCCTCCCCAGACCGTACGCAGCACCCAGTCGGAGCGTGATCGAGACCGGATCGAAATCCACGTCCCCGGGGGGTGCCGCGAAGACCACCGGAGGAAAGGCCGGTACCCGCTCGTCCACCACCTCCCCCAGGCTGTCGAGGAAGGTCGCGTACGCACGATCCCCCAGCCGGAACGTCTCGATCGCCTCCCGCAGCCGCTCCTGGGAGATCTTGCCGGAGGGATCGTCGAGAATCCCCGTCATCCCGTCCCGTAGCTCCGCGGTGGCTGCCGCCCAGGACTCCGTGGCGACGATCAGGTAGCCGGCGGGTCGGGTCAGCGCGACCGGGACTCCCGTCGCCCCCAGTGACGCCGCGGCGTCCCCGGTGGTCGCCACGAGCGCGTCGAGCCGGCGCAGCAGCTCGGGACGATCCAAGGTGGGGAAGGTCGCGAGGAGATCGGCGAGATCGGGCGCCGCCCCCTCGTCCGCCCGAACGGCCTGCGTGGCCGCCTGGAAGTACCCCGCGACGTCGTGGACCTCCGAGCGGGAGCGCACCGCCAAGGCGAGGATCGCCACGACCGTGACGACGACCAGTACCGGGACCGGCCACCGCCGTCGCCGTCTCCGACGGCCCGGTGCCAGCGAGGGATACGCCATGGGAGTGGGCGAGGAGGGACTTGAACCCTCACGAGTGTTACCTCACAGGAACCTGAATCCTGCGCGTCTGCCATTTCCGCCACTCGCCCGTGGGCGGAAGGGTACCACGGGCCACCTCCTGGATTCCCCCGTCCGCATAGTGGGGACGCCCCATACAATCGGTACGGTGAAGCTGGCACGCGAACTCGAACGGCGGCTCGAGCGACTCGTCGACGGTGCCACGGCGGCGGTCTTCGGGGGAACGATGCACCCCGTCGATCTCGCCGAGCGCCTCGTCCGTCAGGTCGACTTCCTCCAGTGGGAGGGCCCCGCCGGACCCCAGGTCCCGAACCACCTCGCCGTGCTCCTGCATCCTTCCGATCTCGATCCCGGACTCCCCGCGACGGTCCTCACCCGGGAACTCGCCCTCGCCGTCGCCACCACCGCCGCCGAGCGGGGCTGGCGGCTCGGCGGACCCGTCGTCGTCGGGATCGACACCGATCCGTCGGTCCCGCGGGGAATCGTCGACGTCCACGGTGACACACGTCCCGGGCGCCTCGAACCGTGGGGTCAGCTCATCTCCCTCCACGGCGACCGGTTCCTCCCTCTCGCCGACAATCGGATCCGGATCGGTCGCGCCCTCGACAACGACGCGATCATCTCCGTCCCCGAGGTGTCACGCCACCACGCCCTCGTCGTCCGGGACGGCGAGGGTGTCCACCTCCGGGACCTGGAGTCCTCGAACGGCACATTCCACAACGGCACCCCCCTCACACCCGGTCCTGCTCGGCTCGCCCCCGGCGACGAGGTCGCCTTCGGGGACCGGGCCTTCTCCTTCCGGATGCTCTGAGAACGCCATGCCCGCCCTCTTCCTCAACGCACTCAAGCTCCTGTTCCTCGCGCTCCTCTACCTGTTCCTCTGGCAGGTGGCCCGGGCGGTTCGTGCCCACCTCGGCTCGGCGGCTCGGCGTCCGGGCGGGAAGCCGGGAGAGGTCGTGGTCCTCCGCGGGGACGCGGGCGGGACCCGAAGGATCACCCTGCGAGGCTCCGGCCACGTCATCGGACGGAGCCCCGATGCCGACGTGGTCATCGACGACCCCTACGCTTCCGAGTTCCACGCCCGGGTCGGACTCCACGATGGAACGGTCCTCGTCTCCGACCTCGGAAGCACCAACGGCACCTACGTGAACGGGCGCCGCATCGGCGGCACACCGACACCGGTGGCGAAGGGCGATACCGTACAGATCGGCAAGACCATCCTCGAGGTGAGATGAGATACGTCTGGGCCACCGGAACCCATCGGGGCCGCGTCCGCGCCGGGAACGAGGATGCGGTCTTCCCCGAGACCTCCGGCGCCGGCGAGGGGCCCCTCATCGTCGCCGTCGCGGACGGGATGGGTGGCCACATCGCCGGGGAGGTCGCCTCACGTCTCGCCATCGACGCCGCGGCCCGGGCCGATGCCGAGACCGACGTCTCTCCCGCCGCCCGCGTGCAGGCCGGGAACGAGGCCATCCTCGCCGCGATCACCGACGACCCGGCGTTGACGGGCATGGGCACCACCCTGACGCTGGGGCGCTTCACCCCCGACGGCACCCTCACCATCGCCCACGTGGGTGACAGCCGTGCCTACCTCCTCCGCCACGGCACCCTCTCCCAACTCACCGAGGACCACACCGTCGTCGCCGAGCTCGTCTCCCTCGGCCACCTCAGCGAAGCGGCCGCCGCCCGGCATCCGCAGCGGCACCTCCTCACCCGGTCGCTGGGGCTCGGACCGGTCCGTGTCGACGAGCTCGCCGTCGACCTCCACGAGGGCGATCGGGTCCTCTTCTGCTCCGACGGGCTGACGACGATGCTCGACGACGAGCAGATCGCGCGGCATCTACGCGAGGAACCCGAGACGGAAGCCGTCGTGTGGGCCCTCATCGAGGCGGCGAACGCCGCCGGAGGACTGGACAACACCACCGTCGCCGTCGTCGACGTCCGCACATGACCCGCAACACCGAGGCGGCCCTCGTGCTCGCCGCCTCCGTCCTGGCGTCGCTCGGGGTGGCGCTGATCGGGTTCGTTCACGGCACCTGGCTCGACGCTCAGGTCGCGGTGACGTTCGTCACCTTCATCGCCGCGTTCGGTGGCCTCCACGTAGCGTTCCGGCTCTGGGCGTCCTCCGCCACCCCACTCCTCCTGCCGCTCGCCGCGTTCCTCACCGCGCTCGGCACCACCGAGATCGCGCGCATCGATCCCGGTCTCGCCACGATCCAACGGTGGTCCCTCCTCGTCGCCGCCGCGGGCGCCGCGGGCCTTCTCTATCTGTTGCGCAACGCCGGGGTCGCCCTCCTGCGGCGGTACCGGTACCTCTTCCTCGCCGCCGCGGTCGTCCTCCTGCTCCTCCCCCTCCTGCCGGAACACTGGCCGCTCCACGGCGCCGTCGTCAACGGCTCCCGACTCTGGGTGCGCCTGGAGCTCCCGGCAGGTCTCCGCCCCTTGAGCTTCCAACCGGGAGAGGTCGCCAAGGTCCTCCTCACCGTCTTCCTCACCTCATACCTCGCCGACAGGGCCCCGGCCATGATCTCCGTCCGCCGCCGTCTCGGACCTCTGGTGCTCCCCGAGCCCCGTCACCTCGGACCCATCCTCGTCGCCGCGGGCGCGGCGTTCCTCGTGCTCGTCGCCCAGCGCGACCTGGGGGCCGCTCTGCTCCTCTTCGGGCTGTTCGTGTTCCTCGTCTACGCGGCGACCGGTCGGGCGCGCTACCTCGGCACCGGCCTCGTCCTCGCGCTGGGCGGCAGCGTCGCCGGCTACCTCGCGTTCGGTCACGTCCAACGACGCGTCGTCGCCTGGCTCCATCCCTTCTCCGACTACACCGGCGCCGGATACCAGGTGGCTCAGGGCCTCTTCGCCCTCGGCAGCGGCAGCCTCACCGGTTCCGGGATCGGGCTCGGCCGGCCGGGCGTCATCCCCGCCGCCGCCACGGACTTCATCTTCGCCGCCCTCGGGGAGGAACTCGGGCTCGCCGGGTCCCTGGCGATCCTCGCCGCCTACGCGCTCCTCGTCACCGTCGGCTTCGGCGTGGCGCTGCGCAGCCGGGACCGCTTCCGGAAGTTCCTCGCCGCGGGCCTCACCCTCCTCGTCGGCCTCCAGACCCTCCTCATCCTCGCCGGGGTCCTCCGTCTCCTCCCCGTCACCGGCATCACCCTCCCGTTCATCTCCTACGGGGGGTCCTCCCTCCTCGCCAGCTTCGCCATCGTCGCGTTGCTCGGCCGCGTCTCACACGAGGAACAGCCATGAACCGCCCCATCCGACGCACCGCGTACGGGATCGTGGCGATGTTCGCGCTCCTGGCGATCCTCGCCACCTACACCCAGGCGATCGCCGGGCCGGGATACCGCGACGATCCGCGCAACGTGCGACTGGCCGCGTTCCGCACCGGCCGGGAACGCGGGGTCATCGTCACCGCCGACGGCGTGCTCGTCGCCCGCTCCCTGCCGGATCCGACGAACCCCCGAGCGTTCCTCCGCAGCTACCCGGAGGGAGACCACTACGCCCACGTCGTGGGCTTCACCTCGGTGCTCTTCGGCAGCCGGGGTCTCGAGCGGACCCGGGCACGGGACCTCGTCTCGAACCGTGGCGCCACGATCTCGGGCGTCCTCAACGTCCTGTTCGGGGGCGATCCCCGCCCCCGTGGATTGCAGCTCACCATCGACGATCGGCTGCAGCGGGCCGCGATCGCGGCGCTGGGCAACCGGCGTGGAGCGGTCGTGGCGATGGACCCCACCACCGGATCCGTCCTCGCCCTCGTGTCGTCGCCCCGTTTCGATCCGAACACGATCCTCACCGCCGACGCCGGGACCGCCGGCCGGGAGCTCGAGGACGATCCCACCGAGCCGCTCACGGACCGGACCCGGTCTCGGGCCTACCCGCCCGGCTCCACGTTCAAGGTCGTCACCGCCGCCGCCGGATTGGAGAACGGCGTCGTGGGGCCCTCATCCACGTTCGACGACCCGGCGGCGCTGCCGTTGCCCGGATCGACCGCGACCATCCGGAACCACGACCGCGATGTGTGCGCCGACGGCACCACCGTCACCCTCGAGGTCGCGTTCATCCGGTCCTGCAACACGATCTTCGCCGCGCTCGGCATGCAGGTCGGAGCGACTCGTCTCGTGGAGACGGCACGGGCGTTCGGCTTCGACGAGGAGATCCCGTTCGACCTCCCCGTCCTCACCTCCCGCGTGCCCGATCCGGCGACGATCGTCTCGGACCTCCCCGCCGTCGCCCAGAACGCGATCGGGCAACGGGACGTGCTGGCCACACCCCTCCAGATGGCCCTCGTCGCCGCGGCGATCGCCAACGGCGGGCAGACCATGGTCCCCTACGTCGTCTCGAACGTCTTCACTTCCGAGGGGACCCTCGAGGCCTCCGCCCGTCCGCGTCCCTGGCGTCGCGCGGTCAGCCCGGCGACCGCCGCGGTCCTCCGCGACCTCATGGAACGGGTGGTCATCTCGGGTACCGGGCGCCGTGCCGCGGTTCCCGGCATCCGCATCGCCGGCAAGACCGGCACCGCCCAGACGCCTCAAGGCCCGCCCCACGCCTGGTTCATCGGTTTCGGTCCGGTGGGGGCGCAGGCCGGGGAGCCTCAGATCGCCCTCGCCGTTCTCGTCGAGTCCGGCGGGGACTCGGGAGAGACGGCGAGCGGCGGCACCGTCGCCGCGCCCATCGCCGCCGCCGTGTTCCGGGCGTTCTTCGGCGTCCCGGGGTGACGCCGGCCCGGAACGGGGCCCCGTTCCGCCGATGCGTCGGTACCATCGGCGGCTGACATGGAACGTCGCGTCCTCTCCGGTCGGTACCGGCTCACCGCGCACCTCGCCCGGGGGGGGATGGCCGACGTCTACGAGGCGGAGGACACGCTCCTCAATCGTCCCGTCGCCGTCAAGATCCTCCACGCGAACTTCGCGTCGGACCGGGCCTTCGTCACCCGGTTCCGCCGGGAGGCCCAGGCGGCCGCCAACCTCAGCCATCCGAACATCGTCGCCATCTACGACTGGGGCAAGGACGGCGAGACGTACTTCATGGTGATGGAGCTCATCAAGGGTCGCACCCTGCGAGAGATCCTCCGCTCCGAAGGTCCGCTCCTCCCGCGACGTGCCGCGGAGATCGCCTCCGAGGCCGCCGCCGCCCTCACCGTCGCCCACGCGGCCGGCGTCTTCCACCGTGACATCAAGCCGGGGAACATCATGATCACCGCCGACGGCGGCGTGAAGGTCACCGACTTCGGGATCGCACGGGCGCTCGACGACTCGGAGGAGCTCACGCGAACCGGTGCGGTCATCGGCACCGCCACGTACTTCAGCCCCGAGCAGGCCCAGGGGCTCCCCGCCGACGAGCGCTCCGACGTCTACTCCCTGGGCGTGGTCCTCTACGAGATGCTCACCGGCACACCCCCGTTCACCGGCGAGTCCCCGGTCGCGGTGGCGTACCAGCACGTGTCGGAATACGCCCTCCCCGCCGACCAGGTGAACCCCGAAGTCCCCGCCGACCTCGCCGCGGTCGTGGAACGGGCGATGGCGAAGCAACCCGACGAGCGGTACCAGAGCGCCGAGGCCATCAGGGCCGACCTCCTCCTCTATCTCGGCGGCACGAGGCCCGTGGCCGCCGGCGCGGTGGACGCGGCCGCGGCCACCGCGCTCATCGGCACCCCTCCCCCCACCGCTCCACCCGACCAGGCGGCACGGGCTGTCGCCTACGAGCCACCGGAGGAGACGAGCCGGATCACCTACTTCGCCGCGGTCGCCGGCCTCCTCGCCGTCCTCGCGCTGGGGATCTTCCTCCTCATGCGTCTCCTCTCCGCAGCCCCCACCGTCGCCACGACCGTCACCGTGCCCGACGTCGCCAACCAGTCCGAACAGGATGCCCTCGTCGCCCTGGGCGAGGCGGATCTCAAGGTCAAGAAGCGCTCCGAGAACTCCGACACGGTCCCCGCGGGTTTCGTGATCACCACCGAGCCGGCCCCCGGCACCGAGCTCGCCAAGGGCTCCTTCGTCACCATGGTGGTGTCCGAGGGTGTCCAGCAGTTCAAGATCCCGCCGGTCGAGGGAGAGACCGAGCCGGTGGCGAGGGCGCGCATCGAGGCGAGCGGATTCACCGTCGGG
This sequence comes from uncultured Acidimicrobiaceae bacterium, assembly GCA_964584755.1. Taxonomy (GTDB): domain Bacteria; phylum Actinomycetota; class Acidimicrobiia; order Spongiisociales; family UBA5794; genus CAZPAV01. Next base: position 22,499 of record CAZPAV010000012.1, read on the forward strand.
GAGGTCGTCTACGAGCTCGCCGAGAGCGTTCCCGAAGGTGTCGTCATCCGGCAGAACCCGGCGGCGGGGAGCACCGCTCCTCCCGACGCCACCATCGACCTCATCGTCTCCAAGGGTCCGGCCTCGTTGACGGTCCCGAACGTCGTGGGCATCTCGGCGGAGAACGCACAGCTCCAGCTCACCCGGGAAGGGTTCCAGAACGTCGTCGTGGAAGAGCAGTTCTCCCTCGACGTCCTCGCCGGTTTCGTCATCGGCACGGACCCCGAACCGGGACAGGTGGTTCCCCGCAACGCGGAGATCCGCCTCCTCGTCTCGAAGGGCCCGAAGCCCGTCCCGGTCCCGGACCTCAGCGGCCTCGCTCCCGGCGACGCCGAACAGGCCCTCAACGGCCTCGGCCTCCTCCTCGTGGTGGATCCCGACCCGGTGGAGGTCACGCTCGCGTCCGGCCTGGCGGGAACCGTCGCCGCGCAGGATCCCGCCGCCGGCGTCCGCGCCGAGGTCGGCACGGAGGTGCACGTCCGGTTGGGCGTCCTGCGGCAGGTCACCGTGCCGGATCTCTCCGGACTGGGCGAGGCCGATGCTGAGGCGGCCGCCCAGGCGGCCGGTCTCACCGCGGTGTCGGCGGGGACGATCGAGACCGGGGACGCCAACCTCGTGGGGAAGGTGGTCTCCCAGGACCCGGCGCCGGGCACCACCCTCGAGGAGGGCTCGACCGTGACCTTCCTGCTGGGAATCGCACCCCCGACCACGACGACCACGACGACCACGACGACGACCACGACGACGACCACGACCACCACGGTCCCACCGACCACGACCACCTCCGCACCATGACGACCGGCGTGGAAACGGACCGCAACCGGGCTCTCCTCGCCTGGTACCGGGAGCGACGTCGCAGCCTCCCCTGGCGCGACCGGGTGGATCCCTACGCCATCCTCGTCTCCGAGGTGATGCTCCAACAGACGCAGGTCGCTCGCGTCGTTCCCGCGTACGAGCGTTTCCTCGATCGGTTCCCCACGGTGGGGGTCCTCGCCGAGGCGCCCCTCGTCGCGGTGTTGGCCGCGTGGTCCGGGCTCGGCTACAACTCCCGGGCCCGCCGCCTCCGGGAGGCGGCACGGGTCGTCGTCGTCGAGGGGTGGCCGACCACCCCCGAGGGGCTCCGCCGGCTCCCCGGCGTCGGTCCGTACACCGCCGCCGCGGTGGCGTCGCTCGCCTTCGGCGTGCGCGTCCCCGCCATCGACACGAACGTTCGCCGCGTGCTCAGCCGCTGGCACGGGGAGCCCCTCGATGGCCCGGGCCTCCGTGCCGCGGCGGAGGCCGCGCTCGACGATGACGCCGGGACCTGGAATCAGGCGATGATGGACCTCGGTGCGACGGTGTGCCGGGCCCGCCGCCCCGACTGCGGGCCGTGCCCGGTGACGCCCTGGTGTGCCGGGCCCGACGGCTACCGACCCCCGCGGCCCCAACCCCGCTTCGAAGGCTCGGCCCGTCAGCTCCGGGGCGCCTTGGTGCGCAGTCTCGTCCGGTGCCCGGCGTCCTTCCGCGACCTCACCCGTGAGACGGGATTCCCCACCGTCGAGGTGGAGTTGGCGCTCGAGGACCTGGTGGCGGAGGGGCTCGTCGTCCGCGACCCGGACGGCACCTACCGCCTCGGCGACTGACCGCTCGTCGTCAGGGAGGCGGCCAGGGAGAGGAACGTCGCGACCAGCTCGGTTCCGACCTCGGTCATGACGCTCTCCGGATGGAACTGCACTCCCTCGATGGGCAGCTCCCGGTGGCGGATCCCCTGGATCACACCGTCCTCGCTCCGGGCCGTCACCTCGAGTTCCTCGCCGAGCTCGACCACCGCCAGACTGTGATACCGCGTCGCGCGAAACGGGTTGGGGAGTCCGGCGAAGAGGCCCCGGCCGTCGTGATCGATCTGCGAGGTCTTGCCGTGGCGGGGCGCCGGCGCCCGATCGACCTTTCCGCCGAAGGCCACCGCGATCGCCTGATGACCCAGGCACACGCCCAGGGTGGGGATCCGCGGACCGAGAGCGAGGATCAGCTCGATGCTGCGACCTGCCGCCTCGGGACGGCCCGGCCCCGGGGAGACGAGGAGACGGTCGGGACGGAGCGCCAGGGCGTGCTCCGGGTCGATGGCGTCGTTGCGGAACACGATCGGCTCGGCCCCGAGCGCGCCGACCTCCTGGACGAGGTTGTAGGTGAACGAGTCGTAGTTGTCGAGGACGAGGACCCTCACCCGATCGTCCCTCCCGTGTCGAGGAAGGTGCTCCCGATCCAGTCGTAGAGCAGGAGGAGGAGCACGAGCGCCACCACGGCGAGGACGAGGACCACCGCCACCTTGACGGGTCTGGGGCCGGGGATGCCGTCGAGGAGGCGTCTCATCGGTAGATCGCCTCGTAGTTCGGCCCGGCGACGAGCTCGGCGACCACCACGAGGCGCTGCCGCGAGGAGAACCGGGGGTTGCAGGTCGTGAGCGTCAACCACGATCCGTCTCGAGGATTCGTCACCCACAGGTCGGTGGGCTTGACGATCATCGTGTCCCGCACCTCGTAGACGTGGGTCCCGAGCGCGGTCTCCACCTCGATCCGGTCACCGGGCACCAGGACGTCGAGATCGTAGAAGGGGGCACCGTGGGTGGTGCGGTGTCCGGAGATGACGGCGTTGCCCGGCTGTCCGGGGAGGGCCGTCTTCGGCATGTGTCCCGCTCCATTCTTCAGATCCCGCAGCGACACGCCCTCGACGACGGTCCAACCTCCCGCGAGCTTCGGGATCTTCGGGATCCGGATGATGGCGAACGGTCGATGACGTTCGGGGCGCTCCTCCACCAGGAGCGTCTTCGGACCGGCGGGCGCCGGGACCGGATCGATCCGCCGGGGCGACGCCTCCCCGAGGTCCTCCGTGGCGGGGACGGAGGGCGCGGGGATGTGCTCGACCTGCTCGATCGGCACCTCGGTGATGGCCGCCGTGGCGAAGTGCTCACGGGCCTGGGCGGTGAGCGCACCCTGGTTGCGGTCGGCGATCCACGTGGTCACCACGAGCTGCTGGACGACGAAGCCGAGCACGAGGAACCCGGCCACGAGGCTCGTCCATCCGATGCCGCGCAGCACACGCACGAGAAGCGACCGTCCCGGGAGGTCGCGAGAAGGAACGACGGTGTCGCCGGTCCGCTCCATCGGGCAAGCGTACCGTCACCGTGCGTGTTCGCCACCACCTCTCGGTCTTGGGGAGGTGCCGCCTCGACCGCTAGCCTGGGCGCATGCCGGTCTCCAAGGGACGCAAGAAGGCGAAGCGTCGCCCGACGCCACCGAAGCGCAAGCCCGATCCCGTCAAGACGCAGGGGCCTTCGCCCACCTGGTACGTGGTGGTCATGTTCGGCCTCATGGTGCTCGGGATCGTCGTCATCCTGGTGAACTACATGAACCTCCTGCCGGGGGGCACGAGCAACGCGTGGCTCCTCGGCGGGCTCGCCATGATCGGCGTCGGCTTCGGCATGACGCTGAACTACCGCTGAGGACCACACGCGGCGGGGTTGTCCCCGTTTCCATCCACATGCTGGGGAGAACTACACGCGTGGAATTCGGTCCCCGGCGGTCACCCCACCGGTTCCATGGGTTCGCGGCAGTGCCGGGGTGGCTCGGGCGCCTCGTCCTGGGCGTGGGTGACCGTCAGTCGCATCCCACACACCTCGCAGCGGTACCGGACCTCGACCTCGTGGACCGCGGCGGGATCCGGTTCGGGAGGGGGGCCGTGTGCGATCATCCGCACCACTCGCACCGTCCCGAGGAAGATCGCGATCCCCAGGACGGCGGCGACGAGGACGAGGGTCACCGGTCAGTCGAGCCGTTCGATGATCGTGGCGTTCGCCGTGCCCCCACCTTCGCAGATCGTCTGGAGGCCGTACCGACCGCCGCTCCGCTCGAGCTCATTGAGGAGGGTCGTCATCAGCCGGGCGCCGGTGGCTCCCAGCGGATGCCCGAGGGCGATCGCGCCGCCGTTGACGTTCGTCCGCTCCCAGGATGCCCCGGTCTCCTTCATCCAGGCGGCCACGACCGAGGCGAACGCCTCGTTGACCTCGAAGAGGTCGATATCGCCGATCTCGAGCCCGGCCTTGGCGAGCGCCTTCCGGGTGGCGGGGATGGGGCCCGACAGCATGAGGACCGGGTCGGTCCCGGCGAGGGCGAACGACACGAACCGGGCTCGCGGCCGCAACCCCAGTTCCGCCGCCTTCTCCTCGCTCATGATGAGCACGGCGGCGGCGCCGTCGGTGATCTGGGAGGAGTTCCCGGCGGTGACGACGCCGCCCTCCTTGAACACCGGCTTGAGGGAGGCGAGCTTCTCGGGGCTGGTGTCGGGGCGAATGCCCTCGTCCCGCACCAGGGTCGTGACCTTCCCGTCCTCCTCCTTCACCTCGATGGGGACGATCTCCCGAGCGAACCGGCCTTCCTCGGTGGCCCGCAGGGCCCGCATGTGCGAGTCGTAGCCGATCCGGTCGAGCTCCTCGCGAGTCAGATTCCAGCGCTCCGCCATCATCTCCGCCGAGATGCCCTGGGGAACGAGCCCGTCGTTGTAGCGGGCGCGCATGCGCTCGCCGAACGGCTTGCCCGGTCCCTGGGAGAAGGTGCTCCCCATGGGCACGCGGGTCATCGACTCGACCCCGGCGGCGACCGCCACGTCGTAGACGCCCGCCATGACCCCCTGGGCCGCGAAGTGGACCGCCTGCTGGCTGGAGCCGCACTGCCGGTCGACGGTGACCCCGGGCACCGAGTCGGGCCACCCCGCTCCGAGGACGGCGTTGCGTCCCACGTTAAAGGTCTGCTCCCCGATCTGGGAGACACAACCCATGATCACGTCGTCGACGACCCCAGGGTCGATCCCGGTGCGTTCGACGAGCGCCCGCAGCGTCTCCGCGGCGAGATCGGCCGGGTGCCAGTCCTTCAGCATGCCGTTTCGCTTCCCCAGCGGGGTCCGAACGGCCTCGACGATGACGGCGTTGCGCATGTGTTCCTCCTCTGCCGGTGCGTGGAGACGATCGGATTCGAACCGACGACCTCCTGGTTGCAAACCAGGCGCTCTCCCAGCTGAGCTACGTCCCCGAGGAACCCTTCGAGTGTACCCGGGGCGTCACGGGCCTCAGGCGGTCAGACACCAGGCTTGAAGACCATGAGGAAGAGGACGAGGGTGAGCAGCGCCGTGTTCGCGTGGAAGATCCCTCCGAGTCGCGCCGCGCGCGTCGCGACCTCGGGATGGAAGAGACCCTCCCGCTCGGCGAGGACACCGAGCTCCCGACCCATGGGGGTGAGGAAGCCGATCCACGTGGCGACGGCGAAACCGGCGAGAACGACCGCACCCACCACCCACGGCATCTCGAAGGTCCACGCCGTCTCCAGGACCAGTGCGAACCCGAGGCCGATGGTCACGACCCCGGCCGGCCCGGTGAGACGCCCGCTCGTGTCGAGCACCTGCAGCGTCGTTCGGGCGCGGGCATCAGGGCCCCGACGGCCTGCCATGGCAAGCAGCGCCTCGCCGTGGATGGCGCCACCGAGCCAGGTGATCGCGGCCAGGAGATGGAGGAACAGCAGGGCCTTGTAGACGAGCACGAGACCTCCCCGGTCGAGCAGAACGGCCAGGCTACCGGGACTCGTGATCCTGTCCGAGGGCGCCGGCGACGAGGATCGCGGCCCGGCGAGGATCCGGGGGGTCGATGATGGGAAGGGCCGGACGGCCGGCCGGGCCGCCCTCCCTCATCGCGTTCCGCTCCGTCTCCGTGAGTCCCGGCCCGAGGATGACGGCCGCCACGGTGCGGGTCTCCAGGGCGACCCGTGCCTCCTCCTCGTCGAGTGCGACGAGCACCCGGTAGCCGAGCTCCACGAGCTCGCGGGTGAGCCGCTGCAGCGACGCCCGGTGCCGCCCGACCACGAGGACGGAGCCTCGTACCGGCGGGGGTGGAACCTCCCGGACACGCTCCACGACCTCCACGAGAGCGGCGACGAGGCGGGCGATGGTGGACCGCACCGCCGCGTCGACCGGCTCCCCGTCGACGAACCGCACCTCCGCGCTGCGCAGGAGGACCTGCGGTTCGGCGACGACGAGGAGTCCGTTGTGGCCCAGGATGTCCCGCAGGTGGGATTGGGAACGGGCCGTCCCGGAGCCACCCCCGACGCCCATGATCGCCGCCGGCTTCCGATCGATCGGCGGATTCGGGGGGCGCGAGAGCCAGTCGATGACGTTCTTCAGCGCACCGGTCACCGACCAGTTGTACTCCGGGCTGGCGAAGAGCAGCCCGTCGGCTCGAGCCACCCGCTCCCGCAACGCCGCCACCGTGCCGGGGAATCCCACGCTTCGTTCGACGTCGGCGTCGTAGATCGGGATCCCTCCCACGGGGAGGATCTCGAGGGAGACCCCGGAGGGAAGGAGGGAGCGAGCAGCCCTGAGCAACCCCGTGTTGAGGGACCCACGCCGCAGGCTCCCGGAGATACCGACGAGGTCGATCGGAGTGTGGGAAGGAGGGACGGCCATGGCGCCACGGGCAACGACGACCGGCCCGCTCCGCATTCCGCCGCTCTCTCGTGACCGTCGCGACGACCGACCGCGACCCCCCCGACGAGGTCCCCTCCTCCCCACGGCTTGCTATCGTTCGGGTTCCTGCGGGCCCATAGCTCAGCTCGGTTAGAGCGCATCCCTGATAAGGATGAGGTCCCTGGTTCAAATCCAGGTGGGCCCACCGCCGAAACCCCTTGCCCCGCAAGGGGTTTCTCGTTTTCGGGGAGGACTCGCGGATCCGTAGATAGGCTCCGCGTGCACATCGCGTGCACACGAGGAGCGACCTTGATCGCCTCCAAGGCCCCGGGTCGGGACCTCGCTGAGTTCCCGAGCCCTACCGAAGGAGACATCGACGATCCCTTCCTCTCGTGTCGCCGTCGGCGTACCATGCGGGCATGCCCTTCGAGCGAATCACCGTGGATCCCGAACGGATGGGCGGCGTGCCCTGCATCCGCGATACCCGCGTCACGGTGAGCATGGTGCTCGGACAGCTCGCTGGCGGCAAGACCATCGAGGAGCTCCTCGACGACTACCCGTACTTGGAGCGTGAGGACGTCCGCGCCGCCCTCGAGTACGCCGCGGCGGTCGTCAACGAGCGGGAGGTCCCGACCGCCAGGTCCGCATGAGGATCATCCTCGACGCCAACCTGTCCCCGAAGCTCGCCTCCCTTCTAACGCAGGCCGGTCACGACGTCGTCCATGTCGCTGATCTCGGGATGCTCAGCGCTACCGACGCCGCGATCCTGGCGAGGTGCCAGGCAGATGGGCGGGTGCTCGTGACGGCCGACACGGATTTCCCGATGCTCGTCGCCCTGAGTGGGGCCTCCGCTCCTTCGATCGTCCTTCTCCGAGGCGTCGCAGAGCTGCCCGTGAGCAGGCACGCCCATCTCCTCGTCTCCAACCTGCCCTCGATCGCCGCTGACCTCGAGCGTGGCGCGGTGGTCACCATCACACCCACACGGATCCGGATCCGGGATCTCCCCATCGACTGAGAGGCCACGAGCGCATCGTCTGGGCACGACTCGGGCCCGCCACGATGGTCGGTCGGCCGTTGCGAGGTTCGGTACGGCCTCAGGATCCGCTCACAGCCGGGTGCCCTCGTCGACGAGCCGGTCGAACAGCTCGACCGACGACCGGTCGGGGCCGGGCGCAGGCAGCTCGCCGAGGACGCCGTCGGCTGGGAGTGACCAGCGCACCCGGCCCGGGTCGAGGGCGTCGACCGTCGAGTACCACGCACGGACAGGCTCGGTGAGCCGTTCATGGAGCCCGAAGCGACGGCGGGTTCGGGTCGTGTCGGAGTCTCGCCAACGGCGCAGCTCCTCCCGATCGAGGATCTCGCAGAGGACCACGTCGGCCAAGCCCAGGCGTCCTTCGACGAACAGCTCTCGGTTGACCGCGGCTTCGGTTTCGCCACGCCGTCGCGGAAGCCTCGCCGATCTGCCACAGGGACCACACGTAGTGGAGCTTGAAGGGTCAGTGTCACAGACGGCGAGCCCATGCTCGGCTTCGATTTCCAACGCCCGCTCCCAGCGCCGAGCGTTCGCCGCCGTCCAGAACCTCGCCGCCCCGCCGGGATGGCGCGACCGATCCGGCTCGTCACCCATGGGCGATGCTCACCGACTGCCACTCGGGGATGGTGGGCTCGCACCCAGGTGGTCTTCCCAGCTGCGCTGGGCCCTTCGACCACGATGATCATGCCCGGGATGGTGTCAGCGCCTGCACCGGCCGTAAGCAGGTCGTGCCGCTCTGTCAGAGGCCTCGATGGGCGATGAGCAACGACTCCTGTTGGCGAGGTCCCATGATGCCGGCAGACGCGTAGGTCGCCTCGAGGCGGTCGGCGGCGGCCTCGTCGAGGCCGTCGAACAGGTGCCCGTAGGTGTCGAGCGTCGTCTTGATCGAGGCATGGCCGAGGCGCTCCTGGATGACCTTTGGATGCTCGCCCTGGGCGATGAGCAACGCGGCGTGGGAATGCCGCAGATCGTGGAAGGTGCAGGGTTGCCCGACGGAGGCTGCGACGGCCGACAGCCAGATCCGGCGTCGGAAGTTGCTCCGCCGGATCGGGCCCCCGTTCGGCGCCGAGAAGACGAGCCCGGAATCGTCGGCGTGGGACGCCAGGTGGGCGGCGAGGACGTCCACCAAGAACGCCGGTAACCGGACGGTGCGACGTGAGGCTTCCGACTTGGGCTCGACGAACGAGAACCGCCCCCTGGCTTCGACGAGCGATGCGGTCACCCGGATCGTGCGCCGCAGCGCGTCGAACCGGTCGACGCGGAGAGCCCGCAACTCGCTGAAGCGCAGACCCGTGTAGCCGGCGGTGAGGACCATCGCCGAGTAGCGAGGGTCGATCGCCTCGGCGAGCTGGTTGATCTCCGCCGGGTCCAGGAAGCGCATCTCCTGAGGGGCCAACTTCGGCAGCTTCACCCCTCGGCATGGTGAGCGGGCGAGGAGCCCCGACTCCACGGCAGCGCCCAGCGCGGCGGCCAGGAGCTGGTAGGCCTTGCGAACCGTCGCGGCTGCATACCCGCGAGCATCGAGATCGGCGATCCACTGGGACACGTGGATCGGCTGGATGCTGCCGACCGCCCAGGTACCGAAGGCGGGGAGGATGTGGTTCCGGATCGTCGCTTCGTCCCTCGCTCGGGTCTGCACCCCGAGGTTGACCCTCGTCCCCTGGTACTCGGCCATCCAATCCGCCAGCGGCGTCTTTGCCAGCCGCGGGTCCGTGTACCGGCCGCGGAGCTTGTCGGCCTCCATGCCGAGCAGGTACCGCTCGGCGTCGACCTTCCGGTCGAAGTTCTTCGCCCGCTGCCGGCCCGAAGGATCCCGCCAGCGGGCCTGCCAGACTTTCCGGCCCGATCTGTGGGTGACCTTGGCGATGGCGCCCATGGTTCGCTCCTCTCTCCTGCCCGTTCCTCGAACGTACGCGCCGGGTGTGACGGTGTTCGTTCGAGAGGATCTCCCGTGGCGACTCCAAGACGACTCCAAATGGGTGACAAGGGAGCGCCATCCCTGTCGGTCGCTCCCGCCGGTCGCAGCGCTCGGTGAGACCGGCCGGTGGAACCGGCCGCTGCGTCCGAACCGGACAGCTCCCGGGGCCCCGTCACAACCGGCGTCTCCCGATCACAGGGCACCCTCGGCCGGCCACGCGGATCGCCGTGAGGCCCCAACCGTCGCCCAGTCATGGAGCTTCGAGCCGACAACCGCGTCCGCTGAGAGCATCTTGGAGCACCCGCAGCGGACCATCGAGCTCACGAGACAACAGAGAGGGCCTGACACGGTGGACGGACTCGCATCGCAGGAATCCGAGTTCCTCCCGAACCGAGGGCCCACGAGACACACGCACTTGCAACAAGTTGCGATCGGTCAACTGGTCGACCGGGGAGGTGAAGCGATGGCCCTCGACCGAGGCACGCTGGTGAAGATCGACCGTCGGATCTTCGCCGAGTTCCGACACGACGGCGGCACCCAGGTGGTAAAGGTACCCCTGTCGGACGCGGCGTGGTCGACTTGGCGGCGGTATTGCCAGGCGATCGGCCTGACCATGGGTGAGGCCATCGCCGGCCTCGTCGATCACGAACTCTCCACGGTCGTCGGCGAGGCCGGCGGCGACTCGGGGAGCCTCTACGCAGGACGTGCCGAGGAACAGCTGGCTGCTCGGAGGTCCCAACTCGCCACCTGGAAACGCGATCTCGTGGCAACTGAGCAGCGTCTCCGCGGATGGGCCCAACACCTCCGCATCCGGGAACGAGAACTCGAGACACGGGAACATCGCCTGGAGGTCGCCTCCAAGCTCTTCTCCTCCACAACACCCGAGCGGAAGGTCGGTCGCAACGAGCCCTGCCCCTGCGGATCGGGCCGGAAGTACAAGCGATGCCACGGCGTAGGCAGTTGGGGTCGATGACCGCGACCGCGACCCGGCTGGGTCTGACGACCGCATTGCCGGAGATGATCACGCGACGGTCGGCGCCAGGGAGGTCGTGGGATGGAATCCGGTCCTGTGTCGGTGCCACCCGGTAGTCTCGGGTTGGTCGTACAGGGAGCTCTCGTGACGGTCACCGATCGCAACACTGCGGTACCGGACAAGCGGGCGGCGGAGATCGCCGGGATCAGTGTCCGGCGGCTCCGCTACTGGGAGAAGACCGACGTGATCCGGCCTGACGTCGAGCGGAGGATCAGCCCCCGCAACGTGGTGCGTCTGTACTCGCTGTCGCGGCTGGTCGAGCTCGCGGTGGCGTCGGAGCTGCGGCACCAAGGCGTGTCGCTCCAGCACATTCGGCGCATCATCGAGTACCTGCGGCGGGAGGGCTATGAGGCCCCGCTGCGGGAGGTGCGTTTCGCCCGGTCGGGTGATCGGGTGCTCTTCCAACACGCGGACGGGACCTGGGAGGAGTCGGGGCGTCCCTATCAGGGGCTCATCGTCCAGGTGATCGACCTCGAACGGATCCTGGCACAGGTACGGGGGCGGCTCGGGCGCCGGGAGGCCGACGCCGGGGTCGTCGAGAAGCGCCGCAAGGTGCAGGCCTCCAAGCCGGTGTTCCGCGGGACACGGGTACCGCTCGAAGCCGTCGTGGGCTACCTGGAAGCCGGCAAGACCACCGACGAGATCCTGGCGGCGTTCCCGAGCCTGACCGAGGAGGACATCGAGGCGGCGAAGGCCGCTTCCTCGGCCGTGGCGTAGATGCGTTTCGTGCTCGACGAGGACGTCGACGCAGGAGCAGTGGGCAACCACGAACACGCCTGGCAACACGAACCCCTGCCCAACGGCGGACTACCGCTGCCTCAGCCGCCTTCGGACAGGTGACCACCAGCTGGGGTGGCCCAGACCCGCTCGGCACCGCTCGGTGGTCCGGAATCGGCCACTCGAGGCAACCACCGTGATTGCGACACGGCCAGGGCCGGGCGACCTGCTGGTAGAGCCTGAACGAGGACGCGGGGCGCCGCATGCCGGCCCTTACCGCTTGTCAGCGCCCGTTGCGACCGTGGCGGATCGTGGACGATCCCTCACCTGTGGTGGGCAGGCTGCCCCTGATGCCGGCGCATTCGGGGCGCAAACGCCTCGAATGCGCGCGGACCGAGGAGGTGCACGAGAGAGCGGAATGCCAGCCAACCGAGTGCCCCACTGATCGTGTTGAGGAGGAGATCATCGACGTCAAGCGTCTTCCATACGAATCCAAGACCAAGAGAACCGAGCCATTGGAGGAGTTCGATGCCGAGGGAGACACCGAATACGACACCCATGGTGGCTCGCCAGCCGCGGAGCTTGGGGAAGAGGGCCGGAACGAGGAGCCCTAGCGGGAACAGGAGCGCGAGGTTGCCTCCGATCTCTCGGAGCTGGACAGAGAACGACTGCCCGGAGAGGACGAGACCGAGCGTTCTCAAGGGCACGAGATTGTGCTGCACGGAGACCTCTTGCCGAAGTTCTCCGATGAGGGTGCCGTCGACCGGTATCGGCGCGAGCGTGAGTGAGGCGGCCCCGACTGCGTAGATGGAGAGTAGAACCAAGGCGAACAGCCGCGTTCCTCGCACGCCGCGTCGCCAAAGGATCAGCATCACAGTCGGTAGGAGCACGACGAGAAGCTGCCGCGCGAAATCGATTGGCGTGATCATGGCCCTCCCGACCCCGCCACCGAGGTCGTGCGGTGTGTCCTAGTTGGAGAACATGTGCACGTTGTTCGACGTGATGCGGACCCCGTCGTTCGCCTTACTGAAGTAGAAGTAGTAGTCGGCACTACCGACATTGGACCAGGTTCGAACACCGCTGTAGCCGGACCTGGGAACGTCCGTGTAGCCAATGTAATCATCGCCGCGCCACCACGGATTGTCGCGGTAGAGGCGGATTCGATGGGTGTATTGGCCCGGGTACTGGAACGACTGAGAGGAGGTGAGGGAAATGCTGACGTCACTGCCCGTGTAGGAGCGCGTTGCCCCGCGAAGAGCCACCGTGTAGTTCAACGTCGACCAGTAGCTACTCGCTGCCAACGCTGCCAACGGAACGAGGCTAGCCGCTACGAGGACGAGCGCACCAATCCCACGCCTCATACGTGTCATCACGGTTGTCACCACGGTCCCCTCACTCCCTTCGGTCGGTCCGCACCATCTATGCGGAGCGGGATGCTACGCGAAGGGGGGGGGCATCCGGCAAGCGCACCGTCTCCGGCCGCGATGGCCACCCTCACCACCAGTGCTGCGGGATCCGAACCACCGCCATCCGGGACCGGGACCATGTTCCGCTGAAGCGGTTCGCGGCACTCGGAACTTGCACCGGAGAATACGGTCGCGATGGCCAGGTAGAAGCGGCCTGCAATCGGCGTCAGCTCACTTTCGGTCCCGTTCTTGGAGCAACGTCTCGATGAGGTGGTCGAGCTCGTGCGGCGTCGAGGCGTCGGTGTCTACGAGGTCGCCCGCGCCGGCGTCACCTACCGACCGCCGCGGTGGGAGACCGACTGACGCATCTCCACCGGCCGCGTGCACATCGCGTGCACATGAGCACGAAAAACGTTGCAACTGGCTGCAAGTCGATGAACACCGAAAACCCTTGCGGCACAAGGGATGTCGCCGGATCGCCGGGAATCGCCGAACCCCTCGATCCTCCCTGATAAGGATGAGGTCCCTGGTTCAAATCCAGGTGGGCCCACCAGGGGGAACCGTTCGCGTTCGAGCCGTCGATCAGGTTCCTGGGGAGCCGTCCGCATCCCCCCGGCCCCCATGAGGGCGCCGCGGCCGAGCAGGGATGATCTCGCCCCTCCGGCTCACACCCAGAGGCCGTGGCCCTCCCTACCGACGACGTGGCGTCCCCGAACGAACACGCAGACGAAGCCGGGGCGTGGACGGTCCACGCGACCTCGATCCCGTCCGGCTCGGCGCGTCACGGTGGCCGACCTGGCGGGTTGCTGTCGCAGGCCTCGGGCGTCCATTCCGTTCGCCACTTCGTGCACGGTCGTGATGATCTTCCGGAGCGGTCCGGGAAGGGCGACGAGCAGCCGCCACGGCGAGGCCGCGGCGGCTGCTCGTCGCCACAATCCGGTCTCCGGTGCGGTGCGGGTGCGGCCGTCTCCGCCGGCGCTCAGCATCGCTGGTGTGTCCACGTCCGAGCCCCCGGCCCGGAATGGGGGTCCACCAGCCGACCCGGAAGCAGGTGCGGTGGACGCGGCATCGCCGGGCCTGATACGATTACATCAGAGAGCTCCGACGGTGAGCTCGTGACCGGGGAGGGTCGGGATGGCCAGGCTGGCATTCGTAGCGACACACGGCTCGGAGGATCCGACGAAGGCGTGTTTTCCGTTCCTGCAGGCGAAGAACGCCGTCGAAGCGGGCATGGAGGCCGAGATCTCCCTGCTGGGCGACGCCGTGGTCCTCATCAAGGATGCGGTCATCGGTAGCGTCCTGCCGGTGGGTTGGCCACCCCTTCGTGAACTGTTCGACGCGGTGGTCAAGTACAAGATCCCCATCTACGTCTGAGGGGGTTGCGCAGTCGCCCGTGGGGTGACCGATGCAGACCTCGAAGGCAAGAACGCGGTGTACGACACGCCAACCGGATTCGTGGAACGCGCCGCGGTCGTGGACAACGTCATCACCATCTGAGCGACCCTCGGCGTGCCGACACCCCGCACCGGGGGGAGCAGGGGTCGAGGGAGCCGACGACGGAACCGTCGCGGTGGCGCCAGTGGGTGAACCCACCGACCGGTCGGCACGTTGACCGGCCGTGGGCATGGATCGACGGCTGGGGCTCCTGGCCGGGGCTGCGTTCTCGGCGCTCCTCGTCGTGCTCGTCGTGGGGTCGCTGCGGGGCTCGGGCGTCCCCCGGTTCCCCGTGGCCCCGACCGGCACCGGCGGTGACGCCGTGGCCCGGGTCGACCCGGCGATGGTGTACGACCCGGTTCGGTCCGGCGAGCCGCTTCCCTCCGGCTACCGGCAACTGCTCGGTCGTGACCAGATCCACCCGGTGTACCACCCGAGGCTCGTCCCGGCGGAAGCCGTCGCCTGGGCGGACGCGACGCTCGTCATCGGTGTGACCGGGACCGCGACGGCAAAGGCCTACCCCGTGAGTCATCTCAACCGCCGGGAGATGGTGAACGACTCCCTGGAGGGTATCCCGATCCTCGTGAGCTGGTGACCACTCTGCGGAACGGCGATGGTCCATCGCCGGGAGCTGAACGGAGAGACCCTCGTCTTCGGCAACCAGGGAGCCCTGTACGGGAACGCCATGACCTGGTGGGACCATCGGACCGGATCGATCTGGAGTCAGCCGCGAGGCGAGGCGATCCTCGGACCGCTCACCGGGGTTCGGCTCGAGCTGTTGCCGTCGACTCTGACGACGTGGGGCGACTGGACGGCGGAGCATCCGGCGTCGCTCGCGCTCGACGTCCCCGGTGGCGCCGCCGGAGCCGGCCTCGACGAGATGGCCATCGTCGTCGATCTGGGGACGGAGGTCGTCGCCTATCACGTGCGGCCGCTCCGCGAGGTCGGCGTAGTCGACGACGTGGTCGCCGGCGTCGACATCGCCGTGACCATCGATCCCGACGACCCGCAGCGTTGGGTCGTGTTCTCCCGGCGGCTCGACGAGGGCACCGTCCAGCTCGAGGAAGCGCCCGATGGTCTCCTCGATCGGGTCACCGGGTCGATCTTCGACCGTCGCGGAGTCGGACGGTCCGGCCCGCTACGCGGAGAGGTCCTCGACCGGCTTCCTGCGTTCACGATCTTCCCCAAGGACTTTCCGACGTTCTTCTCGGAGGGGCGGTCCTGGCCCCACGACCGGTGATCGTCAGGCACGACGACCTGAGGAGGGGGCGTCCCGATCACGCCCCGCCGAGTCCTGCGACCCGGCGGCGAGTCGGTGGCGAGGCTGAAGACGGGGGTGACGGCAGGGCGTACGGCCCCTCCTCGACGGGTCGCAGACCCCACCGATTCGCGCATCCCGACCCCACGACACCGGGGGGGCGTCCGCGTCCGGCAAACCCGGTCAAGTCCACCGGGACCGCCACCGATGTATTTGAATCATCACCCCCGACCAGCGTCACCGGACCCGGTGTCCGTGGAACTGCGAAGAGCCGCTTCGTGGCGAGACACGGCTCCGAGGACCCGGCAAGGAGGTACACGAGGTCATGGACGAGGCCGACGACCGATCCAGGACACGCCCCGCCACGAGGACACGCCACCAGGTGCCCGTCGGCGTCGATCCATCCGTCGCACCGGCGAGTTGAGTCCGCGGCCCATGAAGAGGCTCCTCGTCCCCCTGCTGTCGATCCTCACGCTCACCGCGGCCTGTAGCTTCGGCGGACCGCCGGGTACATCGACGACGGCGACGGTCGTTCCCTCGACCACGCCGGGAGCAGCCCTCCCTCTCGACTCGCCATCGAGCACCACCTCGACGAGTGTTGCTCCCCAGTCGCCCTCTCCCTCACCACCCCCACTCACCTACCCGATCGGCCTGGAGGGCGAACTGGCCAACGTCCCCGCCGCCCAATCGGACCGCTACGACTGGTCCCAGTACGGGCGCTACGCCGACGAGGTGATGGCGCTGTACGCCGGCGTGGGTGGCCGCGTCGGGCGTATCAACATCGTGCAGACGCGTGGGCCGTCCATGCCCGACGTCGAGCGCTACGGCTTCACCGCCCTCGACGAGCTCGTCGCCGCGTATCAGCGTCGGGGAGTGAACGTGGCGATGACCGTCGCGTATCAGCAGGCGCTGAGCGGCGGCAGGGGCGTCGATCTCGGCCAGCCCTGGTTGTGGACGAACCAGGACGAGCGCGCCCGCTACGAGACGTACCTGCGCACCATGCTGGAACGCTACGACGGCGACGGCGTGGACGACGCCCCAGGGCTCCTCTATCCGATCCGGGTGTGGCAGATCCACAACGAACTCGAGGCGCAGTGGGCCACCGCCGTCGAGCAGGGCGCGACCACCTGGGCCACACCGGAGGACTACGCGACGCTGCTGCGTTTCACCGCACCGATCATCAGAGAGGAGATTCCCGACGCGATCGTCGTCGCCTCCCAGTACCCGTGGCCTGGACGTGACGCCGCCGATTTCGACGGCGACGGTGTGGAAGAACGCTACATGGAACGCGTCGCCGACCTCGGCGGCTACGAGGGGGTCGACGTCGTGGAGATCCACGATTTCAGCGGGAACCTCAGCCGACTCGTCGACGGCCTGACCTACGCGCAGCGGGCCAGCGGTCTACCGGTGTGGGCCGGGCAGGTGCTGGCGACCAACGCCCCGGTCGGGGGACAGCCCGATGCGACTCCGGCCACCCAGGCGGAGAAGGTCGTCAAGCTCCTGGTGGGAGCGTTGGCAGCCGGGGCGCGACACGCCCACTGGTGGGGGCTCCAGAACGCACCCGAATCCGTGCAGTGGCCCGGCGGAGTCCTGTTCGCCCGTTCCGGGCTGTACACGCCGTGCCCCGACGACTCCCCGGGACTCGGTCAGGTCTGCACCGATCCACCGCTGTACCCGGCCGGAGTGAACTTCCGCCTGCTGGCCGACGCCTTCGTCGGCTACCAGAGCCTCACCGTGCTGGAGCCTCTCGCCCTCGGCGTGGTGCCCGATGAGGCGGACTCCAGCCGCGCCGTGGTGCGGGTGGAGCGCGCAGGCGCCGACCCCGTCGTCGTCGCTTGGGACGACGACGGGGGGAGCCTGGACACCACCGACCTGTTCGACGGTGGCTCCAGCGTCCAGGTGACGCATCTCGTGACCGAGCAGGGCGCGGAACCCCGGGTGGAGCCGGGCGTCTCCAGCGAGATCCCACTCTCGTCGGTCCCGGTGATGATCACCCCCGGCACCGACGCCACAGGTGCCACGCAGCCCGTTCCCACGACCACGCCGGATTCCGAGGCTGCGAACGGTGGTCCCAAGGGGGCGTTCATCGCCTTCCACCTCGAGGTCACGAGCTTCCCGCGCATCAAGGAGCTGTGGCCGCGGCTGGAACAGTTCATGGCGTTGGCGGACCGGTACGACGTGAAGGTCACCCTGCAGTTCTCCGCTCCTTGGGCCGAGTACGTCTACCAGGCGGGCTTGGAGGACACGGTGCACGCCTGGGAGGCGAACGGCCACGAGATCGCCCTTCACCACCACGGCCCGACCCACAAGTTCTTCGACGGCTACACGAACGACCGGGACGCCGTTCGCACCGACGGTTGGTACGCCACCGACGGCACCTACGTGGGTGACATGGCCGCGCTCATGGCGCTGCTGGCCCCGCTCTCACGCCGAGGCATCACCTCCGCCGGCATGTCCGACGAGGCCACCGACTGGCCGGACGGAGTCCTCTACTTCGCCACCGATTCGGGTGAGACGCCTTCGCAGGACGACCTGCTCAGCACCCCCGTGGAAACGGTCTACAACGGCCACCCTGTCGTGGAGATCTACAACGCCGGCTACGAGATCGCGCATCTGGGCGATGCCGCCGTGACCCTGGTCGACGTGGAGGGCGCCCTCCGAGCCGCCACGCCGGAGCAGTACCTGGGCATCGTCTTCAACGACGAGACGATCGAGAAGGACTTCGCCCTGATCGAGCCGCTCCTACAACTCTTCCAGCAGCAAGGCGTACCGGTGGAGACGGTGAGTACGTTGCTGGCGAAGAGGGGATGAGGACGGTCGGTCCGTCACCGAGCACGCTCGGCGACGCGGTGCCGGTCCTCGGCGCGAGCGGGAGCAGCGCCGCGATCTCGGCGGGAGCGCGAATCGTGTCGGGGCGATGCCCCCGGCGAGCGGCCCGATCTCCGGCCTGACGCCCACGCCGGCTCGTTGAGCGACGGTTCTCTGCGGGGTGGTCGCCGGATCGGCTCGGTCACGTCGTGGTCTTCTCACGGGATCCTCACCTTCTTCGAACACCCCGGCCGCATCCTCGAGGAGGAACGAACCGCACCGACCCGAGGAGTCACCCATGCGGAAACGCACCATCATCCTCGTCGCCGCCTTCGTCGCGGCGCTGCTCATCATCCCGGCCGGCCTCGCCTTCGCCGGAGAAGCCAACGTCTCCGGCACCGGCGCCCTGTGGGCCCGCGGCACCGGCACCGCCGTCATCGACGGCGCCGGACACGTCACCATGGCCATCGACGGGGACGTCACCATCGTCGACCACGCCGGAGACGCCCACGTCGTCATCACGAGCCGACCCGGCGACACCGCCGAGTCTCTCGCCGCCGACACCGAGTACGAGCTCGAGAACTTCCGTGGCATCGTCAAGGTCACCGGCTCCGATTTCACCATCGAAGCCCACGGGCGGATGAAGTTCCGAGCCGCCGGCACCGGCAGCGTCTACCTCCAGGGTCACGGCACCTACCGGACCCGGCACCTCCACGGACGATGGACCCCCACCGGTGTTCGCATCGACCTGGGTGCTCCCACGCCGGCAGCCTGACGCCCGCTACCCCGCGACGCCGCCTCACCCGCGGCGTCGCGGCGCGTCACAACCCACCCCACCACCGAGAGCGCTCAGGCCGTCGGGGGCGGGGCGATGATGGAGCACGTCCCACCTTGGGGATCACCGACGACGGCCATCCTTCCCGCGGGAATGTCGAAGGCGGGAACCGACACCGTGCCACCGAGGCTCGCGAGACGCCCGATCGTCTCGTCGACGTCGGCGACGCCGAAGTACACCATCCAATGGGCAGGAACCTCCGCCGGCCACCTCTCGTCCATCGTCATCACGCCACCGTTGTAGCCGTCGGGGGCGTACGGCCCTCCCTCGGGCTTCGCGAGCGTGATGATCCAGTACTCACCCGGCGCGTCCTCGGCGGCGAGGCGTTCGAAGCCCCACCCCAGCACGGCGGCGTAGAACTCCCGGGCCGCTCCGGCGTCCCGCGTATTGAGTTCGTTCCAGGTCATGGCGCCGGGCTCGTTGAACACCTCGGCGCCGGCGTGCTCACCCGCCTGCCACAGGGCGAGCACCGCTCCCTGCGGATCGGCGACGACGGCCATCCGGCCTGCGTTCATCACGTCCATGGCCGGCACGAGGATCGATCCCCCTTCCGTCGTCCAGCGCCGCAGCGTCGCGTCGAGGTCGTCGACGGCGACGTAGGAGGTCCACATCGGCGGGAAACCCTGCTCCTCGGCGTCAGGCGGTCGCGGGCCCAAGCCGGCGACCGAGCGCCCCTCCTTGGTGAACATCGTGTAGAGGTAGCTGCCGTCGGGACCTCGCTCGTCTTCGGCCTCCCATCCGAAGAGACCCACGTAGAAGCGACTCCCGGCTACCGGGTCCGGGAGCGAGATGTCCGTCCAGGAGAACAGACCGTGCGGATGTGCCATGCCATCTCCTCGTGTTCGCCCCTCTGCCCCGACCCCGAACCTACACGTCGACGGGCGCTCCCCGTGCACCCGCGTCGGGGTTCTCCGGTGCCAGATGGGGCCGGGTGCTCGCGGCGCGTCCACTCTCGAGCCCGTCGCAGCGTGGCCGGGTAGCGGTGACGCCCGGTATGCTCTCCTCGAGCGCGACGGCTACACGGCGCTCGAGGAGAGTGCTCCCACGAGCCGCAGCATCCCCCACGGAGGTCGAGCCCTCGACATCGTGTTCCATCGGCTCGCCGCCCCCGGGTCGCCCCCGTCCATCCAGACGGCGACATCCCGACCGATCACGACGGCACCCCGGCCCGACATCCTGCCGTAGAGAGATGGACAGATGCGATCACTCGACGTCAACCGGCGCCTGATCGAAGCACTCGACAGGGACGGGGTCCTCTTCGCCCACTGGAAGAGCAACTACTTCCTCGAACGCGGCCTCGTCGGACAGGCGGATCTCGACCTCCTCGTGGACATCTCGGTGCGGGCCGACTTCGAGGTCGTGACGCGGGCACTGGGTTTCGTCCGGCTTCGGTCCCCGCGGATCCGCGAGCTCCCGAACGTCGAGCACCACCTGGGCTTCGACGCGGCGACCGGATCGTCGTCGCACCTCCACGTCCACTACGCATTGGTGATGGGTGAGCAGCGCGTCAAGGGTCATCATCCGCCGCTCGAAGCATGGCTCCTCACCGACGTGCACCGCATCGACGGCGTCCCGGTTCCCGCCCCCGAGAAGGAGTTGTTTCTCCTGTATCTGCGAGTCCTGATGAAAGCGACACTTCGCCGTACCGCTGCGACGGCGGTCGGTCGACGAGCTCACGCCCTCCCGGACCGTGTCCTCGCGGAGGGTCGATGGCTCCTCAGGCGTGCCGAGACGTTCCGCCCCCGTCAGGTCGCAGTCGGGGCAGGCTTCACCCATCTCCAGGCCTCCTTCGCCGAGTTCGTCACCCGACTCGCCGACGACCGGTTCCCCGCCCGGTACGTCCTCGGCGAGAAGCGCCGCGTCCTCAGGGCGATGCGGCCCCATCGCCGCCAGGGAGCCTTCCCCTCCTTCGTCCGAAGGGTCCACCTCGGACTCCGCTACGCCCGTCCCCTCCGTCCGATCCGGCCTCTGCCGATGAAGCGACTGCTCGCCACTGCTCCCGTCGTGAAGCTCGTCGGCGCCGACGGGTCTGGCAAGACCTCGCTGGCGCGGGACCTCACCGCATGGTTGGGATGGAAACTCGACGTCGTCCATCTGTACTTCGGGCAGCCCAAGTCGAGCCCCGTGCGCCAGGCCCTCCGCCGGACCCGCTACGGGATCCGTGAGCTGGCAACCACGGCTCCCGCTCGGTCCCTCCGCAGGCGTCTGGGAGACCGAGGGACGGCCGCCCTGGCCGCGCTCGAGTGGATCTCCATCGCGAGACGCCGGCGCCGCGGCGCCGAACGCGCCGCACGACTCGCCTCCCAGGGAACGGTCGTCCTGGCCGAACGCTTCCCCTTGCCCGAGGTCTCGGTCCTCATGGAGACTCCCATGGACGGGCCGCGCCTCGGACCCGACGCCCCCTTCCGAGCCGCCGCCCGGGAGGCGCGCATCTACGACCAGATCCGGGTCGCCGGCCCCACATACCTCCTCGTCGCGGACTACGCGACCCTTCGCTCGCGGCGACCCCACATGGACGAGGGCGAGCTCCGTGCCAAGGTCGAGGCGTGCCAGGAACTCGCCCGGAGGGGAGGCTGTGAGGTCGTCGACGTCGCCCGACCCTACGCCGAGGTGCTCCTCGACCTCAAAGGCAGGATCTGGCGACTCATCGAGGCGAGCGCATGAGTGAACCCCGTCCACCCGCCCCAGAACGGCTCCACCTCGCGCCCGTCCGCGTTCCCTGGTTGCTCACCGTCGGACTCCTCGACACCGACGACATCCACGGACCGGGTTTCCCCCTGGGAGACCCAGGGCGTCCGACGATCGACGCGACCGCACCGGTGATCATCCGAGGCGGGCCGAACCCTCTCTCTCGTCCCACCGACGTCGCCCCCGACACCTGCCGCCCGACCTGCGACGGCAACATCCACGCACGGAGGATCGGGTGAACGAGGCCAGGGACTCCTCGGCGGATCCCACATCCGAGGTCGGACGACCCCGGGGCATCCACGTCGAGCTCCTCGGCGTGCCGGGGGCGGGCAAGACCACGCTCTTCACCTACGTGATGGACGCCCTCACGGACGCGGGGTTCGCGGTTCGAACCATCGATGAGGCCGTCTTCCAGGCGCTCCGACGAGACATGGTCGATCGCGCCTTCGGGCCGTTGCTCCGGGGTACGCCTCGAAGGATCGCCCGGAGGCTGTCGAAACACGTCGCCAACCGCTCCCAAGACCGGATGGTGGCCCTCCGGGATTTCCTGCTCGACCGTCCCGACGTCGTCGTCGCGGTCCTCGAAGCCATCGTCCGGCGCCGCGCCACCGACCTGCGCTCGGATCTTGCGATGACGTGGATCCTCGACCTCGTGTGGCAGTATCAGCTCGCGAAGCCGGCCCTCGAGGATCCCGGCACGGCCCTCGTGTTCGACGAGGGGTTTTGTAATCGCGCGGTCTCGCTGTTCGGCCACGGATTCTCCGTGGCCGACGAGCCGTTGCTCCGCCGTTACATCGACGCGATCCCGGCGCCGGATCTCGTCGTGGTCGTCCACGCCGACACCACGGCGAGCGCTGCCCGGGCGACCGACCGCCGGCGCTACCGATCTCTCGATGCCGACGCGATCATCACCTACACGGCGAGCGCCGCCCGATGCGTCCGCCGCACGAAGGACCTGCTGGTCTCGCAACGCGGCCTCCACGTCGTCGATGTACCCAACCACGGTTGCATCGACGAGTCGGTCGCGCACCTCCGAAGCGGAATCCACGAGTGGCTCGCCGGCCGCCGCTGATCGACACATCCCGAGTCACGGAGTCGCAGCGGACGGCGAGGCACACCAGAGCGGAATCGCGCCCGGTGGTCGACCGAATCGGTCTCACCGCGGCGATCTGCGGCACGCCACGTCCGCGGCCCGTGACGGCCACGACGAGGTCGCAACCTGTCGGCATCGACCGGGCCGGACGCGACGGGACGCGGTCGAGCCGGCTCAGGCGTGGTGCCGCTTCGGGCGAGCGAGACGCACCGTGAGGTCCCGCCCCTCCAACGTCGAGCCGTGCAGTGCATCGATCGCCGCTCGCGCCGTCGCCCGCGGCATCTCGACGAAGCCGAAACCCCTCGACCGCCCCGTTCGTCTGTCGATCACGACGCTCGTCTGCCCCACCTCCCCGTACCGGCCGAACAGCGCCCGGAGGTCGTCGGCGGTGGTGCTCCATGGAAGGTTGGCCACATAGACGCTCTCCCCCCGCGCCGTGTCACGATGTGGCCGGGGCCGGGAGCGGGTCGTCGGCCGCGGCGGGCGTCCACGTCCCCCCTCCCGGGATCTCGCCACAGGGTCGATACGATGACCCCCGTCCCGGAGCTCGGCGGGTCGGGGAGGCTCGATCGGCGTCCGCAACTCCAGGTCCTGTTGCAGCCGCCGAACGGCCCGCAGTTGGTCGCCACTCACCAGACTGACGACCGTTCCCGTGGCGCCGGCCCGAGCCGTTCGCCCCGACCGATGCAGGTAGTCCTTGGCATCGGCCGGCGGGTCGTAATGGACGACGGCGGCGACCGCATCGACATGGATCCCGCGCGCGGCGACATCGGTGGCGACGAGCGCTTCCGCTCGACCGGTCGAGAACGCCGCCAGGGCCCGCTTGCGTTGGTTCTGGGAACGCCCACCGTGCAGGGCCACGGCGGTGACGCCCAGCCTGACGAGCTGTCTGGCCAGGCGGTCCGCCCCGTGACGAGTGCGAGTGAACACGATGGAACGGCCCGCCGTCTCGATCACGTCCGCGGCGTGCCGGACCCGCTCGTGGCGGTCGACGAGCCAGAAATGGTGGCGGGCATCGGTCGTCTCCGGCTCCACGGAACCCGTCTCGTGTCGGACCGGATCCCGCTGATACGTCCGGATGAGGACGGCGACGTCGCCGTCGAGCGTCGCCGAGAACAACAGGGTCTGACGATGGGGGGCGGTGCCGTCGAGGATGCGCCGCACCGCGGGGAGGAACCCCATGTCCGCCATCCGGTCGGCTTCGTCCACGACGGCGACGTCGACCCGGCCCAGGTCGACCGATCCCTGCGCCATGAGGTCCTCGAGCCGGCCGGGTGTGGCCACGAGGACGTCGACGCCCTTGCGGAGGGCGGTCTTCTGGGGGCCGTACCCCACGCCGCCGTAGATGGCGCTGACGCATCGGTGCATCGCTCCGGCGAGAGGCGCGAGCTCCTGCTTGATCTGCTCGGCCAACTCGCGCGTCGGGGCCAGGACCAGGGCGCGGGGACGGTGCCGATCGGCGGACGCGACGCGGGCGAGCAGCGGGAGCCCGAAGGCGAGCGTCTTGCCGGAGCCGGTGGGGGCCCTTCCCGACACGTCCCTCCCGGCGAGGACGTCGGGGATCGCGGCGGCCTGAATGGGGAAGGGTTCCACCACACCGCGCGCCGCGAGCGCACGGGTGAGGGGATCGGGAAGCCCGAGTTGGGCGAACGTGATCGTCATGGTGACTCCTGGTCCCCGAAGGGAGAGTGGATGGTTGTGCCGATCCCCCGCTCGATCGAGCGACGTGGTCGCCCGTGACATCGAGAGTCGGCCGAAGAGGCGTCCAACCGGATGAGGGACTGGGCCGGGTGATCACCGGGGAAGCGACGAAGCGCTGGCCTCCACCCGGTGCGGCCGCTCCGACGATAGCAGGCGCCGGGAGCGAACCGACCGTCCTGAGCACCCGCCGCCCCGGGGAAACCACCGCCTCACCCCGGACCGGAGGAGGATTCACCTCCCGTTCACCTCGCGGCCATGGACCGGTCACCACCGCCTCCTACGTTCCGGTCCGGAAGATCGGGCCGGTCGCGCCGTGGCACCTCACGGGGCACCGCATCGTCGAGGAGGAAACATGTCACACCGTCTCCGTATCGGAGTGCTCGTCGCGGCGGTGGCGCTCGTCGCCGCGGCCTGCTCGGGCTCGCCGGCGACGTCGGGAAGCGACGCCGCGGACGCCACCCCGACCCTCGCCGGGGCCTTGAACGGCGCGGGCGCCACGTTCCCCGCCCCCGTCTACCTCGAATGGATCGGCGGCTATCAGCAACGGTTCCCGGACGTCCGCATCAACTACCAGGCCATCGGCTCCGGCGGGGGGGTCCAGAACTTCATCCAGCAGACGGTCGACTTCGCCGGATCCGACGCCTTCCTCACCGACGACGAGCTGGCTCAGGCGGCGCGGAACGGCACCGTCTACCACATCCCCACCGTCTTCGGCGCCGTCGTACCCACGTTCAACGTCTCCGCCGTCGACGCGCTCACGCTCGACTGCGACACTCTGGCAGGCATCTTCCTCGGCACGATCACCCGCTGGAACGACCCGGCGATCCGAGCCCTCAACCCACAGGCCTCCCTCCCCGACGCCGAGATCCAGGTCGTGCACCGCTCCGACGGGTCGGGAACGACGAACGCGTTCACCCTCTATCTCGACACCTGCAGCTCGCGGTGGCACGAGACGGTCGGGTACGGCAAGGACGTGGAGTGGCCCGCCGGCGTCGGTGGCAAGGGCAACGACGGCGCCGCCGCCGCGATCTCCCAGACCGAGGGGTCCCTCGGCTACGTGGAGCTGGCCTACGCCGTTCAGACCGGCCTCGACGTCGCCTCCATGGTCAACCGCTCCGGGAACGTCGTGACGCCGAGCCTCGAGTCGACCTCCGCCGCCGCCGAGGGTGTCACCTTCCCCGACGACCTCCGGTTCACTCTCGCCGACACTCCCGCCCCCGAAGGCTGGCCCATCGCCACCGCCACCTGGATCCTCGCCTACGGCGACATGCCCGAGGAGCAGGCACGGCTCCTCCGGTCGTGGCTCACCTGGGCGCTCACCGAGGGGGACGACACGGCGATCGCGCTCGACTACGCGCCCATCCCGGACTCGCTGCAGGAGAAGGCACTCGCCTTCGTCGATAGGATCGGGGCCGGCTGAGCGACCCGACGGTCGGAAACCCGGGCCGCGCGGACCGTATCCGGGCGGCCCGGTTCACGCGGCGCGAACGACGGAGATCTCCATGACGAGGACCAGCGGCGAGACCGACGCCCCAGGGCGCCGGTCCCTGGTCGACCGCCCACGCCGGCGCGGCGACCGCGTCTTCCGCCGGGTGACGCTGGCGGCCGCCGCCGCCGTCCTGCTCCTGCTCGCCGTCATGATCGTCTCGACGGCGATCGCCTCGCTGCCGGTGTGGCGCTCCCAGGGCATCCTCGGGTTCCTCCTCGGGATGCGCTGGGTCCCGAACAAGGGACTCTTCGGGGCGTTCCCCTTCGTCTACGGCACGGTCGTCACCGCGACGATCGGCGTCGTCGTCGGTGTCCCCATCAGCGTCCTCATCGCCCTGTACCTCTCGGAGGTCGCCTCCAGGCGGGTCGCTCGCCCCGTTTCCTACCTCGTCGACCTCCTCGCCGCCATTCCCTCGGTCGTCTACGCGCTGTGGGGCATCTTCGTGTTCGTCCCCTACGTGGTGAAGCCCGTCTCCATCTTCCTCGCCCGGTACCTCGGCTGGACGGGCATCTTCGAGGGCCCGGTGTTCGGCCTCTCCTACTTCTCGACGGGACTCGTCCTCTCGATCATGATCGTCCCCATCGTCAGTGCCATCTGTCGTGAGGTGTTCGCCACCGTCCCCGTCGGAGAGAAGGAGGCGGCCCTGGCGCTCGGTGCCACGCGCTGGGAGATGATCCGCCTCGCCGTCTTGCCACGGTCCCGTCCGGGCATCGTGGGGGCGGTCATGTTGGGCCTGGGCCGGGCCCTGGGCGAGACCATCGCCGCCGCCCTCCTCGTCGGATCGCAGGTGGACATCCACATCTCGGTCCTGCAACCCGGGTACACGATGGCCGCAGTGATCGCCAACCAGTTCCAGGAGGCCGACGCGGCCCAGATCCGGGCGCTCCTGGGGATCGGCGTCGTCCTCTTCCTCATCACCATCGTCGTCAACGTGCTGGCACGCATCGTCGTGGCCCGCGGTGGAGGCACCCCGGTGCCGGCGAACCGATGACCTCGAGACCCTCCTCACTGGGCCGGCCCCTCTCGGCGCGTCGACGCCTGGCCGACCGCCTGGCGCTCGCCGCCATGTACGCCGCGGTGGGGATCTCGCTCGTCCCGCTCGTTCTCATCGCCTACTTCCTCGTCGTACGCGGCCTGGGGGCGATGAGCTGGGAGTTCCTCACCAACTCGCAGCCACTCAGCTACGTCCGGCGGGGTGGTGGCGCCCTCAACGCCCTCGTCGGGACCCTCTACATGGTCGGACTCGCCTCCCTCCTCTCCGTACCGCTCGGCATCGCCGCCGCGGTGTACCTCAACGAGTACGGTTCGGGTCGCTTCGCCGCCGTCGTCCGGTTCTTCACCGACGTCATGACCGGCGTGCCGTCGGTGTTCGTCGGTCTCTTCATCTACACGCTCCTCATCGTTCCCACGCCGCTCGGCTTCTCGGCCATCGCCGGAGGGTCCGCTCTCGCCCTCATCATGCTCCCCATCGTCATCCGGTCCACCGAGGAGATCCTCCGCCTCGTCCCCCACAGCCTGCGCGACGCCAGCGCCGCGCTGGGAGCCACCCGGGCCCGGACGATCATGAAGGTCGTTCTCCCCACGGCACGAAGCGGGATCACCACCGGCGTCATGCTCGCCGTCGCCCGCGCCGCCGGGGAGACGGCTCCCCTCATCATGACGGCACTCGGTTCCGTCCAGCTCGCCTTCGGATGGACGGTCCCCATCTCGGCGCTCCCGCTCTACATCTACGACGGAGCCCGCAACCCCTTCCCGGCCGGGCAGGAACGCGCCTTCGCCGCGGCCGCCGAGCTGGTGGCCATCGTGCTCGTCCTCACCGTCGCCGCCCGCTGGATCGCCTCCCGACACGAGCGGTCGCTTCGAAGATGAGGACCTTCCGACTCCGGGGCGTCACCGCGTACTACGACGACTTCTGCGCCGTCGCCGACATCGACCTGACGATCCCCCCGGGGCGCATCACCGCCCTCATCGGGCCCTCGGGGTGCGGCAAGTCGACCCTCCTGCGTTGCCTGAACCGGATGCACGAGCTCGTGCCCGGCGCCCGCGTCGAAGGTGAAGTCACCCTCGACGGCGAGGACGTGTACGGCCCCTCGGTGTCGCCGGCCGAGGTACGTCGGGTCGTCGGCATGGTGTTCCAACGACCCAACCCCTTCCCCACCCTGAGCGTCTTCGAGAACGTCGCCGCCGGCCTCCGTCTCGAAGGTCGCTCCACGCGCCGCGAGCTCGAGGACCGGGTGGAGTGGTCGCTGCGTGCCGCACACCTGTGGAAGGAGGTCGCGCAGCACCTCGATGCGCCGGCAGGGTCCCTCTCCGGTGGTCAGCAGCAACGTCTCTGCATCGCCCGGGCCATCGCCGTCGAGCCAGCCGTCATCCTCATGGACGAGCCCTGCTCCGCCCTCGACCCCATCGCCACGCTGCGCATCGAGGATCTCATGCGCGAGCTCGCCGAGGAGTTCACCATCGTCATCGTCACCCACAACATGGAACAGGCGGCTCGGGTGTCGGACTTCACCGGCTTCCTCATGATCGAGGACGCCGGGGCGCCAGGTCGGCTCATCGAGTTCGACGAGACGAGCCGGATCTTCACCAACCCGGCCGACGAACGCACCGAACGCTACATCTCGGGGAAGTTCGGATGAGCGACGACGGCGCTCCGCTCTACCGCATCGATCGCTTCTCGCTGTGGTACGGGGAGCGCCAAGCCCTACGCGACGTCTCCTTCGACGTGGCGCGGCGTGAGATCACGGCGATCATCGGCCCTTCCGGTTGCGGAAAATCGACGATGCTGCGCAGCCTCAACCGCATGAACGACACCATCGGCGGTGTCTCCATCGCCGGCACCGTCCTCTTCGAGGGTCGTGACCTCTACGACGACGCCATCGACCCCGTCGCCGTCCGGCGACGCATCGGCATGGTGTTCCAGCGACCCAACCCCTTCCCCATGTCGATCTACGACAACGTCGCCTACGGCCCCCGCCTGCACGGAGAACGGCACCCCGACGACATCGTGGAGGTGTCCCTGCGCCGCGCCGCCCTGTGGGACGACGTGCGCGACCGCCTCGACCGCTCGGCGCTCGCCCTCTCCGGTGGTCAGCAGCAACGTCTCTGCATCGCCCGGGCCATCGCCGTCGAGCCAGCCGTCATCCTCATGGACGAGCCCTGCTCCGCCCTCGACCCCATCGCCACGCTGCGCATCGAGGAGCTCATGCTCGAGCTGAAGGAGGAGTTCACCATCGTCATCGTCACCCACAACATGCAGCAGGCAGGACGCGTCTCCGACCGTACCGCCTTCTTCAGCGTCGAGGTCGACGGCGGTGGCGAGCGCACCGGGGTCCTCGTCGAGTACGCGCCCACCGACCTGCTCTTCACGACCCCGGCGGACCCGCGCACCGAGGACTACCTGAGCGGTCGCTTCGGCTGAACCGGCTCGGGGGGACTCGTTGCCCGCCGCCTGCCGTCACCGGGCCGTGCCGTTCAGCGCCGCCCGGCGGAACGGATCCCGATCGATGAGCTTGTCGTACCCGTACAGCCAGAAGGTCTTCAGCGTCGCCACCACCGGGACCGCCAGGAGCGACCCGAGCAGGCCCATGACGGCGAATCCCACCATGAGCCCGACGATCACCGTCACCGGCCTGAGCTGCACCGCGCTGCCCATCACCCTCGGGGCGACGAGATTCGCTTGGAGCTGCACGACCACGACGTAGATGATCGTCACGAGGAGCCCGAAGGCGAGATTCGACATGTCGAACCGTGTGGAGCCGCTCACGACCGCGGCGAGGATGCCCGGGACGGCCGCGAGGATCGGTCCGAACGTGGGAATCATGTTGAGGATCCCCATGATGAGCCCCATGAGGAACGCCCCCGGGAGCCCCACCGCCCAGAGGACGAAGAAGACGAGGGCGCCGGTGATGACGCTGTTGATGAGCTGGCCGTAGAGGAACCCGGTCCAGATCTCCTTCACGCGACGGGCCAGACGGATCGCGTCCTCCTCGTACCCGGGGGGCACGTTCTCCAGCAGCGCCTTGGAGAACCGCTCACTGTCGGCGTTGAGGTACATCGAGACGAGGATCGTGATGAGTGCCGACATGAACAGCGCCGTGAGGAGACCCACGACGAAGTACACCCCTCCGACGATGTCGGAGACGAGACCGGCGACCGTGCCGGGGCCGAGACCGATCGTCGTTCCGCCCTCCCCAGCCGTCACCGCTCCCCCGACGAGGAACCGGTGGAGCGGGTCCATGACCCCCGAGAGGTCCACCGTGACACCGACGATGCTCACGAACCGAAACTCCGTGGTGATGCGCGCCAGCCAGTCCTGGATGGTGTGCAGCATCGCAGCCGGATCCATCTGGCGGACCGATTGGACGGCGGCGGCGGCGATGAGCGTGCCCACCGCCAGGACCGCCACGAGCGCCACGAGGTAGGTGAGGAGCAGCGCCAGCCATCGCGGCAGGTGGAGGCGCCGGTGGGTCCACCGGATCGGCGGCGCGAGGAGGAACGCGATCAGGCCCGAGAGGGCGACGAGATGGATGACGCCACGAGCGAAGTACAACGCGACGAGGGCACCGACCCCGAGGACCACGCCCATCACGAGCTTCGTGTGCGGATGCCACGGCGGGGAGGTCGGGAACACCTCACCGGACGAGCTGCCGGCGTCGGCATCGGGCACCGCGACTCCTCTCGTCGACCGTCCGGGATGGTACCGAGTCGATTCCCCGATGCCGCGGCATCCCCCGGCGATCCGGCGCGGGGCCCGACCCTGCCAAGATGACACGAGATCACGAGGAGGGGACGGCAGCCATGGACGTGCGCAGGCTCTTCATCGACGGTACCTGGGTTCCCGCCGCCGACGCCAGGACGCTCGAAACCCGCAATCCGGCCAACGGCGAGCCGCTCGCCATGTTCGCTGCCGGTGGTTCCGAGGACATCGACCGTGCCGTCGCCGCGGCTCGTCGTGCCTTCGATCGCGGCCCGTGGGGTCCCGGATCCTCCCCTCGGGAACGCGCCACGATCCTCCTCCGTGCCGCCGAGATCCTCCGGTCCCGCCGCGACGAGCTGGCGCGGCTCGAGGCCCTCGATGCCGGGAAGCGACTCGCCGACGCCGCCGAGGAGGTGGAGGAGGCCGCCTACCTCTTCGAGTACTACGCCGGCTGGGCGACGAAGGTGACCGGTACGATCCCGCCGGTCGGACCCGACGCGATGAGCCTCGTCGTGAAGGAGCCGGTCGGGGTGGCGGCCCTCGTCACACCCTGGAACTTCCCGATCCTCATGGCCGCCCAGAAGACGGCACCGGCCCTCGCCGCCGGTTGCACCGCGGTGCTCAAACCCGCCGAGGAGACCCCGCTGACGGCACTGGAGCTCGCCGCCGTTCTCGACCAGGCCGGTCTCCCCCCCGGAGCGTTCAATGTCGTCACCGGCCTCGGCGAGGAGGCCGGCGCCGCGCTCGTCGCCCATCCCGACGTCGACAAGATCTCCTTCACCGGATCGGTGCCGGTGGGGAAGGAGATCCGACGGGTCGCCGCCGGCACCCTGAAGCGTCTCACCCTGGAGCTCGGCGGCAAGTCCCCGAGCCTCATCTTCGCCGACGCCGACCGGGAACGGGCGTACGAGGCGAGCGCCTTCGGCGTCTTCTACCACCAGGGGGAGGTGTGCTCGGCGGGGTCACGGGTCCTCGTCGAACGAAGCATCTACGACGAGGCCCTCGCCGCGTTCACCCGCCACGCCGGGCGCCTCCACCTCGGAGACCCCCTCGACGGGACGACGACCCTGGGACCGCTCATCACCGCGGCACACCGCGACCGGGTGCGACGCTACATCGAGGCGGGCCGGGCCGGAGGGGCGCGCATCGCCTACCAGGGCCGTGTCCCCGAAGGCCTCGCCGGAGGCTTCTTCGTCCCCCCCACGATCTTCGCCGACGTCGACAACTCGATGGTCATCGCCCGCGAGGAGATC
Source organism: uncultured Acidimicrobiaceae bacterium (assembly GCA_964584755.1). Lineage (GTDB taxonomy): Bacteria > Actinomycetota > Acidimicrobiia > Spongiisociales > UBA5794 > CAZPAV01. The sequence goes on from CAZPAV010000012.1 coordinate 54,386, forward strand.
TTCGGCCCGGTCATGGCGGTCATCCCCTTCGACGACCAGGAGGAGGCCGTCGCCATCGCCAACGACTCCCCGTACGGTCTGGCGGCATCGGTGTGGACGAACGACGTCGGCCGCGCCCTTCGCGTCGCTCGCGCCATCCGCGCCGGGATCGTGTGGGTCAACGACTCTCAACCCGCACCGGTCGAGGCGCCCTGGGGCGGGTACAAGCAGTCCGGCGTCGGCCGGGAGCTGGGATCCCCGGGGATCGAGGCCTTCCTCGAGACGAAGCACATCTACATCGCCCTCGGGGAAGACGCGACGTGAACGCCTACGAACGGCTCCTGGTCCGGATCGGAGGGACGAGGGCGTTCGCCTGGTTCGGGCGTCGGGTCCTCACCCGGCTCGACCGGCTCCTGCACGGTTCACGTCTCGCCCCGACCCGGCTCGGTACCCACCTCCCGCTCTGCCTGGTGACGACGGTCGGCCGCCGCAGCGGGCGCCCGCACACCGTCCCCCTCCTCGGCATCCCCACCGCCGGAGATGGGATCGTCGTCGCCGCGACGAACTTCGGTTCGACGCGAGCTCCCGCCTGGGCTCGCAACCTCCAGGCGTGCCCCCGGGTCGTCGTGGAGCAGGGCGGTGAACGGTGCGAGATGGTGGCCCGGACGGCGACGGCAGCGGAGGCTGCCGCGCTCTGGTCCCGCCTCGAGGACGTCTGGCCCCACTACGCCACCTACCGGTCGCGTGCCGGCAGGCCCATCACCCTGTACGTCCTGGAACCGGCTCCTCCGGCGGCGCCTTCGGAAGCGTGACCCGAAAGGCGGTCCAACCGTCCTCACGCGCCGCGGTGAGGTCCCCACCCATCTGCCGCGCCAGTCGTCGAGCCACCACGAGACCGATGCCCAACCCACCCCGGCCGTCTCCGGGACGCCCCGGGCGTCGACCCGGCTCGAACAGCCCGCCCAGGAGCTCCTCGCCGAATCCCGCACCGTCGTCACGCACCTCGATCGCCACCCGGTCGGGCCCCTCCTTCCGAATGGCGACCTCGATGCGCTCACCACCGTGACGCCCGGCGTTCGTCAGGAGGTTGCGCAGGATCTGGAGGAGCCGGAACCGGTCGACCCACACCGCAGCTCCCTCCCCGACGACCCTCGCCTCGACCCCCGGAGGCAGCACGTGCAAGGCGTCCCGGACCGCGTCGCGCGCGGCGACGGCGGTGGGGCGCAACGGCATCTCCGCCCCGCCCCGGCGCGCGTAGACGAGGAGATCGTCCACGATCCAGGAGAGCTCCTCGCTCTGCTGGGCGATGTACCGGATCATCTCGGCCACCTCGTCGGCGTCGTGCGCGGCGCCGTTGTCGTCGAGTTCCTGCGCGAACCCCATCACCGCGGCCAGTGGGGTCCGGAGCGCGTGACTCACCGTGGCGATCAGCTCGTCGCGGGCCCGGACCGCCTCCTCGAGCCGCTCTCGGTCCTCGAGGCGTTCCCAGAGTGCGCCGATCATCCGCGCCACCGCTTCGAGCAGCGCGATCTCCTCCGGTCCCCACGAGCGGTCCTGGAGGTACTCCCCGAACACGATCGAGCCCGCCCACGCGCCCCGCACCATGATCGGGATGTCCAGCTCGGACCGGCACCCGTCCTCCTCGTAGACGGCCCGTTCCGCCGGAGGCAACGCCGCGGGATCGACCGGGATGGCCCGGCCGGCGGCGAGTGCGTCACGGATGGTGGGGATGGTGGAGTACGGGTGGCGCTCCTCACCCTCCTTCGCCTCGGGGGGGATCCGGTCCTCCATGCCGGGACGGATGACCTCGGCGACGACCTCCCAACAGAGACCGAGCTCCTCGTCGAGCACGGTGCGGTCCACGAACACCTTCTGCGCCCCGGTCGCGGCGAGGAGCGTGGGCAGGGCCACTTCGAGCGCGGACGCCTCGTCGGCGACGAGGAGCGTCTGGGCACAGAACGAGAGCGTCGCCTCGTAGGTGAGCCGGGCGTCGAGAGATTCGGCGGTGCGTTGCAGCGCCGCCTGCGCCTCGGTGCGGGCCCACCACGCGCCCAGCGCGTCGGCAGCCGCCCCCAGGAAGCGGTCGCCCTGGCGTCGATCCGCCCCCTTCGGGTCACCGACGGTGAGGGTGGCCACCCAGTGCCCCTCCACCATCACCGGGACACAGATGAGCCATCCGTCTGATGCCGACACCGGCCCAGGGGAGCGCCAGGGTTCGCCCTGAACGAGGGTCGCCGCCGCCTCCGGGAGCTCTCCCCAGGCGCGGGGACGTCTCCCCATCCCCGCCCCCGTCACCTCCCGGGGTACGTCGCACGGTCCCCCGTGGTCGCGCACCTCGCCGAGGCGCACGAACGCCGCACCGGTCACCGCCCGGACCTCCTCCAGGGCAGCTCGCGGCCCCGCGACCGCTCCCGGCCCGAGCAGGGCACGGGAGATCCTCGCCAGCGCCCGGTCCTCCTCCCCCCGGCGGCGGCGCTCCTCGAAGGAGCGTGCCAGCGTGCGCACCGCCCAGGCGACGAACGCGCCGAACACCGCGGCGTACACGAGCACGGTGCCCGCCCCCACCACGAGCGCCCGCCGCGGTGGCAGGCTCCCGAGTGGTACGAGCAGGCTGGTGTCGACGAGGGTCGCGGCGAGTCCCGCCGTCGCCATGAGGAAGAGCGCCCGCCGCGCCGGGAAGAACACGAGCGCCGCCAGAAGCAGGTAGAGGACGGCGAGGGACGCGGCGAAGGGCGGAATGGGCACGATCCGCACCCCGGCCACGACCACCGCCGTCTCGACGAGGAACGACGCGGCCCGCGCCGCCCCACGTCCCCGGTACAGCCGGAACGCGGCCTCGGCGGCGGAGGTGCCGGCCAGTCCGGCGGCGATCAGGCCCCGCGGCCATCCCCAGAGCACGGCGAGGGCCGCCGCGGCGAGGGCCGAGCCGAGTCCTACGGCGAGCCGGGACGCGAGCCACGTTCGCGCCAGCGCCTCGCGGTACCCCTCACCGGGATGCCCGCGGTGACCGAGTGTCGCGTGCCCAGGAAGCCCCACGGTGGCCGACGCCTCTCGCTCGGGTTCCCCCTCGGGAGACGTATCGGCGTCGACCCCGGCGACTGAAGTCGCTGCTCAGAGTTTGATGCAGACGTACTTCGTCTCCAGGTACTCGTCGAGCCCCTGATAGGAGCCTTCCCGACCGAGCCCGGACTCCTTCCACCCGCCGAACGGGGCCACGGTCGTCGAGATGAGACCCGTGTTCACACCCACCATGCCGTACTCGAGCCCTTCCATGACCCGCCAGATGCGGGAGTGGTCACGGGCATAGAAGTACGCGGCGAGACCGTACGGCGTGTCGTTGGCGGCGGCGATCACCTCCTCCTCCCGGGAGAACCGCAGCACCGGTGCGATGGGCCCGAAGATCTCCTCCTCCGCCACGGCCATGCCCGGCTCCACGCCGGCGAGCACCGTCGGCTCGTAGAACGTACCTCCGAGCGCATGGGGACGCCCTCCCACCACCACCCGGGCTCCCCGCTCGACCGCGTCGGCGACGAGCCGCTCGACCTTGGCGAGGGCCGCCGCGTCGATGAGCGGACCCACGTCCACCCCACCCTCGGTCCCCGGACCGACGGTCAGTCGCCGGCTCGCCGCGGCGAGGCGCTCCACGAACGCGTCGTAGATCCCGTCCTGGGCGAACACCCGGTTGGCGCACACACAGGTCTGGCCGCCGTTGCGGTACTTGGCGACGACGGCGCCCTCCACCGCGGCATCGAGGTCGGCGTCGTCGAAGACGATGAAGGGGGCGTTCCCGCCGAGCTCCATCGAGACCTTCTTCACCGTGCCCGCCGCGGCTCGCAGCAGGAGCTTCCCCACCTCGGTCGATCCGGTGAACGAGAACTTGCGCACCGCGGGGTTCGTCGTGAGCTCCTCCCCGACCGGACCGGAACGATCGGTGGTGACGACATTGAACACCCCGGGGGGGATACCGGCCCGGTCGGCGAGCTCGGCGAGGGCGAGAGCCGACAGCGGTGTCGCTCCCGCCGGCTTCACGACGAAGGTGCACCCCGCGGCGAGGGCCGGTGCCGCCTTCCGGGTGATCATGGCGTTCGGGAAGTTCCACGGGGTGATGGCCGCGGCGACGCCCACCGGCTGCTTGAGGACGAGGAGGCGCTTCCCGGCCTGGTGAGTCGGGATGACGTCCCCGTAGGCGCGGCGGCCCTCCTCGGCGAACCAGTCGACGAAGGACGCCCCGTACCGGACCTCCCCGGTCGACTCCCCCAGCGGCTTGCCCTGCTCCCGGGTCATGATCATCCCCAGATCCGCGGCGTGCTCCAGCATGAGGTCACGCCAGCGCCGGAGGAACCCGGCCCGCTCGCTCGCCGTCAGGCCCGCCCAAGCCGGGAAGGCCTCCGTGGCCGCCGCGACGGCACGACGGGCCTCGGCCCGTCCCATCGCCGGCACCTCCACGAGGGTCTCTCCGGTGGCCGGGTCGGTCACGGGGTACGTCGCCTCGTCCTCCGCCTCCACCCACGCGCCCCCGACATAGGCCCGATCCCGTAGCAGTTCCGGGTCGGCCAGTTCCAGGGGAGAGCGACTCGTCGTCATGGTGTCCTCCGTCGTCGGCGACCCTTCCATGGTACGCGTCACACCCGGCCGGTCCGCGTCCCCGTCATCCCCGTGCGTCGCGCCGGCCGTGGGAAAGCGGGTCGCGGCCCCTACCCGCCCAGTGCGTCGGTGAGGACGTCGACGACCCGGTCGAGCTGCACGTCGTCGATCACCAACGGAGGGCAGAAGGTGAGGTGGCCCGAGACGGGACGCGCGATCACCCCACCGGCGAGCATCTTCGCCGCGACGGCGTTCTCGTCGACCCCCGGCGGCGGCGTGACCGCCCACATGCCGCCGTCACCGCGGGCGTCGACGACACGCCCCTCCTCGTGGAGCCGTCGCAGGGCCCCTCCGAGCCGCGCCGCGATCCTCCCGGCCGAGGCGAGCAGGCCCTCCCGTTCGAGGATCTCCAGGTTCTTGAGCCCCGCGGCCGCGGCCACCGGGTGTCCCGAGTAGGTGAAGCCGTGGCGGAGCACGAACGTCGCATCCCGCTCCAGTGCGGCACGCACCCGCGGCCCGACGACGACGCCGCTGAGCGGCACGTATCCGCTCGTGACCGCCTTGGCGAAGGTGATGAGATCGGGCAGGACCCCGAAGCGCTGCGCGGCGAACCACGATCCGAGACGACCGAACCCGGTGATGACCTCGTCGAAGACGAGGAAGGCCCCATGCTCGTCGCAGAGGGCGCGCAGTCCCGCGAGGTAGCCGTCGCGCGGTGGCCACACCCCGCCCGCGCCCTGCACCGGCTCGGTGACCACCGCGGCGATCTCGCCGGGGAACCGGTCGAACACCGCCTCGAGCTTCCCGAGGTCGTCCGGATCGACCGAGACCGTGTCGCCGACGAAGGGCCCGAAGCCCTCGCGGTTCGGGGGGAGGCCGGAGAGCGAGGTTCCGCCGTAGGCCACCCCGTGGTACCCACGGCCCCGCGCCACGATCACGGTCCGCTCCGGATGACCCGCCTGCCGCTGGCCGATCCGGGCGATCTTCATGGCGCTCTCGACCGCCTCCGAACCGGACGACGCGAAGAAGACGCGCCCGTCGTGGAACGGGGCGATCCGGACGATCTCCTCGGCCAGCCGCTCCGCAGGCTCGTTCGTGAAGCTCGTGAAGGTGTGGAACCCGGCGAGACGCCGGGCCTGGTCGGCGATGACGTCGGCCATCTCCGCCCTTCCGTACCCGATGTTCACGTACCAGAGCGACGCCATGGCGTCGATGTACCTGCGTCCCGCGGCGTCGACGACGGTCGCTCCTTCTCCGGAGACGATCGTCAGGAACTCCTCGCGGGCACGGGCGGGTGGGGCGAAGGGGTGGAGGAAGGGCGCGATCATGGCCTCAGGCTACCGTGCGAGGCCCCGCCGGACGGGTGATCCGCCGTACACTCCCGATCGTGGACGACGGCCCGGTTCTCTTCCATCGCCACGGGGATCGTCCCCCGTACGAGGAGCACCTCGGTCCGGCGCGTCCCTACCTACGGGATCTCATCCTCGGCGTCAACGACGGCCTCGTGTCCATGTTCCTCCTCGTGGCCGGCGTCGTCGGCGGCAGTCTCTCCAGCGTCCAGGTCCTCCTCACGGGCGTGGCCGGGGCTCTCGCCGGCGCCGTCTCCATGGCCGCCGGGGAGTACCTGGCCACGAAGTCCCAGGACGAGGCGTTCCAGGCGGAGCTCGAACTCGAGCGGATCCATCTGGAGCACTACCGCGACCAGGAGCGGCGCGAGCTGCGCGACATGTTCGCTGCGATGGGTCTCGACGGTGCCGAGCTCGACACCGTGGTGGAGATCATCGACCGCAACGACACGGTGATGATGAACGTCATGGCCGGTCTCGAGTTCGGCGTCGTCGACAGCGAGCGGCGGCAGCCCTTCCTCGCCGCGGTGTTCTCGGGCCTCCTCTTCGTGGTGGGATCCCTGCCCTCGGTGGTTCCGTTCGCCATCTGGGACCGGCCCACCACGGCGCTGGCGGTGGCCGGAGCCGCGGCCGGCGTGGCGCTCTTCATCGTGGGTGGGCTCAAGACCCTGATGACCCGCCGACGGATCCTCGTCTCCGGTCTGGAGAACCTCGCGATCGGGTTCGGCGGCGGGATCGCCAGCTATCTCGTCGGCCGGCTCTTCGGCGCGACGATCGGCGGGTGACCGGGTCGGCTCGCGACCAGCCGCAGCGACACCATCGACCCGGGTGGGATCCTCCCGTCGGGCAGCCCGGCCCGCCGGGTGAGGAGCCTGACGACCCCGGCGTGGGTGACGAGGAGATGCCGGCCGGGAGGCAAGCCCCGGAGGAACCCCGTCACCCTCGCCTCCAGCGTCGCCACCGATTCGCCGCCGGGCGCCGCGAAGCCCTCGAAGTCGAGGAGTGCCGCCCGCGTCGGCGCCGGGAGCGCGGCGAAGCTCGTCCCCTCCAACTCCCCGAAGTCCAACTCGCGGAGCGCGGCCGTCGTCTCCGCTTCCCGGCCGGTCGCCAACCGGGCCGTGTCCACCGCACGGCGTAGATCCGAGCTCCACAGCCCGTCGAAACGCTCCCCGGCGAGACGCTCCCGGCAGGCACGTGCCGTCTCGCGCCCCCGTTCCGAGAGCGGCAGATCCGTCCAACCCAGCAGGCGTCCCTCCTCGTTCCATCGGGTCTCCCCATGGCGAACGAGGAGCAAGGACACGTCTCCCGTCACCGGAACCCTCCTCCGACGCCCCCCCCCCGGCGCCTCCCCCGGG
>CAZPAV010000013.1:0-61323 GCA_964584755.1 uncultured Acidimicrobiaceae bacterium
GGAGCTTGGCGAGGCCGGACATCCCGGACCCACCCGCCCCGACGACGTGGATCCTGCTCGGAGGCCGTGGGAGGCGTCGTTCAATCATGCGCGATCTCCAGTATCGCCGCGGCCGGCACCGTCGCGGCGTCCTTCCGGGCCGTGCCCGCCGCGGCGCGAGCCATCTCCCGGCGCCGGTCCCGATCGTGGAGCAGTGCCGCGAGGAGGTCGGGGAGGCGCGCCCGCGAGGGCTCGCCCACGACGAGGCAGCCCCCCGCCCGGGCCAGCTCCTCGGCGTTCGCCGCCTGATGATCGCCGGTCCCGTGGGCGTAGGGAACGAGCACGGCGGGCGTCGCGGTGGCGGCGAGCTCGCTGACGGTGAGCGCCCCGGCCCGGGCGAGGACCAGGTCCACCGCGGCGTAGAAGCGCTCCATGGCGTCCTCGAAGCCGAGCACGTGCCAGTTCTCCCGCCCGGCGGCGTGCTCGGCGACCTCGCCGCGGAGGCGGGGCCCGGCCAGATGGAGCACTTCGACGCCCTCCCCGTGACGAGCGAGGAAGTCGAGCGCCACCTCGTTGAGCGTCCGGGCCCCCTGGCTCCCCCCGAGGACGCCGAGGACGGGGCCGTCCCGGGACAGGCCGTACGCGGCTCGCGCCTCGGCGCGCAGGGTCTCCCGGTCGAAGCGAGCCAGCGACGGCCGCAGGGGGTTCCCCACCACCGTGGCGGCGCGCAGCCGCCGGGCCGCGGCGGGGAAGGCCACGAACCGCCGGACGGCCACCCGTGCCGCCAGCCGGTTGGCGAGTCCGGGCACGGCGTTCTGCTCGTGGATGACGACCGGCACGTGGCGGCGGCGGGCGCCCCACGCCGCGGGGACCGTGACGTAGCCGCCGAACGCCGCCAGGGCGGCCACGCCCCGGCGGGCGAGCTCGGTGCCGATGCGATCCGCCGCCCGGGCCACGACCAGCGGGAGGGAGAGATTGCGCGGCGAGAGGGACCGCTCGAGGCCCCGCAGCTCCAGCTCGACGAGCTCGAAGCCGGCCGCCGGGACGACGGAGGCCTCGAGGCGATGGCCGCCGAAGAAGACGATGTCCTCCGCGGCCAGCCCGGCGGCGACGAGCGCCTCGGCGACCGCGAGCGCCGGATAGACATGCCCGCCGGTTCCCGCCGCGGCGAACGCGACCCTCATCTCCGGACGTCCGCATCGTCGCCACCCGCCGGCCGGGAACGGGCGATGTTCACCAGGATCCCGAGCGCGGCGAGGTTCACGAGCATCGCGCTCCCCCCCGCGGAGACGAACGGAAGCGGGACACCCGTGATGGGGAGCACCGCCACGACCCCGCCGATGTTCACGATCGCCTGCAGGGAGATCCAGGCGACGATGCCGGTGGCCAGGAGCCGGCCGAACCGGTCGGGCGCCTTGGCCGCGACACGCACGCCCACCACGGCGAAGAGGAGGAAGAGGGTCACGACGAGGAGCGCGCCCACGAGGCCCGTCTCCTCGCCGATGATGGCGAAGATGAAGTCGGTGTGCGCGTTCGGCAGGAAGGACCAGCGCGCCCGGCTCGCGCCGAGACCGACGCCGCCGATCCCGCCGGTTCCCAGCGCCACGAGGCTCTGGACCGCCTGGTGCCCGGCGCCGAGGGGATCCGCCATCGGGTCGAGGAACGACGTCATGCGAACCCGCCGGTACGGCATCGCGAACGCCAGCACCGTACCCACGAGACCACCCAGCGCCGACAACCCGGCGATGTACCCCAGGGGAGCCGCCGAGGCGATCATGACGACGAAGGCCGCGGCGACGATGATCACGAACGTCCCGAAGTCCGGCTGGGCGAGGAGCAACAGACCGACCGTCCCCAGGATGGCGAAGACGGGGAACACGAAGTGCGGGAGCTCGCGGAGCCAGGGCTCCTTCTTCGTCAGGGCGGCGGCGAGGAGCGCGAGGGTGGCGAGCTTGGCGAGCTCCGCCGCCTGGATCGTCAGGGGTCCGATCTCGATCCAGCGGGTCGCTCCCCCGCGACGATCCCCGACGACCACCGTGAGAACGAGCAGGAGGACGGTCGCGAGATAGAGGCCGAGCGCCCAGCGCGCCCAGAAGCGGTAGGGGATCTTCACCGTCACGACGAACGCCGAGGCACCGAGGCCGACCCAGAAGAGCTGGCGCTTCCAGTAGACGAGAGGATCGCCGAACGTCCGGATCGAGATCACCGAGGATGCGGAGAGCATCGCGCTCAGCCCGATGATGAGCAGCAGCACCACGGGAAGGACGAGGAGGACGGACCGGCGCTCCCGAACCCGATCGACCGCCGCGACGGTCGCCCGCCGGGCCCGCGCCGCCTCGATGGGGTGCACCCGCCCCGTCACCATGATCCCTGCCCCCGCTCTCGAACGAGTCGAGCGAACGTCCTCCCCCGCTCCGCGTACGAGGCGAACTCGTCGAAGCTCGTGCATCCCGGGGCGAGGAGGACGGTGTCTCCGCTCCGGGCCACGGCCGCGGCCACGTCGACCGCCTCGCGCAACGTCGCCACCCGGGTGACCTCCCGGGGCCCCGCCGCAGCGGCGAGTGCCGGACCTGCCTCGCCGAAGGCGACGAGGTGCCGCACCCCCGGGGCCGTGGCGAGCCCGGTGAGGTCGAGCCCCTTGTTCCGTCCCCCGGCGAGGAGCACGACCGGCCGGAAGGCCGCCACCGCGGCGCGCGCCGCGTGCGGGTTCGTCGCCTTCGAGTCGTCCACCCACCTCACGCCGTCCCAGGTCCCCACGATCTCACGGCGGTGGGCCCCGGGCCGGAACGTCGCGGCGACGGTGGCGATCGCCTCGAGGGAGGCTCCCGCGGCGCGAGCGACGGTCGCGGCGAGGACGAGGTCGAGCCGGAAGCTCGGATCGGCGATCCCGGCACGGAGCCGGTGACCGTCGACGACGAGGAGCCCGTCCTCGACCCCGTTGCCTCCCTCCGGGACCCGGTCCCCCGCGACCGGGACGAGCCGGGCGGCCGCGGCCGCCACCAGGGAGGCGGCTCCGCGATCCTCGACGTCGAACGCGAGGGGTTCCGCGTCCGTCATCCGCTCGAAGATGCGTGCCTTCGCGGCGGTGTACCGGGAGAGTGTCCCGTGCCAGTCGAGATGGTCGGGTGCCACGTTGACGACCGCCGCCGCGCTCGGATGGAAGGCGGAGACGAAGCGGAGCTGGAAGGAGGAGGCCTCGACGACGACGACGTCCCACGGTTCCCCGGCGATCGCCGAGACCGCCGTCCCCACGTTCCCGGCGGCGACCGTCCGTCGACCCGAGGCCTCGAGCATCGCCGCCGCCGCCGTCGTCACCGTCGTCTTGCCGTTCGTCCCGGTGACCGCGACGTACGGGGCGTCGAGGTGCCGGCACCCGAACTCGAGCTCGCTCCACAGGGTGATCTCTCGGTCCCGCACGTCACGGATCGGTGTTGAGCCCTCCGCGAACCCGGGGCTCGTCACGACGAGGTCGACGTCGGTGAGGAGCCCCGGGTTCCAGGTGCCGGAGTGGACCCGATACTCCTCGGAGGAGAGGTCGGCCACCGCCCGCGACCGCTCGTCGAACACCGCGACCTCGTGCCCGAGTCGCCGGGCGAGCCGGGCCGCCGCCCGCCCGCTGACCGCCGCGCCGAGGACGAGCACGTTCACGGCGACAGCCCCCCACCGGTGAGCTGGAGGAAGTCGGCGTAGAAGACGCCGACCCCGACCGCCACGAGGATGCCGGCGAGGATCCAGAACCGGATGATCACCGTCGTCTCGGGCCACCCCCGAAGCTCGAAGTGGTGGTGGATGGGCGCCATGCGGAAGATGCGTCGATGGAAGCCGCGGAAGGCGACCACCTGGCCGATCACCGAGAGGGTCTCCACGACGTAGAGGCCGCCGAGGAGCACGAGCAGGAGCTGCGTGTTCGTCAGGAGGGCGAGCGCCGCCAGCGCCCCTCCGAGGGCCTGCGATCCGGTGTCGCCCATGAAGATCCTCGCCGGCGGAGCGTTCCACCAGAGGAAGCCGAGGGTGGCGCCCATGAGCGCCGCCCCCAGCGTCGCGATGTCGAGCGCGCCCGCCACCCCGTACACGTCGAGGTTCCGGAACTCCCAGAACGCGATGAGCACGTACGCCCCGAAGACGAGGGCGCCCGATCCCGCCACGAGTCCGTCGAGCCCGTCGGTGAGGTTCACCGCGTTGGCGGTGGCGGTGAGCATGAACAGTACGAGACCCACGTAGACGACGGGTCCGAGGTCGACGCCGAGCGGGCGGGTGAAGGAGAGCTCCGTGCTCGCCCCCGACGCCACCGCGGCCCAGGCGAAGACGACCGCCACGATCATCTGCCCCAGGAACTTCCAGCGCTTCGAGAGTCCCTGGTTGCGCTTCCGCGCGTACTTCACGTAGTCGTCGAGGAAACCGATGAGGCCCATGCCGAGGAAGGCGAAGAGCGCCAGGAACCCCTGTTGGGCGAAGGGACGGACGGCGAGCCGCACCCCTTCGGCATCCAGCAGGATCCGGAAGTGCGCCACGACGTAGCCGAGCACGGTCCCGAAGATCATGACGATGCCGCCCATCGTGGGCGTCCCGCGCTTGTGCATGTGCCCCCGGACCTCGGCCTGGATGAACTGCCCGATGTCGTGCGAGCGGAAGGTGCGAATGGCCGCGGGGGTCCACGCCATCGCGAACGCGAGGGACACGGCCGCGGCGATGAGCAGCGAGATCACACGCTCGCCTCCCGGGTGAGCGCGTCGGCGACGTGCTCCAGCCCGACGCTGCGCGACGCCTTCACGAGGACCACGTCCCCGGGGCGCACCACGTCGAGGATCCGAGCCACCGCCTCCTCCCGGTCCTCCACCCGGGATGCGATCCCGCCCGCGGCGGCGACGAGGCCGTGATCCTCCCCGACGACGACGACGTGGCTGAACCCGAGGGTGGCGATCAACCGACCCACCGCGACGTGGGCGGCCTCGGTGATCGGCCCGAGCTCCGCCATCCGTCCCAGCACGGCGAGGCGCCTCCCTCCCATGGCGGCGACCGTCCGCAGGGCCGCGTCCATGGAGTCGGGATTGGCGTTGTAGGCATCGTTGACGACGGTGAACCGCCCGCGGTGGATCTGCATCCGCCAGGGCGATCCCGCCGCCTCCGCCAGCCCGGCGACGATCGCCTCCAGGTCGACCCCGAGCGCCCGCGCCGCGGCGGTGGCCGCCGCCGCGTTCACCGCCTGATGGGCGCCCACGAGTCGCAGCCTCACCCGACGGCGCTCCCCCTCGACCCGCAGGGTGAACCGGGGGCGCCCGCCCTCGTCCGTCTCGAGATCCGAGACGGCCACGTCGGCGTCGGCCTCGCGTCCGAACGTGACCGTCCTGCCGCGGTGGCGACGACCCTTCAGGCGCGCCTCGCCGGCAGGCAGCACCGCGGTCCCGTTCGGCTCCAACGCCTCGACGATCTCCCACTTGGCGTCGGCGAGCGCGTCCCGGCTCCCGAAGGTCTCGAGATGGACGACGCCGAGGTTCGTGATCACCGCGACCCGGGGACGGAGTACCGAGGCGAGCCACCGGATCTGGCCCACGGCCCGGGAACCGACCTCGAGGACGAGGGCGGTGGCGTCGGCCGGGGCTCCGAGCACCGTGAGCGGGACCCCGATCTCGTTGTTGTAGGAGCGCGGCGACGCCCACGCCCCGGGGATCGCCGCCCCCAGCAGGTCCTTCGTCGAGGTCTTGCCCGTCGACCCGGTCACGGCCACGGCGGGCACCGCGGCGAGCTCGTCCCGCCGCCGCGCGCCGAGATCCCGGAGCGCCCGCTGCGTGTCGGGAACCTCGATGCGGGGGCGAACCTCGACCGGGCGATCGACCACCACGGCCACCGCCCCCGCGGCGAGGGCCGGCGCCACGAAATCGTGACCGTCGCGCCGGGAACCGCGTAACGCCACGAACAGGGCGCCGCGTGCCACACGTCGCGAGTCGGTGGTGACCTCCTCGACCCGCGGCGCTCCGGAGCCGACGAGACGTCCTCCGACGATCCGCGCCACCTCGTCCAGTCTCCATGCCGCCGTCAGGGTCATCACCGTGTCTCCTCCCCGATGCCCGCGGCGGCGAGCTCCTCGGCGGCGACCCGCCGGTCGTCGAAGGGGCGGGTCACCCCCGCGATCTCCTGGCCCTGCTCGTGACCCTTGCCGAGGATGAGAACCACGTCCCCCCGACCCACGGCGCGCACCGCCCGGCGGATGGCGAGGCGGCGGTCGGGCTCCTCGACGATCTCCGCCCCGGGGACCCGCCGGGCTCCCGCGGCGACCGCGGCGACGAGCTCGAGTGGATCCTCGGAGCGGGGATTGTCGGAGGTGATGATGACGAGATCCGCCGCGGCCGCCGCCACGCCCATGGGTGCCCGCTTGCGTCGGTCGCGGTCGCCGCCGGCGCCTACGACCACGACCACGCGGCCCGTCGTGAACTCCCGGGCTGCAGCGACGACCCGGGAGATGGCGTCGGGCGTGTGCGCGTAGTCGACCACGACCGTGAAGGGCTGGCCGGCCTCGACGCGCTCGAAACGTCCGGGGACCGGTGCGGCCTCGGCGAGGCCGCGAGCGACCACGTCCCTCGGAACCCCGAGGGTGAGCGCGATCGCGGCCACCACGAGCGCGTTGGCGACGTTGAAGCGCCCGGGGAGGGGAAAGGTGACGAGGGGCCCGGGGCGACCGTCGACGACGATCCGGAACCGGCTCCCCGACGCCGTCGCCTCGAGCCCCCGACAGGTCACGTCGCCGGTGGCGAGACCCACGGTCGTCACCGGCAGCGTCGTGCGTGCCGCGAGCTCGGCCCCGGTCGGGTCCTCGACGAACACCACGGCGTGTCGTGCCCGCCCCGCGGCGAAGAGGCGCAGCTTCGCCTCCCGGTAGCGCGCCATGTCGCCGTGGAAGTCGAGGTGGTCCTGGGTGAGGTTCGTGAACGCCGCCACGGCGAGCTCGACCGCGTCGACGCGGTGGAGCGCCAGCGCGTGAGACGACACCTCGATGGCGGCGACGTCCACCTGGGCCCGCACCATGCGGGCGAGGAGCCGCTGGAGATCCGACGCCTCCGGTGTGGTTCGCGCCAGCGGGACCGACTCCCCGGCGATCCTCGCTCCCACGGTGCCGACGATCCCGACGCGGCGTCCCGCCGCCTCGAGCACCGACTCGAGGAGGTGGGTGACCGTCGTCTTGCCGTTCGTCCCCGTGACCCCGACGACCTCGAGGTGCCGCGACGGGTGTCCGTGAACCTCGGCGGCGAGGAGGGCCAGGGCGCGCCTCGTGTCGGGGACGACGAGCGCGGGCACGCCGGCGGGGGCCGCGCCCTCGACGGCGACGGCGGCGGCCCCGGCGGCCACCGCCTGCTCCACGAAGCGGTGTCCGTCCGTCGTCGCCCCCCGTACCGCCACGAAGAGCGCGCCCGGTCCCGCCCCCCGCGAGTCGTGGGTCACGTCGGTGACGATCGCGTCGGGCCCGCTGCGCCGCGCGCCCGGGATCCGGGCGGCGAGCGCGTCGAGCGAGCGCCCCTCACCCATCGGCGCCTCCGGTGGTACCGGACAGGTCCGGGCTCACGCCGAGCTCGTTGAGCGTCGCCTCGGCGACCTCGGCGAAGACCGGCGCGGCGGACGCCCCCCCGTACTTGAGCTTCGTGCCGTCCTCGAGGGTGCCGTGGGGGGAGTCGAGCACGACCGCCACGACGATCCGGGGGTGCACCACGGGCGCCATGCCGATGAAGCTCGCCATGCGGTCCTCCGCCGAGTAGGCGCCCTCCTCGGGGATGAACTTCTCGGTGGTCCCCGTCTTGCCCGCCACGCTGAAGCCCAGGATGGCAGCCCGCCTCCCGGTGCCCTCCTCCACGACGCGCCGCAGCATGCGCCGCATCGCCTGGGCGGTCTCCGCCGAGACGACTCGCCGGCGCCTCGGGTCGGTGACGATTCGCTCCCCCGTCCCGTCGACGATCTCGGCGACGACGTGCGGCTCCACCCACTCTCCGTCGTTGGCCACGGTGGCGTACACCGCCGCCATCTGGAGGGGCGTGACCCCGACGCGGTACCCGATCGCGGTCGAAGGTCCGCAGATGGAGACGCACCACTCCGAGACGTACTCCAGGGTGCCGGGCCGCTCCGATCGGAAGTCGATGGAGGCGGTGCGTCCCAGCCCGAACGCGTCGAGGTAGGCGTACTGGCGCTCGTTGCCGAGACGCTGCTGGATCTCGATCGTGCCCACGTTCGAGGACCTCGTGATGATGTCCGAGACGGACATGACGGCCGGATGCCTCCCGGGATCCGTGTACTCCTTGGGACCGATGACGATCCGCTGGGGAACCTCCAGGGTCGTCTCCGGCGTCACCAGCCCTTCCTCGAGGGCGGCGGCGATGGTGACGGTCTTCAGGGTAGAGCCGGGCTCGTATACCTCGGACACGGCACGGTTGGGCACCGCGTCGGGATCGAGGTGCCGGCGGTCGTTCGGATCGAAGCCGGGTGCGGAGGCCATGGCCAGGATCTCCCCCGTCGCCGGATCGAGGACGACGACCGTCCCCCAGTTCGCCCCGGTGCGCTCGACGGCCGCCTCGATGGCCTGTTGCGCGACGTACTCGATCTGCCGGTCGAGGGTGAGGACCACATCGCCGCCGGGGACCGCCGGGTCCACGAGGAACTCTCCCTGGGGGATCACCCGACCCGCCGGATCGCGCTCGACGATCCGCTTCCCGGGATGTCCGGCGAGAACGTCGTCGAGGGACGCCTCCAGGCCCTCGATCCCGCGGCCGTCGTCGAGCCGCGTCAACCCGAGGACGTGGGCGGCGA
Organism: uncultured Acidimicrobiaceae bacterium; assembly: GCA_964584755.1. Taxonomy (GTDB): domain Bacteria; phylum Actinomycetota; class Acidimicrobiia; order Spongiisociales; family UBA5794; genus CAZPAV01. Next base: position 8,767 of record CAZPAV010000013.1, read on the forward strand.
GCGAGCCCGCCGGATAGACGCGAACGGGATGGCGGGCGAAGGTGAAGCCGGTCGCGTCGATCTCGGAGAGCGCGGCCCGTACCGCCTCGATGCCCGCCTCGTCGAGATCCCGGGCGACCACCGCGTACCGGCCCGGACCCGACAGCCGCGACGTCAAGGTCGCGACGTCGCGGCCGAGAACCGGGGCCAGCGCCGCCGCCACGGCGTCGGGTCGGTCGATCTGGGACGGATCCGCCACGAGATCGGCGCCGTCGATGCTGATCGCCAGCTCGACGCCGTCCCGATCGAAGATCGTCCCGCGCCGGGCCGGGATGGTCTCGTGGCGGATGCGCTGGTCGAAACCGCGCTGAGCGTACTCCGCGGCGTGCACGGCCTGCACGTCGTAGATCCGATACCCGATGGCGACCCACGCGAGGAGGAACGCGAGTCCGATCCCGACCATGCGCAGGTCGACGCCGCGCCACGACGGGCGCCGCATCTCAACGTCTCCGCGCGCCCGGGAGGCCCACACCTCGCCGGCCGTCGGCGTTCGGCCCGGTGCTCACGACCATGGGTCGGTGATCGATCGTCCTCGTCCTCACGGCTGCTCGCCCACGAACGCCCGGTACTCGACCGCGGCCCCGTCGCCTCCCGCCGGGCGGGCGGGCAGTCCCGCCACCTCCAGGCGGATCCGCTCCTCCGGGTACACCAGGCCCAGGTCGCGGGCGACCTGTGTCACCCGGACCGGATCCTGGAGCCGGGCGAGCTCCACCCGCAGGTCCCAGTGACGCGCCTCCTCACGCGCGATCTCGGCGTCGAGCCGTTGCAGCTCGAACGCACTGCGGTCGAGAGAGATCCGCGCGTACGTCATGGCGAAGAGCGCGACCACCGCGGCGAGCGCGAAGACGACGAGCGGTCGCAGCCGCGGCACGCGTGCGGCGACCGGTCGGGTTCGCGCCCGCGGGAGGGTGCGCGGGGCGGTCCGGCTGGTCACGAGGTCACCTCCGCAGCGGGGGCCCGCTTCTCGGCGGCCCGGAGGCGCGCGCTCCGGGCGCGAGGGTTCCGTGCCACCTCCTCGGGGGTGGGCCGGAGGGGACGCCGGGTGAGCCGGCGCAGCTCGGCGGCGTGGCCGCACGTGCACACGGGGAGCTCCGGTGGGCACACGCACCCGGTGGCGCCCGCCACGAAGCGTCGCTTCACGATGCGGTCCTCGAGCGAGTGGTACGCGATCACCACGATGCGTCCTCCCGGGGCGAGGCGGGCGATGGCGGCGTCGAGCCCGGCGACGAGTGCATCGAGCTCGGCGTTGACGGCGATCCGAAGTGCCTGGAAGACCCGCCGCGCCGGATGACCGGCGCGCCGCGCCGGGGCCGGGACCGCGCCGGCGACGACGGCCGCGAGACGGGCCGTGTCCTCGATGGGTCGCGCGGCGACGATGGCCGCGGCGATCCGCCGGGCGTGACGTTCCTCGCCGTAGCGCCGGAGGATGCGGACGAGCTCCTCGAGATCGGCCTCGTTGACGATCGTCTCGGCCCGAGTCCTCGCATCGGGACCCATCCGCATGTCGAGTGGGCCGCGCCGGTGATACGAGAAGCCTCGCGCCGGCGTGTCGAGCTGGTGCGACGAGACCCCGAGGTCGAGGAGGACGCCACCGACGGGCTCATCTCCGATCTCCCGTCCGAGCACCTGCTCGAGGTGGGCGAAGTTCCCCAGGACGACCCGCAGGCGCGGATGGACCGGGGCGTGGGCCAATGCGTCCGGATCCCGGTCGATGCCGAGGATCCGCAGGTCGGATGCGGCCTCCAGGAGGGCGCGAGCATGCCCTCCGCCCCCGAAGGTGGCATCGACCACGAGTCGGGGTGCCGCGGGGAGGAGGAACCGCACGACCGCGTCGCGCAGCACCGGATCGTGGTAGGGATCGGGTGTGGCCGGGGTCTGAACCATGGTCAGCCCCCCGGAGCGCTGGCGCCGAAATGGAAGCGGGCGGAGTCAGGGGCCTTCCATCTGGCATCCGGGGGGCTGGCCATGAGCCAGACCCGGCGGCCGGCACGCGATCCGTCGTCGTCATATTCCTTCCTCCGACAACACCTCCTCGATTCCGGCGTAGTACTCGTCCGCCTCGGCGGCCACGGTCTCCCAGACGTCGCTGGCCCACAGCTCGATGTGGTCCGCGACGCCCACCACCGTCACGTCCTTCCCGAGGCCCGCATACGTCCGCAGTGCCTCCGGAACCTGGATGCGTCCCTGCCGGTCCAGGTTCTGGTCGGTCGCCGCGGCGAAGAAGGAGCGGGAGAAGTTCCGGGCCCGCCGGTCGGTCCGTGGGAGCCGGAGGACGCGGGCGGCCTCCTCCTCCCACCGCCGGGCGGGGAAGACGAAGAGGCATCTCTCCTGCCCCTTGGTGACGACGCATCCTTGCGCCAGCTCGGAGCGGAACTTCCGTGGCATGACCACGCGGCCCTTGTCGTCGAGCGAGTGGTGATACTCCCCGAGGAACACGCGCCTGCCCTTCCGTCACGTTGCGTTCGTCATCTCCCACGGAGCCCCACTTTGGCCCATTTCGTACCACTTGTCAACCCCAGGCGCCCACCTTCGCCCCACCTCCGCGGCCGGGCGCCTCCGCGCCGACGGGGAGGAGCGGCCGACCGGCTAGCGTCTCCGCCGTGGCCGCCTTCCCCCCTCCCGTCGTCGTGATCGGCATCGGTGAGCTCGGCGGCGTGTTCGCCCGGGGGTTCCTCCGCCTCGGCCGACCCGTCTTCCCCGTCACCCGAGCCATCCCCCCGACGGAGGCCGCCGCCGCGGTCCCCGACCCCGAGCTCGTGCTCGTCGCCGTGAGCGAGGACGACCTCCCCGGGATCCTCGAGGCGCTTCCCGAGACCTGGCGCTCCCGTACCGGTCTCGTGCAGAACGAGCTCCTCCCCCCCGACTGGGAGCGGCACGGCGTCGTCGACCCCACGGTGGCTCCCGTCTGGTTCGAGAAGAAGCCGGGCCAGGACGTCGCGATCATCATCCCCACCCCGATCGCCGGTCCCGCCGCACCGCTCGTCGCAGCCGCGCTCGCCACCCTCGCCATTCCCGCCACGCCGATCGACCGCGCCGGACTCGCCGAGGCCCTCGTGGTCAAGAACCTCTACATCCTCACCGCGAACCTCGCCGGCCTCCGGGTCGGCGGCACCGTGGGCGAGCTCTGGGATCGCCATCGGCCCCTCGCCGCCGCCGTCGCCGCAGAGGTGCTCGACCTCCAGGAGGCGCGCCTCGGGACGCCCCTCCCCCGCGAGCGACTCCTCGGAGCCCTCGCCACCGCCGTCGCCGCCGACCCCGCCCACCGGGCCACGGGCCGCAGCGCCCCGCGGCGCCTCGCCCGCGCCCTCGCGCAGGCGGCCCGCCTCGGAGTGGACGTCCCCACCCTCGCGTCGCTCCGGCACGAGGCGGACGCGTCCGCCTAGCCTGCAGGCCACCCCACGAGGAGGAGAGGAACGTGCACGTCCTGGTCGCGACCGACGGACGGATCGATCCCGAGGAGGCGGCGGCCTTCGCGGCACCGCTCGCGGGCCCGGCCGGCCGCGTCACCGTGATGACCGTCGTCGAGATCCCCCGTCGGCTCCTCGACGACCTCCGTGACGCCATGGGCCAGCTCCGTGAGGTCGCCATCGACAGCGACGCCGAGTACGTCACGCCGCCCCCGGCCCCGGTCGTGGCCGGGTCGTCGGAGCCCGCCACCGAGACGCCACGCGCCTGGCCCGGCGACGACGCCATGATCGCCCGCTATCTCGAGGACAAGCGCATCGCCTACACCGAACCGGTGGTCGAGGCCCTCCGCGCCCGGGGTGTCGCCGCGGAGGGGATCGTCGAGGAGGGCGAGAACGCCGCCGGCACCATCCTCCGCCGGCTCGACGAGCTCGGCGCGGACGTCATCGTCATCGGCGCCCACGGCCAGGGGTACTTCGAGGGCCTCCTGGGATCGACCGGTACGAAGGTCGTTCGGCGCTCCCCCAAACCCGTCCTCGTCCTCAAGGTCTGAGGAGCGGGGCCCGCCGGCACCTCCGCCTACCCCGCCAGGTACCGCTTCCAGGCGGGATCGGGTGCGACGCCCAGGGCCACGGCCACCCAGGCGTCACGCTGCGGAGGCCCGGGACGGCGGCGGAGCCGGAGGCCCGCCTCCTCGGGCGTCCGACCCCCCTTGCGCGTGTTGCATCGCCGGCACGACGCCACGACGTTCTCCCAGGTGTGCCCCCCGCCCTGAGACTTCGGGACGACGTGGTCGAGGTTCTCCGCCTGCCGTCCACAGTACTGACACTCGTGCCGGTCACGGATGAAGACGGCGCGTCGGTTGAGCGGGATCCGCCGCGCGTACGGGATCCGCACGTAACGACGGAGACGGATCACCGACGGCGACGGCATCTCCAGGTGGGCCGACCGCCAGAGCACACCGTTCGCCTCCACGACATCGGCCCGCTCGCGCAGGACCAGGACGACCGCCCGTCGGATCGGGACGACCGAGAGCGGTTCGAGACTCGCGTTGAGCACGAGGGCACGGGCCATGCCGGGAGCGTACCAGCGCCGTCCGGCTCGCTCGGCGGCCCCTGACCACGGACCGACGGTCGTTGACCACGGAGGGTACCCGTGCGATACTCGGCCCGGCGGGACGCTCGACGAGAACGGAACGGAGATCGTGCGCGTCGTCGGCTACGTCAGAGAGACCCCCCACCTCGGGGACCGTGCGACTGCGTTCGCCCAGGGCGAGCACATCCGCCGATGGGTGAAGGAGCACGGTCATCGTCTCGTCGCGGTGTGCCGCGACACCCGGGACACCGACCAACCCGGGCCCGACGACGGATTCCGCGCGCTCCTCAACCTCGTCCGCTCGGGGAACACGGACGCGGTGGTCGTCGCCACCCTCGAGGTCCTCGCCGCGGACAAGATCCTCCAGGAGATCATCCTCGCCGACCTGCGCGGGTACGGTGTCCCCGTCATCTCCGCGGAGCCTGCCGAGATGGAGGAGCTCACCGATCCCCCCGCCGACGCCACCCGACTCGTCGTGCGGGACGTGCTCGCCAAACTGGAGGCGTACCGGGAGGAGTTCGACCTCCCCCGGAACGCGCCCGCCGACGACTCAGAGACCTCGGACGTCATCGTGGAGCTCGTCACCGGCCGGGAGGATCACTCCGCGGTGAGCGCCGCCCAGGCGGCACGGCCGATCGCGTAGGCCCGGCCTCCCTCCGTCGCCGCCGATCCCACGGCGCGGCGCCGACCTCGCTCCAGGAGCACGGTCACCACCGGCGTCCCCATGAGCTCCCCGTCCACGATGGTCAGCACGGTGGGTTCCGACCCGGACGGGTCCACGAGGTCGGCCACCGCGGCGACGATCGCCTCGTCGACCCGTCGGGCATCGGGTCGGGCCCGGCGGGTGGCGGCTCGTCCCGTGGTGGTCTCGGCACGAACCCGCACCCCGTCCCGGCCCTCCTCGACGGCCACCCGGGCGAGGAGCTCGGCCACCGCCACGGCCACGGTCGCCGTCCGGGGAGCCGGACGCCCCACCTCGTTCCGGGCCGGGAAGGGTACGGGCGCCGGCGCCTCCTCGGCGAGACTTCCGGACGGACCGACCTCGGATCGCAGTCCGTGGGCGGCGAGAACGCCGCGGATCTCGAGACCGGCGCGCTCGGCGTCCGCTCCCGTGGCGAGCCGGACACGCACGCTTCGCGGCGAGACCTCGTCGTCGAGATCGACCGACTCCACCCCGTCGATGCGGAGCAGATCGTCACGCAGAGAACTCACGGCCCGCGAACCTCCCCTCTTCACCCCTGGGTCCGGCGTTGCCGTTTCCACCACGCAAGATACGCCACCACGTCCTCGGGGGCAATCTCGGCCGTCGGGTCCCCGTAGGCGGTGACGATCCGCCAGCGCAGCAACGCGGGATCGGGAACGGGGAGGAACGGAGGTCGTGTCCACCAGCGACGCCGGGCGAGCGCGCCCAGCGCCCCGAGCGCCGCCCCCCACAGCGGTGGGTGCCGCAGCACGACCCTGACGACCCGCCACGAGAGCATGCCCCCAACCGTACCGGGGTTCGTCGCATGGCGCCCACCCTCGCCCAACCCCGCCGGTCGGGTAATCTCCCCCCACCGACCGAGGAGAGCTCCGCGTGCAGATCACGCCCGGTGCGTTGCGATGGTTCACGACCTCCTTCGACGCCATCGTCGAGAACATCGAGCGGGTGATCCAAGGCAAGCGTCGGACGATCGAGCTCGTCACGATCGCCCTCGTCTCCGAGGGCCACGCCCTCATCGAGGACGTTCCCGGCGTGGGCAAGACGCTCCTCGCCAAGTCCCTGGCACGCTCCATCGACTGCTCCTTCCGGCGCATCCAGTTCACCCCCGACCTCCTTCCCTCGGACGTCACGGGCGCCTCCGTCTGGGCGCGCGAGTCGGGCGACTTCGTCTTCCGTCCGGGACCCGTGTTCGGCAACGTCGTGCTCGGAGACGAGATCAACCGGGCGGGACCGAAGACCCAGGCGGCCCTCCTCGAGGCCATGGAGGAGCGGCAGGTCACCGTCGATGGCGTGACCCGTCTCCTCGATCCGCCGTTCATCGTCATCGCGACCCAGAACCCGGTCGAGCACGAAGGGACGTATCCGCTCCCCGAGGCGCAGCTCGACCGCTTCATGATGCGACTCACCGTCGGATACCCGTCGCGCGCCAAGGAGCTCGAGATGCTGGAGCGCCACGGTGAGCACTCCCGCTTCGCGAAGCTCGGACCCGTCGTGCACGCCGACGACATCGTCGCCATGGCCGAGCTCGCCCGCCGGGTCCACGTCTCCGACGCCGTACGCGGCTACCTCATCGACCTCGTGGAGGCGACCCGGCGCTCCCCGCACCTGCTCCTCGGCGCCTCCCCCCGCGCCTCCCTCTATCTGCAGCGGGCGGCCCGCACCAGTGCCCTCGTCGCCGGTCGTGACTACGTCGTGCCCGACGACGTCAAGGCCATGCTCGAACCGGTGCTGAACCACCGACTCGTCCTCGGAGCCGAGGCGCGCCTCGAGGGCGTCACGGTGCAGGCGGTCCTCGGCGACGTCGTCGCGGCCGTGCCCGTCCCCGGGACGAGGATCCCGGCGTAGTGCCCACCCTCCGGGGCCGGATCGCGATCGGAGCCGGTGCCGCCTTCCTCCTCCTCTGGATCGGCCTCGGCGACCGGCTCCTCCTCGCCACCGGCGCCCTTCTCCTCGTCGCGGTCCTCGCCGGCGTGATCTCCGTCCGCCGCGCCGCCCCCCGGGTCGCCGTCGCCCGCCGGCTCCTTCCCCCGCGGGTGCACGTCGCACACGAGGTCGCGGTGGAGACGACGGTACGGTCGCGCCGCCCGCTGCGCGCGATACGCCTCACCGACCCGATCGCCGGCCTGGGAGCCGCCCACGCCGCTCCGGGGCGGATCGACCCCGCTCGCCCGCTGCGCCTCCGCTACACGCTCCGCCCCCCCGCCCGCGGGGTGTTCCCGGTCGGACCGGCCGACGTCCGCGTGCGCGACCTCCTCGGGATGGCCGAGTCCGGCGGCACCGTCGGTCCCGTCGATCGCCTCGTCGTCTTCCCCGAGGTCGAGACGCTCGAGGGTCTCCCGTCCGGCGGAGGTCCGGGGCGAACCGCCGCCGGCGCCGCACGCGAGGCGGCCCGGGGCGGCGACGACGAGTTCTTCGCCCTCCGTGAGTACACGGACGGCGACGACCTCCGTCAGGTCCACTGGCGCTCCTCGGCGAAGCGGGACACGCTCATGATCCGCCAGAACGAGGCCTCGCCGCGATCCCGGGCCCTCCTGCTGCTCGACCGTCGGGCAGCCGCCTACGGCGTCCCCGCCGCGTTCGAGCACGCCGTCGTCGCCGCCGCCTCCGTCCTTCGTCACCTCTTCACCTCCGGGTACCGCCCGCTCCTGTGGACCGGCGAGGGACCGGAGATCCACGTCACCGAGCCCGACGACCTGGTCGACGCCATGGAGGTGCTGGCCGGGGTCGCCACCTGTGCGCACGCCTCGGCACCGGGCCTCCTGAGTCGGCTCCGCCGCGGCGGCGGAGCCGACGAGATCGTCGTGCTCGTGACCGGCCTCGCCGTCGATCCCGATCCCGCCGTCCTCCAGGTGCTCCTCCCCGCGGCCTCCGCGACGGTCGTCGTGGCCGTCGCTCCCCCGGAGATCCGCGACCGGTCGGCGCTGGCGCGCACGGGGGCGGTGACCGTGTACGCCGATCCGGCGGAACCCTGGGCCCCGGCCTGGCGAACCGCGATGGGACTCCCATGGGCGACCGGTACCGCTGGCTGACGGGGGCGGCGTCCCTCGCGTTCGCCTCCTGGTTCCTGCTGCGTGTCGTTCGACCGACGACCGAGGGCACCCCCTGGCCGCTCCTCGTCCTCGTGGCCGCGCTCCTGGGCGCCGCGACGACGGGGCTCGTGCTCACGGCGGGCCGGGGCCCGATCGTCGCGACCCTCACCGGCGTGGTCGGGGTGACGGTCACGGTCCTCCGGATCGCCGGGCCCGCCGCTGCCCCGCTCCTCCCCTCGGCGGGGACACTGCGCGCCGCGCTCGAGGAGCTGGCTCGAGCCGTCGCGCTCGTCCGCTACGGCGCCGCACCGGTGGTGCCTCGCCCGGGACTCGTCGCCCTCCTCGCCGCCGCCGCCTGGATCCTGACCGCCGTCGTCGTCTGGGGTCTCGGCACCCGTCGCCCGCTCCTCGGGCTCCTCCCGCCCCTGTCGGTCGGGGTGGTGCTCGCCACCATCGATCGGCCGGCGACACCCCTCCCCGCGGTGGCGATCTTCCTCGTGCTCGCCGTGGCGACCATCGTGGCCGCCGACGCGAGACGAACCCGTCCTCCTCCCCCGGCGGCGGAACGGGGAGGGCGCGGGGGGCGGACCCGCATCGTGGGTTCCCTCCAGGCTCTCGCCCTGCTCGGGACGATCGTCCTCGCCGCGCTCCTCGCCGTCGTCCTGCTCGACGGCCGCGTGCCCGCCGGCGGCACGCTGCCGTGGCGTACCCACGTCGGCCTGGCGGGGAACGCCGTCGGCGGCGTCGCCTACAACCCCTTCGTCGCCATCCAGAAGGGACTCGTCTCGCGTGCCAACACGCCCGTCTTCACCGCGACGATCGAGGGGGACGTCCCCCCCGAGGGGGTCTCCTTCCGTCTCCTCACCCTCGACGCCTTCGACGGCGGCCAGTGGTACGCGCCCACGCCCCACCTCGTCCCGCTCGACGGGGGCCCCTGGGAGGATCCCGGCGAGGAGTACGTGGGCCCGACGCGGCGCATTCGGGCCCGCGTCGAGATCCGCGCCCTCACCATGGATTGGCTTCCCGCCCCGTACCGGCCGGTGGAGGTGACCGCCGCCGATCCGTCCGTCGCGGTGAACCTCCGGGTCCGCACCGCCGACGCGGCGCTCCGTTACGACGGCGGCCTCTCCTACCCGGGACTGGCGTACACCGTCACCGCCGACGTACCCCGGCTCGATCTCGCCGCGGTCGTCTCCACCCCCGACGGGTCCCTCTCCCCCCTCTTCGCCGCCGCGGCAGCCGCCGGGGAGGCCACCCTCCCCACGCCGCGGCGGGGGCCGCCCCGGCGCGACCTCCCCGACCAGGACCACTACCTCGAGCTGCCCCCCGATCTCGACCCGCGCATCGCCCGTCAGGCCCTCCTCCTCACCCGCCTCCTGAAGACCCCCTTCGAGAAGGGTCTCGCCCTCGAGCAGTGGTTCCGCGTCTCCGGCGGGTTCACGTACGACGTCGCGGTCACGCCGGGGAACGACGCGGCGACCATCGCCTCCTGGCTCTTCGACGCCTCCCCCGCGAACCGCGACTATCGGCGCGGCTACTGCGAGCAGTTCGCCACGGCGATGGCGGTGATGGCCCGCACGGTCGGGGTGCCGAGCCGCGTCGTCCTCGGCTTCACGCCGGGCGACCGGATCGGTGGGAACCGGGTCGTGGTCCGGGAGCGCAACGCGCACGCCTGGGTGGAGCTGTGGGTCCCCAGCCAGGGTTGGGTCCGCTTCGACCCCACTCCCCGCAGCGACGGTGCCAATCCGGTCACCTCGGCGGACCTCGACGCCCGGCTCGGTTTCGGGATCACCGCCTACCTCGGGCAGATCGTCGAGCCCGCCCGAGCCCCGATACCCGACTCGGCCGGTGCCCCCCCGGTGATCGCCTCCGCCGACCGGCCCGACCGGCGCTTCGTCGCCTCGGGCGGGGGCGACGAGGCGGCGCCCACCGACGGGCTCGGCACCGCCCGCATGCTCGCCGGGTTGCTCCTCCTCGCCGCGTTCGCGCTCGCCCTCCCTCTCCTGACGTGGGCACGGCGACGGCGTCGCCTCCGCCGCGCCCGGGCCGGCGACGTCGTCGCCGCCTGGGAGGAGATCCTCGTCCGCCTCGACGATGCAGGTCTCGCGCCCGATCCGGCGCTCACCCCCATGGAGGTCGCACGGCGCGCCGACGAGGAGCGCCTGTTGCCCCTCGCTCGGATCTACTCCTCGGTCGTGTACGGCCCCCCGGGACGGGTGCCGGCGCCCGTCGCACGCGAGACCGTCGAGGTCTCCCTGCGGCGAGCCGTGGAGCACCTCGTCGCACGCACTCCGTGGCCACGTCGTCTCCTGGCCTGGTACCGCGTCTCGTCTCCGTTCCGGCGCCGTCTCGCCCGCTGAGGCGGAGCGCCGATCCGCGGCGCCTCAGCCGGCGGCCTCCGTCTCGGAGAGGACGTCGTCCTCGACCCGCCGCAGCATCTCGAGGAACCGGTCCCGGTCGAGCTCGAAGCGGGTGACGTCGTCCTCGACGGTCCGAGCGATCTCGTCGATGGCGACGAAGAAGGCCAACTGGCCCTGGCGGAGGGCGTCGAGGAGCTCCTCCTCGTCGCGCGCCACCTTGAAGATGGAGCGGCCGTCGGTGACGAGACGGACCTCGGCGAGATGCGTGTCCATGTCGGCCGTCCGCCGCAGGTAGTCCCAGGCCCGCCGCACCCGCTGCACCGACATGCCGTTGTCGAGGAGGCTCTTGACGACCCGAAGGGCGACGAGATCACGAAAGGAGTAGAGGCGCCGCTTCCCGGGTCGGCCGCCGGTCTCCTGGATCGAGGGCTTCACCAGGCCCACCTTGTCCCAGTATCGGAGCTGGTGAGGAGTACAGGACGTCAGCTTCGTGGCCTGCTGAGCGGTGAAACCCTCCAACGCACTCCCTCCCGATCTCCTCGACCCGATCGTCCCGGCGGCGACCCGAAGCTCCACCGCGCACCCTAGTCGACCCGACTCCCGCCGGAGCGGGGAGCCTAGCGGCCGCGACGCCAGCGGTCACGGAGCCGGTCCAGCCACCCCTCGGCCGCGCCTCCCTGGGCACCGTCGCCACGGCCGGACCGGACCATCATGGCGAGCCATCCGGCCGAGGCCACCATGAGGATGAAGCCCAAGCCGGCGATCACCGCCGAGCTCGTGAACGAGCCCAGCATCACCACGAGGCCCACGACGAAGCCGAGAACGGCGAGGCGCTGCCGCCGCCGACTCCGCGACCCGAGCGTGGCCTTGACCTTCTGCGCGAGCTTGGGGTCCTCCTCGTAGAGATGGCGTTCGATCTCCTCGAGGATCCGCTGCTCACGCTCGTCGAGCGGCATGCCGTCACCTTGTGCGTCGCTTGCGGTTCGCCTCCGCAGTATACCGCCGGGTGCCACCGAGCAGGCCCGGTGAGGCACCTCTCCTCAAGCCCGCTCCCCCGCCTCCGGCCGCTCCGCGAGGCGGGCCGGGCGCAACGCCTCCTCCCCGAACCGAGCTCGGATCCGGGCCGCCACCGCGGCGAGCGCCTCGCGATCGGGATCGTCGAGTGCGAGCTGGACCGGGGCGTCCTCACCCACCAGCCCCGCCACGCCCAGGCCGAGGAGGCGGATCCTCCCCTCGCCGACCCGGGCCCGGTCGAGGAGCCGCCGTGCCACGGACCAGAGCTCCTGAGTGGCCACGATCGGATCGACGAGCGTCGCCGAGCGGGTCACCGTCCGGTACTGCGCATCCCGGACCTTCAGGGTGACGGTTCGCCCGCGCCGGCCCGCCCGGGCGAGACGACCGGCCAGACGATCGCACAGGCGGAGCAGCTCCCGCCGGATCGCGTCGCCACCGACGAGGTCGGTGGCGAACGTCTCCTCCACCGAGATCGAGTGCGTCCGGGCGCTCCCCGTCACCGCCCGGGCGTCCCGTCCCCGCGCCAGCGCGGCGAGATGACGCCCCAGGGACCGGCCCAGGCGCTTCTCGAGCACCGGGACCGGGACCTCGCGCAGCCCTCCAACCGTGGTCACGCCGAGCTCCTCGAGCAGGGCCCCGGTGGCGGCTCCCACCCCCGGGAGCGCACCGACGGGCAGCGGAGCGAGAAACGCCTCCTCGGTCCCGACGGGGACGAGCAGCAGGCCGTCGGGCTTCGCCCTCCCGGAAGCCAGCTTCGCCACTACCCGGTTCGTCGCGATCCCCACGGAGCAGGGCAGGCCGATCTCGTCGCGGACCCGGCGGCGAATCTCCTCGCCCACCGTCCGGACGTCGGGAAAGTGGCGCCGCAGACCCTCCACGTCGAGGAACGCCTCGTCGATGGAGGCCGCCTCCACGAAGGGCGTGAAGGCCTCGAGCAGGGTGAGGATCCGCCGCGAGACCGCCCGGTACCGCGCGGGGCTCGGAGGACGGTACACGGCCTCCGGGCACCGCCGGCGCGCCTCCCCGATCGGCATCGCCGAGTGCACGCCGCGCGCCCGTGCCTCGTAGCTGGCGGAGGCGACGACCCCGCGCCGGCCGAGCCCGCCCACGACGACGGGTCGCCCCCGCAGGCGGTGATCGTCGAGCCGCTCCACCTCGACGAAGAACGCGTCCATGTCCACGTGGACGACGTGCTCGGCGAACGGATCCGGACAGCCACGCGCCATGGTCTCCACCGTAGCCGCCGGTACGCTACGCCGATGCCCGCCCGGACCCCCGTCCTGCTCGTCCGCCACGGCGAGGTACGGAATCCCCGGCATCTCGTGTACGCGGATCTCCCCGGCTTCCCCCTGACGACACGTGGCCGGGCCCAGGCGGAGGCCGCGGCGGCCCATCTCTCCTCGATCCCGGTCGCCGCGGTGCTCACCTCCCCCCTCCGGCGAGCACGAGAGACCGCGGCGGCGATCGCCGCGCCCCATCGTCTCGTCCCGGTCGTCGAGGAGCAGCTCACCGAGTGGCGACTCTCCTCCCGCTGGGCGGGACGACGCTGGGAGGAGCTCCCCACCGCGTTCCCCGGGGAGCTCGAGGCGTACCTCGACCATCCCCGGTCCCTCCCCTTCGCCCCCGAGTCCCTGGCGGCCCTCGCCGAGCGCGTCGCGGGCGTTCTCCGCCGGAACGTGGCGACCGCCGGGGGCGCCCTCGTGGTCGTGTCCCATCAGGACCCGATCCAGGCGGCGAGGATCCTCCTCACGGGCCGCTCCTGGACGACCTTCGGTGTCGACAAGCCGGGACACGCCACCGTCCTCCACCTCGAGGCACCCCACGGCCGTGGGCGGCCCTGGCAGGAGATCGCACGCTGGGACCCTCCCGGGCCGCTCCTCGAGCACGGCTAGGATCCGGGCTGCCGACCCGCTCGGAGCGCCGACCCGGGAAAGGGACCCTCCGGCACCTCTCGAGGACGATGCCATGGCCCGTGCGCCGTTCGTCATCAGTGGAATCGTCGCCGCCGACGGCCTCCTCTGGGCCGTCGTGCTCGTCGCGACGCCCGCGCCGTTCGCGGTCCTCGCCGCGGCCACGCTCGCGGTCGGCTTCCTCCTCTTCACCATCGTGGCGTGCGCCGGGATCCTCCTCGTCCACGCCCCGTGGGCACGGTACGTCGGGCTGACGACCGCACTCGGCGGACTCGCCGTCGCCATCACGGGGGAACTGGACGCGCCTCGCCTCCTCGGCATCCTCGCCGCAGGCGCCACGATCGTCGGGCTCACCGGACCCTGGCTCCGCATCTGGCTGCGCCGCCGGCCCTCCGCCGACGGTCCCGGGCCCGTCCCCACCGCCCTCACGCTGGGGAGCCTCACGCTCGTGCCGCTCGCCGGCATCGTCGCGCCGTCCGGCCCCTCCGCCGCGCTGCTCCTCCTCGCCCTGCTCGGCCTCCTCCTCGCCTGGGGCTACGGACGCGCCTCGCTCCCGGCGCTGTGGGGACTCCGGATCGCCCTGCCCGTACTCGGCGTCCTCGCCGCATGGACCACCGGGCTCCCGGGAGCCATCCCGCTCCTGGTGGCACTCGCCGTCCTCACCGGACTCGCCTGGCGGGGCGCGGCACGCGCCGTGGTCGGCGCGACCCGACGCCCGGTGACCCCCCCGTCGCCGCACCGGGAGCCGCGGACGTGAGAGACGTCTCCGTCGTCCTCCTCGCCGCCGCGACGTTCGCGGCGGCCGGCGCCGTCCTCGGGGGCTTCCCGGGACTCGTCGCCGCCGGCGCCGTCGGTGTCGTTCTCGCCGTCGGCGCGGTGGCGCTCCGGGTGCGGGTCCTCGTTGCGGTGCCGGTGCTCGTCGCCACGGCGGGAGGCGCGCTCGCCGGCGGCGGCGTGACCCACGCCCTCTGTCTCCCCGCCGCGTGTCCCCGGCTGGAGGTGCTGGCGGCGGTCCTCACCGGCGCCGGTGCCCTCGTGGGGGTCGGCATCGTCGTCGCGCTCGTGGCCCGCTCGTTCGACGAGTACCGCGCCGCGGTCGCCGCCGACCGACCTCCACCGATCACCGGCTGCGGACCCGACGGCGCCTGCGACTGACCTCAGTCGGCGACACCGAAGACGAGCGCCACGTTGTGGCCCCCGAAGCCGAAGGAGTTCGTCATCGCCATCCGCACCGGAACCTCGCGGGCCTCGTTCGGCACGTAGTCGAGGTCACACTCCGGATCCGGCGTCTCGTAGTTGATCGTCGGCGGCACGACACCGTCCCTGATGGCGAGGATGCAGACGATGGACTCCGCGGCGCCGGCCGCGCCGAGGAGATGTCCCGTCATGGACTTCGTCGAGGAGACGGGCACGGAGTAGGCGGCGTCGCCGAACACCGACTTGATCGCCACCGTCTCGGTGCTGTCGTTCGCCTGGGTCGAGGTCCCATGGGCGTTGATGTAGTCGATGTCGCCCGGGGCCACGTGCGCGTCGTCGAGCGCGGCCTGCATCGCCCGGGCGGCCCCGGCACCGCCGGGTCGAGGGAGGGTGATGTGGTAGCCGTCCGCGGACATCCCGTAGCCGAGCAGCTCGGCATAGATCGTCGCGCCGCGGGCGATCGCATGGCTCCGTTCCTCGAGGACGAGCACCGCGGCGCCCTCCCCCATGACGAAGCCGTCGCGGTCGAGGTCGAAGGGTCGACTGGCGCGGGGCGGCTCGTCGTTGCGGGTGCTCAGCGCGCGGACCTGGCAGAACCCGCCCATGGCGAAGCGGGTGATCGGCGCCTCGGCCCCGCCCGCGACCATGACGTCGGCGGCACCGCGCCGGATGATCTCCGCGGCGTCCCCCACGGCGTTCGCCGAGGCCGCGCACGCGGTGACGACGCAGGTGTTGGGACCGTAGAGACGGAAGTCGATCGAGACCACCCCCCCGGCCATGTTCGAGATGATCCGGGGGATGCCGTAGGGGCTGAGCCGATGGGGCCCGACGTGGAAGAGCGTGTCGAACTCGTGTTCGAACGTCTCCATGCCGCCGATCCCGGTCCCGACCACGACACCGGCGCGCAGCGCCTCCGGGTCGTCCTCCTCGTAGGCGATGCCCGCGTCCTCGAGGGCCTCCTTCGTGGCGGCCCAGAAGAACTGGGCGTACCGGTCGAGTCGTCGCGCCTGACGGCGACTCATGAAGGTCTCGACGTCGAAGTCCTCCACCTCGGCGGCGATGCGCGCCGCGAGGTCGGAGGCGTCGATGCGCGTGATCGGTCCGACCCCCGAGACCCCGGCGAGCGCGTTCTTCCAGAACGCGCCGACGTTCCCCCCCAACGGGTTGACGGTCCCGAGGCCGGTGACGACGACGCGTCGACGGCTCATCGGCGTCTCCTTCAAGCGTTCAGCTTCTTCTCGACGAGGTCGACGGCCTCTCCCACCGTGCCGATCTGCTCGGCTTCCTCGTCCGGGATCTTCACGCCGAAGTTGTCCTCGAGCGCCATGAGGAGCTCCACGACGCCGAGCGAGTCGACCTCGAGATCCTCTTCGAACTTCGCGTCCATCGAGATCTTCTCACGCTCGATACCGAGCTCCTCGACGAGCAGGTCGACCAACTTCGACTCGATCTCGGCTCGCTCCATGGCCGTCAGCCTCCTTCCGGTGATCGCTACAGGGCCAGGCCACCGTCGACGACGATGACCTGGCCGGTGATGTAGGCGGCATCGTCGGAGGCAAGATAGCCGACCAGCGACGCCACCTCTTCCGGACGGCCGAGCCTGCCGAGGGCGATCCGCTCGACCACGTCGCCGGCGACGTCGGGACCGAGTGCGGCCGTCATGTCCGTCTCGATGAAACCGGGCGCGACCACGTTGGCGGTGATACCCCGCGATCCCACCTCCTTGGCCACGGCACGGGTGAAGCCGATGATCCCCGCCTTCGAAGCCGCGTAGTTGGCCTGGCCCGGGTTCCCCGAGATCCCGGCGACCGAGCTCATCGAGATGATCCTCCCCCAGCGGGCGCGCAGCATTCCCCGGAGGGCGGCACGCGTGCAGAGATACACGGACCGGAGGTTCGTCTGGATGACGTCGTCCCACTCCGCAGGTCGCATCCGGAGGAGGAGATCGTCGCGGGTGATGCCCGCGTTGTTCACGAGCACCTCGACCTTCCCCAGCTCCGTGCCGATCTGCTCGAACATCGACGTGACCGCCGCCTCGTCCCCCACGTCGGCACGCACCGCCATCGCCTCGCCGCCCTCGGCGCGAATGGCGGCCACGACCCGCGCCGCGGCCTCCTCGTTCGTGGCGTAGTTCACGGCGATGCGATGCCCCCGGCTCCCCAGGCGCAGGGCGATGGCCCGGCCGATCCCGCGGGAGCCTCCCGTGACGAGGACGATGCGGCTCATCGCGACTTCGCCTCCTGGAGCCGCAGCAGGATCTCGAGACCGGTCTCGGAGGTCGGGGGCAGCGCGGCGTCGCTCCGTCCCACCGGCGTGACCCGTCCTCCCCACCGCACGGTGGTCGCCCCCCAGGTCAGGCCCGCGCCGAACGCGGCGAGCACGACGTGGGCTCCGGGTCGGACCCATCCCTCCTCGAGCGCCTCGGTCAGGGCGATGGGGATGCTCGCCGCCGAGGTGTTGCCGTAGGACTGGATGTTCGTATAGACCTGCCCCTCGGTGAGACCGAGTCGCCTCGCCACCGCGTCGATGATGCGGATGTTCGCCTGATGTGGAACGAGGAGATCGACGTCGGCGAGGTCGAGGCCGGCGTCCTCCACGGCCCGGACCGCGGCGGCGCCCATGCGCACCACGGCGTGGCGGAAGACCTCACGCCCGTCCATCTCGATCCGCAGCGGCGCCGGGTTCCCGGCGAACTCGGTCCCCGCCCCGGTGGCCGTCAGCGAACCGGTCAGGGTTCCGTCGGCACCCGTGTTGATGGAGAGGATCCCGTCGTCGCCGTCGGTCGCCTCGAGGACGACCGCGCCGGCCCCGTCTCCGAAGAGGACGGCCGTGGAACGCTCCGTGAAGTCGAGGTAGGGGGAGAGCTTCTCCGAGCCGATCACGAGGATGCGCCGTGCGCTCCCGGCGGCGATGAGGCCGTTGGCGAGCTCGAGTCCGTAGATGAACCCGGTGCATCCGGCGTTCACGTCGATCGCCCCGGCCCGCGCCATGCCCATCTCGGCCTGGACGTAGCAGGCTTCGGCGGGGATCTGCCGGTCGCCGGTGCAGGTGGCCACGACGACGAAGTCGATCTCCAGGGGGTCGAGCCCGGCGGCGGCGAGCGCCTGCCGGCCGGCGACGACCGCCATGTCGGTGTTCCGCACGTGGGCGATGCGACGTTCCTTGATCCCCGACCGCGTCGTGATCCATTCGTCGGAGGTGTCCATCACCCCCGCGAGATCCTCGTTCGTCAGGACGGGGGCGGGAGTGCAACGCCCCCAGCCGGTGATGGTTCCTCTCGGCATCGTCTCCTCTCCCTCCGCTCCATCATCGTACCGACAGCCGGGCGGCGACCTCGGGGACGTCCGCCCGCCGTGAGCAGACGAGCACCTCCGCACCGGGCACCGTGCGACGAGCCAGCCCTGCGGTCACGTCCCCGGGCCCGACATGGACGAAGACCTCGATGCCCGCCTCCGCCATGTGCTCGAGCGTCTCCGCGAACCGGACCGGGGCAACGAGCTGCTCCGCGAGGAGGCGGCGGGGCTCCGTCGCGGGTCGCGCCGTGACGTTGGCGTAGACGGGGAACCGTGGCGGCGCGAAGGAGGTGGCGGCGAGCGCGTCGGCGAGGCGGGCCGCGGCGGAGGCCATGAACGGCGAGTGGAAGGCGCCGGCGACCGTCAGCGGGATGGCGCGCCGGGCTCCCAGCTCCCTGGCGCGGGCGACGAGCCACTCGACGTCCACGGCGCCCCCCGCCAGCACGACCTGTCCCGGGGCGTTGAGGTTCGCCACCCACAGCCGGCCTCCCTCCTCACGGCGCCGCCGCGCGATCGCCGCGGCGACCTCGGGCGTCGCCCCCAGGAGCGCCGCCATGCCGGAGGGCTCGGCACGGGCGGCCTCCTCCATGGCGCGGCCCCGTTCCGCGACGAGCCGCAACCCGGCCGGGTAGGAGAGGGCTCCCGCCGCCGCCAGCGCGGTGTACTCGCCCAGGGAGTGTCCGGCGGCCGCCGCCGGTGGGTGATCGAGTGTCGCGGCGAGCTCGCTCCAGAGCGCATACGCCACCGCGTACAGGGCGGGCTGGGCTCGATCGGTGCGGGTGAGCTCCTCCTCGGGGCCGTGGGCGACGACCTCGGCGAGCGACCACCCGAGCACCTCGTCCGCGGGGCGACCCAGGAGGTCCGGCCGTGCGGCGAAGAGATCCGCGCCCATGCCGACCCGCTGGCTGCCCTGGCCGGGGAAGAGGATGGCGAATCGTGGCGGCATGCGCACTCCGCTGTCGGGGACGGTACGGCGATCGGACCACCAGAAGGCCGCCGAGGTTTCGCGCCACGACCGCCGTGGTGACCGACGGGAGGCTAGCGCGCGCCGGGCCCGGCGTGGACGGAGGGTGCGGGGGCGGAGTCCCCCCGAGCGAGCACGCGGCGGATCCCGCGCACGGCCTGGGAGATTCGGTGCTCGTTCTCCACGAGGGCGAAGCGCACGAACCCCTCGCCGGACGGACCGAAGCCGACGCCGGGACTCACCGCGACCTTCGCCTCGTCGAGGAGGTGGAGGGCGAACTCGAGGGACCCCATGGCCCGGTACCGCTCCGGAATGGGCGCCCACAGGAACATCGTGCCCCGGGGGCTCGGCACGGACCAGCCCGCCCGACGCAGCCCCTCGACGAGGACGTTTCTCCGCCGCCGGTACGTCTCCACCACCGTGGGGACGTGATCGTCGCACTCGTTGAGCGCGATGATGGCGGCGATCTGGATCGGTTGGAACGTCCCGTAGTCCAGGTACGACTTGAGCTGGGCGAGCGCGGCGATCGCCTCGCGATTTCCCACCACGAACCCGACCCGCCACCCCGCCATCGAGTGGCTCTTCGAGAGGGTGTACAGCTCCACCCCGATCTCCTTGGCGCCGGCGGCCTGGAGGAGGCTCGGAGGCTCGTAGCCGTCGAAGGCGATGTCCGCGTACGCGAAGTCGTGGACGACGAAGACCTCGTGCTCCCGGGCGAAGGCGACGAGGCGCTCGAAGAAGTCGAGGTCGACGCATGCGGTCGTGGGGTTGTGAGGAAAGGACACCACGATGACCCGCGGTCGAGGCCAGGATCGCTGGAAGGCGAGGAGGAGCCGATCGAAGAAGTCGACATCGGTCGAGAGGTTCACCCGGTGGACCTCGGCCCCGGCGAGCGCGGGACCGTAGATGTGGATCGGGTAGGAGGGCTCGGGGACGAGCGCGACGTCCCCGGGCTGGAGCAGCACCCACATGAGGTGGGAGAGCCCCTCCTTGGCGCCGATGGTGTTGATCACCTCGCTCTCCGGATCCAGCTCGACGCCGAAGCGCCGCCGGTACCGGTCCGCGACGGCTCGTCGCAGGTTGGGGAGGCCCCGGGACGCCGAGTAGCGATGGTTCCGCGGGTTCCGGGCAGCCTCGACGAGCTTCTCGACGACCACCGGCGGCGAGGCGAGGTCCGGGTTCCCGAAGCCGAGATCGACGACGTCGACGCCGGCGCGACGCGCCTCGAGCTTGCGCCGATTCACCTCGGCGAAGACGTACGGGGGGAGGTCGTCGACCCGTCGGAACCGCATGACGCGGCAGGGTACTGCGTGATCAGCGCGCGAGGAAACGCCGGACCGGCCCCGGCAGCAGCTCCATGCCGAAGGCGAAGAACGCGTCGACGAGGTCGAGGGCGTCCTCGGAGCCGTCCCAATGCTCGAGGGCGACCTCCCGGCCGGCGCCCCGGAGGAGGAGGTGGACCGCGACGAGCACGAGGACGACGTCGTCGAGCTGCCCCACCCCCGGGAGGACGTCCGGCACGAGATCGACCGGCGCGACCACGTAGGCGAGGACGGCGCCGGCCAGCACCTTACGGCGCATGGGCACCCGCGGATCGCGCAGGAGCCGGACGAGGAGCCGGAGGAGATGGGGAAGGACGAGCAGCGCCTCCCGCAGGACGTCGCCGGGACGGCGACGGGGCGGCACCACCTCCGGTACCGCCGCGAGCGGTCGGGAGCCACCCGCCAAAGCCGTCGGCGAGACGCTCATCCGAGGACTACGGCGCCGGTGACGACGGCGTGAGCGAGCCGGCCGGCACCGATGGCGCCGGCGTCGGGACCGAGCCCGGCGACGAGGATGGGCGGGACGAGCCGGTGGACGCCGCCGTGCAGACAGTCGGCCACCACCCGTCGGGCGGGGCCGAGGATGGACTCCCCCACCGACCCGAGCCCGCCTCCCACGACGACGACCTCGGGATCGAAGACGTTGATGAGGCTGCACAGTCCCCGTCCCAGCTCCCCACCCACCTGGGCGACGAGTCCGCGGGCGATCTCGTCGCCGGCGTCGGCGGCCGCGGTGATGGCCTCGCCGGTCGGCGGGGTCCTCTCGAAACGCCGCGCGAAGGAGCTGTCCGGGTTGAGGGCCATCACCTCGCGGGCGAGCCGAACGAGCGCGGGACCCGACGCGACCGTCTCCCAGCATCCCCGCTTGCCACAGTCGCAGAGGATCCCGCCCGGGTCGTACTGCATGTGTCCCCACTCCCCGGCGAAGGACTCCCCCCGGTACAGGGCGCCGTCGATGACGATCCCGCCTCCGATGCCCGTGCCGAGCGTCACCACGAGCACGTTCCGGTAGCCGCGGGCGGAGCCCAGTTCGAGCTCCCCCCACGCGGCGACGTTGGCGTCGTTGTCGACGACGACGGCCACCCCGAGCTCGTTCTCGAGGATCGCCCGCACCGGCAGGTCGGTGCCCGGGACGTGGGGTCCCCAGACGAAGACGCCCTCGGGCCACCGGACCAGGCCGGCGAGGCCGACCCCCACGGCGGTGACGTCCCCGGACCAGACGGAGCGGGCCGCCTCGGCGGCGACCCGAGCCGGCACCTCGGTGGCGCGCGGCGTGTCCATGCGCTCCCGGTCGACGACGGTGCCCGCGTCGTCGAGACGGACCGCGAGCACCTTCGTCCCGCCGATGTCGATCCCGATGGTCGTCATGACCGGCAAGAGGCTAGGGGCTCGACACGGCGACCGCGTGCGACTACTCGACCTCGATGTGGGTCGGGCCCTCGGGCCGGTCCTCCTCGTGCGGCTCCTCACGGACGACGGCGACGACCTCCTCGAGGATCGCCCCCATCCCGACGGCCACCTCGTAGGCGGCGCGGACGAAGTGGATCCCGGCGCGGCGGAGCCCTCTCCGGAACGGTTTCTGCTCCCGGATCCGCTCGTACATGTCGCTCACTCCTTCACCCCGAACGTGACCCGCAGCTCGCCCTCGGCAAGCCGCGCCCGCAACACATCCCGACGGCGCAGGGAGTCGGGCAGGAGGATGGACCGCCGGTACCGGCCCACGGTGACGACGAGCTCGTCCTCGTGCCGCAGGACGTCGAGCTCACCCCGCTCCGCCAGCGGGATGGCGAGGACGAGCACGAGCCGATCGGTCCCGTCCTCCCCGGTCTCCTCCTCCACCCGGAAGGGGCGGACCCGGGACAGACGGGCGGTGGGATCCCGCTCCCCGTACAGCTCCTCGCCGACGATGCGCAGTCTGGCGACGCCGACCATCTCCTCGTCGAAGAGCCGCAGGGTCTGGATCTCCACCCCCGCGAAGCTCTCCTCCACGGTGGCGAGATGCTCCCGCTGGATCGCCCGCCACCGCCGGAAGTAGGGGTCGGTGACGCGGTCCGGGAGGACGCGGTTGACGATGGCCGCGTCCACCGCGTACCCGAACAACCCGAGGTAGGTGTACGTGCGACGCGCCTCGGAGATGACCATCTTCTCCGGGTTCATCACCAGCCGCGCCGAGGTCACCTCCGGGTCGGAGAGGATCTCCCGAATGCCCTCGAGGCGCTCGTAGAAGCGGGTGACCGCCTCGAAGACCTCGTCGTCGGCCACGGGCAGGCTCGACACCCGGCTGAGCACCGGACGGACCACCCTCGTGACCCGGCGCCCGAGCGGGAACATCCGCTCCATGTACCAGGACATGACCTCGGGCAGGCTCAGCAGTCGCAGCGTCTCGGCGGTGGGGGCGCAGTCGACGACGATCACGTCGTACCGGCCCGAGCGGACGTGGTCGCGCACGTTCGCCAGGGAGAAGATCTCGTCCATCCCCGGGAAGACCGTCAGCTCCTCCGCCTCCACGCCCTTGAGGCCCGACCAGTCGAACAGCTCGGTCAGGTAGTCGCGTACGGCGCCCCACGCCTCCTCGAGTCGCTGTTGGGCATCGATCTGCTGGGCGTCGAGCCGCTCGACGACGCGGGTGGGCGCATCGCCGAGGCCCACCTGGAAGGCGTCGGCGAGGGAGTGGGCCGGGTCGGTCGACATGACGAGGGTCCGGTGTCCCAGGTCCGCCGAGCGGATCGCGGTCGCCGCCGCCACCGTGGTCTTCCCCACCCCGCCCTTCCCGGTGACGAGGATGACACGCATCAAGCGGTGGCCTCGGCCCGCCGCTTCAGCCCTCGCAGCGCGGTGCCGACGATCTGCCGCTCCGCCTGGCGGCGCAGGAAGCCGGGCACGCGAAACGCCGGCTCCACACGGAGGGCGTAGACGACCTCGGTCCCGCCGTCGGGGAGCTCGTGGAACTCGTAGCTGCCCTCGAGGGCGACGAGATCCTCGTTGGGGATCGCGGTCCAGGAGAACCCCGTCTCCCCGTACTCGTACTCGAGGGTGTACGCGATCTCCTTGATCATCGCGTCGACGACGAAATCCGCCCGGTGGGGCCGTCCCTCCTCGTCGGTCTCGGTGACCGAGACGGAGCGGACACCGCCGGCCCACTCGGGGTAGCTCTCGAGGTCGAGGGCCACCTCGTGCACGTGGTCGGGTGGAGCCGAGACCTCGATCTTCTGCACCGTGCCTTCCATGCGCCTTCCCTGCTCGCGCGCTGCGAAGCGTATCAGGGCGCCGCCCGGACGCGGACGTACCCCAGCTCGTACGTCACGACCTCGTCGTCACGGGGATGCTCACGGCGGAAGCGCCGCAGACCCGCCTCGATCTCCTCCGCAGCGAGGAGCTGGAGGGTGCTCACGAAGCCCGCCCGGACCGCGGCGACCCAGTCGCCGGCCCTCCGCCACACCGCCTCGGGTCGGGAGGCGACCCCGACCCGGCATCCGAGCGTCTCCAGGTGGCTCGCCAGCGCGCCGGGCCCGGGGAAGCGCCGCCGGTCGATCTCGGCCACCGAGGGGAACCACCGCGCCAGGTGGGAACGAGCGTGATGCTCGGGGCCGAGCGTCCACACCTCCACACGGCCTCCGGGGACGAGGACGCGCACCGCCTCCTCGAGCGCGAGCCGCCAGTCCCCGTAGTGGATGGAGAGGTGGAAGTACACGAGATGGAAGGAGCCGGACCGGAAGGGCAGCGCCTGGGCGCTCCCCCCGACGGCACGGACGCCGGCACGCCGCGCCGCGGCCTGCAGCATTCCCGCCGCGGGGTCGAGGACGACGGCGAAGAGCCCCCGACGGGCCCACACCGCGGCGTGGTCGCCCCGCCCGCCGCCCACGTCGACGGCTCGGCTCCCCCGTTCGAGCCCGGCGACAGCGTCCGCGGCGCGGCGGAGGGAGGCGGGCGACGGCGGCCGGTGTCGATACCCGGCGGCGAGTCGTTCCAGGTCGACGTCACTCGTGACGGATCGCCCTCCCCGTGGCGCGGAAGTAGCCGACGTTCCGACATCGGGTCCGTCCCAGGCGCCACGTCGTGGCGCGCGGCTGGTGGACGTCGCCGAAGTAGTGGAACGCGGGCTGGCGGGAGTGGAGGTACTCGAGGACGGGAACCGACCCCTTCTCCCGCCCACCGACGACGTCGGTGGCGAGCTCCGGGATGGCCGGCGCGACGTGCGTACAGAGGACGTCGACGGGACCGAGCGCGTCGAGCTTCCTCGCCATCTCGTCGTCGGAGACCTCGCCCGCGGTGCCGATGCGTTGCAGACCACCACCCACCATGCCGATGCGGAGGCCCTCGAGCTCGATGATCTCGCCGTCGAGGAAGCGCGCCCCCGCGGGGAGGTGCTCCCGCAGCACGTCGGGACGGTCGACGTTCCCGTACGTCACGTACACCTCGCCGCCCTCGAGGGCGGGACACACCTCCGCGTAGGCGGCGACGACGACTTCGTCGTACCGTCGCTGGATCTCCGCCTCGCGCCCCGCGGTGTACTCGCGCCAGAGCCGGCGCGCTCCGTCCGCGTCCCCGACGCTCCGCCGGCGCACGAACTCGGCGACGAGGTCGATGCCGCTCACCGTGGCGACGATCCCCTCGTTCGTCCGGTAGTCGATGAAGTTGATGAGGTCGCCGAGGACGAGCAGGGGGCCGCCTCCGGCGGCGACGACCCGCCGCAGGGCGGCCGCGGCGCCATGCACGTCGGAGACGAGCCGGATCATGGCCGCCCCGCTCCCCGGACGCCCGTCCCGGCGAGGAGCGCCAGGAGGCCCGCACCGGCGATCGCTCCCGGTGGGACGAGCCACGTCGGCCACCCCGCGAAGGAGGCGGAGAGGCCGGCCATGCCGAAACCCACCGCGCCGGCGACGGCCATGCGCCCCCGCCGACCGAAGCGCGCCTCCGGGTCCACCGCCGACCATCCCTCGACCCACGCCGCGACCCCGGCGGCGGCGACCCACGCCAGGAGGCCGGAGGCGCCCACGAGGAGGACCACCCCGTACAACGCGTTCAGCCAGCTCCGCACGGGCGGTCAACCTCGGTCGGACGACGCGGGCTCATCCCCGTCCAGGGTAGACGGCCGCCGGTTCGGACCAGGCCGGCGCGGTCGCCGCCCCCCCGGGGCCGGACGTGCTCCGCAGCGGCACCAGTCGGAGCGGCGCCACGAGACCCCCCTCGGCGAGGCGGGCGAGCGCCGCTCGCTCCTCCGGCCCGAGGCGAAGCGGGCCGGGATGCTCGGCGAGCAGCGCCGGCACGATGCAGTCGGCGCACGCCGCGGTCCCTTCCATGGCGCAGGCGTCACAGTCGATGATCACGGGATCCTCCTCCGCTGGCTTCGTCTCGGTGTCCCGCGACACCGTACGAGGAGGGACCGACAGAAACGGTCGCCCGTCCCGGTCGCCGGAAACGTGGCACCGGTCGCGCCGTCACCGGCCACCACCCCGGCCCGACCCCTGCACGAGCCAGCCGAGCAGGGCGTCGGCCCACAACGCCAGCGCACCCCGCGCCTCGGCACGCTCCCGCACGGCACGATCGTTGCTCACCACCACCGTGCCCGGCCCGGAGAGGGCCACGATCTCGTCGTCGGCGGTCGTGTCTCCCACCGCGAAGCGCACCACGACACCGCGGTCGTCCGTGGCCGTCCCCCGTCCCTCCTCGAGGGCGCTGTCGAAGACCACCGTCACCGTCGCCCCCCGCCGGACGAGGGACTGCAGGCGGGTCACCACCCGGCCCCGTGCCTCCGGACGGGCCAGCGCGGCCGGGTCCGCCGCCCCGATGAGATTGTGCCCGTCGACCACGAACCGGGGGGCGAGCCGGAGGACGGCATCGACCGCCGCCGGGGTGTCCGGAGCGATCCCCGGAGGCAGGGCGAGGGCGGCCCGGGAGGGAGGTCGATCCCCGTCCGGGAGGTCCGGCTCGCGAAACGGCGCCGTCGTCGCCGCCACCCGGTCGAGGAATCGCGCCAGGGAGAGCGGCTCCCGAGGCGGCGACTCGACGTCCCGGGCCGCGGCCCGCTCCGCCGTCGTTCCCAGCAGAGAGCGGAGCTCCCGGTTCCTCCGGGTGAGCTCGTCGCTCCGAGCCCGAGCCGCGGCGAGGAGCTCCCGGAGCTCCTCGAGCTCGTGACGGAGGCGATCACGCTCGGCCCGCGCCTCCTCCGCCTCCCGGCGCCGTCGCTCCAGGGCGGCACGCAGCGGGGACCGTCCCTCCTCGATCCTCCGCCGCAGGTCCCGCTCCAGACTGGCACGGCGGTCCTCGGCGGCCCGGGTCCGCACGCGCGAGGTACGGAGGCGATCCTCCAGCACCGCCACCTCCTCCTCCGCCTCCACGGCACGCTGCTCCGCATCCGCTGCCGCCCGGGCCGCGACCGCCTCGACGATCTCGACCCACCACCCCGGCGCGTCGCGCCGCAGGAACCCACGCGCCGGAGGCTCGAGATCCTCGGCCGCGGCGGCGACCCGGTCTCGGAAGGCCTCGTCGCGCTCGAGCTCACCGAGCAGCGCCGCCGCCAGGGGCGGCGGGAGCCGCCGGTCGGTGGAGCGGGCGACCCGCCGTAGCCGGGCCGGCACCTCGTCGGCATCCAGGTCGCGCAGGACCTTCCGCGCCGCCTCGATGACCGGGCCGAGGATCTCCTGGAGCCGTCTACCGAATCCGCTCATGTCCCGTCCCGTCCCCGCCGATCCTTCTCCTGTCCGCCCGACGTCGCGGATCTTGACACGGCTCCACGCTGTGCCATACTCGCAGACGCAGGAGGAGGAGCCGATCCCGATGACGACCACCCTCGTACTCATCCTCACATAGGCGCATACGCCAGCGAGCGTGTGCGCCCAACCCTCCGTACCCGTCGGGGGGTTTTTTCGTACCCCGACCCACGTCCTCCTCCCCACCACCGGAGCAGACCATGGCAGAGACCCTCACCGGCGCAGCAGCCCTCATCCGAGCCCTCGAGCACGAGACCGTCGACCTCGTGTTCGGCGTCCCCGGCGGAGCGATCCTCCCCGCCTACGACCCCTTGCGCGACAGCTCGATCCGTCACGTCCTCGCCCGCCACGAGCAGGGCGCAGGTCACATGGCCTCCGGCTACGCGCACGCCACCGGCCGGGTCGGCGTGGCCTTCGCCACCTCGGGCCCGGGAGCGACGAACCTCATCACCCCGCTTCAGGACGCCTACATGGACTCGGTGCCCATCGTGGCGATCACCGGACAGGTGGCGACGACCTCCATCGGCATGGACGCCTTCCAGGAGGCCCACACCTGGGGTATCTCGATGCCCTGCACGAAGCACAACTACCTCGTCACCGATCCCAACGAGATCCCCGACGTCATCCGCGAGGCGTTCCACCTCGCCGCCACCGGTCGGCCCGGACCCGTCCTCGTCGACATCCCCAAGAACGTCCTCGCCGGCACGATGACCTGGCATCGCCCGGGAGAGATCGACCTCCCCGGATACCGGCCATCCGTCCGCGGCCACCCCAAGCAGGTGCGGGCCGCGATCGCCGCCATCGCCCGGTCGCGGCGGCCCGTCCTCTACGCCGGAGGCGGCATCGTGGCCGCCGAGGCGGCCGACGCCCTGCGCCGCTTCGCCGAGCTGGCGAACCTCCCCGTGGTGACCACGCTCATGGCCCGCGGGGTCATCCCCGACTCCCATCCCCTCGCCCTGGGGATGCCGGGGATGCACGGCTGCTACACGGCGACGATGGCCATGCAACGCGCCGATCTCCTCGTCGCCATCGGCGCCCGCTTCGACGATCGCGTCACCGGAGACCCCACCACCTTCGCCCCCGAGGCGACGGTGATCCACATCGACGTCGATCCCGCCGAGATCGGCAAGGTCCGGGCCGCCGACATCCCCATCGTGGGCGACGCCGGCGCCGTCCTCGACCAGCTCATCGAGGCGATGCAGGCCCACCTCGCCGGCGATCCACCCCCGGAGCGGGTCCCCTGGTTCGCGACGCTGGCGGAGTGGCAGGAACGCCATCCCCTCCGCTACGACCAGGCCCCCGAGGGACCCATCCAGCAGCAGTACGTGATCGAGGAGCTCCACCGGCTCACCGGCGGCGATGCGATCGTCGTCGCCGGCGTGGGCCAGCATCAGATGTGGGCCGCCCAGTTCTGGGGGTTCGAGCGCCCCCGGACCTGGATCAACTCCGGCGGCCTGGGAACGATGGGGTACGCCATCCCGGCCGCCATCGGCGCCAAGGCGGGGCGTCCCGACGACCTCGTCTTCGCCATCGACGGCGACGGCTGCTTCCAGATGACGTTCCAGGAGCTCATCACCGCGACGGTCGAGCACATCCCCGTCAAGGTGGCGGTGATGAACAACGGCTCCCTCGGGATGGTGAAGCAGTGGCAGCGGCTCTTCTACGGCGAGCGGTACTCGGCCGTCGACCTCGGCCACGACACCCCCGACTACGTCAAGCTCGCCGAGGCGCTGGGGTGCGTCGGCATCCGGGCGGAGCGGCCCGCCGACGTGACCCCCGCCCTCGAGAAGGCCCTCGCGGTGGACGACCGGGCCGTCGTGGTCGAGTTCCGGGTCGACCCCGACGCCATGGTCTTCCCCATGGTCCCGGCGGGACGCTCCAACGACGAGGTCGTCCTCGGACCGGAGGACCTGGCATGAAGCACGTGATCTCGGTGACGGTCGAGAACAAGCCGGGGGTCCTCGCCCGCATCTCCTCGATGTTCGCCCGCCGCGGGTTCAACATCCACTCCCTCACGGTCGGCCCGACCGAGGACCCCGGCCTCTCCCGGATGACCGTCGTCGTCGACGGCCCCGAGATGGAACAGATCGTGAAGCAGCTCTACAAGCTCGTCCACACCGTGAAGGTGACCGAGCTCCATCCGGGCGAGACGGTCGAGCGTGAGATCATGCTCGTGCGCGTCAACGCCGAAGCGGGTCGACGGGGCGAGATCCTCGATGCCGCGAACCTCTTCGACGCCAAGGCGGTCGACGTGGGTGCCGCGACCCTCACCTTCGAGGTCGCCGGGGAGCCGGCGCGATTGGCGGACTTCCTCGAGCTCATGCGAACCTACGGGGTGGTGAGCCTGGTGAAATCGGGCCGGATCGCGCTGGCGAAGGATCAGAAGTCCGGCACGAAACGCTCACGGCTGCGGACCGCCTGACGGGAGGAACGATGACCACGATCTATTACGACGCCGACGCGGATCCGTCCATCATCGCCCGACGGCGGGTGGCCGTGATCGGCTTCGGAAGCCAAGGTCACGCTCACGCCATGAACCTCAAGGACTCGGGCGTGGACGTGATCGTCGGCCTTCGCGAGGGCTCGCGACGCACGACGACCGCCACCGATGCCGGCCTGAAGGTCGTCACGCCCGCCGT
The DNA here is from genome assembly GCA_964584755.1 of uncultured Acidimicrobiaceae bacterium. GTDB lineage: Bacteria > Actinomycetota > Acidimicrobiia > Spongiisociales > UBA5794 > CAZPAV01. The sequence continues at coordinate 38,447 of CAZPAV010000013.1, forward strand.
GGCGGCCGAGTGGGCCGACGTCATCATGGTCCTCGTGCCCGACCAGGTGCAGTCGAGCCTGTACGACGAGGTGCTCCGGTCCCGTCTCGCCCCCGGCGACGCCCTCCTCTTCGCACACGGATTCAACGTGCACTTCGGCTACATCACCCCGGCCGCCGAGATCGACGTCGCCATGGTCGCCCCCAAGGGTCCCGGCCATCTCGTCCGCCGCCAGTACGTGGAGGGAAGCGGCGTCCCCTGTCTCCTCGCCGTCCACCAGGACGCCACCGGCGACGCGAAGGCGCTGGGCCTCTCCTACGCCCACGCCATCGGGGGAACCCGGGCCGGCGTGATCGAGACCACGTTCCGCGACGAGACCGAGACCGACCTCTTCGGTGAGCAGGTGATCCTCTGCGGAGGGATCGACGCCCTGATCCGAGCGGCGTTCGAGACCCTCACCGACGCCGGGTACCCGGCGGAGATGGCCTACTTCGAGGTCCTCCACGAGCTGAAGCTCATCGTCGACCTCCTCTACGAAGGTGGCATCGCCTGGATGCGGCACTCGGTCTCGGACACCGCCGAGTACGGGGACATCACCCGCGGCCCTCGCATCGTCGACGAGCGCACCCGAACCGAGATGCGCCGCATCCTCGACGAGATCCAGTCCGGCGAGTTCGCCCGCGAGTGGATGGAGGAGTACCGGGCCGGCGCGCCCTCCCTGCGGCAGGCCCGCGCCGAGGTCGCCGCCTCCGAGGTCGAGATCGTCGGTCGTCGTCTGCGCGAGCTCATGCCCTTCCTCGTCGAGAAGACACCCGAGGACGACGTATGACCCCACGCCTCTCCCCGGCTCCGGCCCCGACGGCGCTCTCCGGCTCCGGCCTGCTCCTTACCTAGCCGGGCGGTCGCCTCGCGGCCGACCCGGCGCCCCGGCCAGCCGACCGAGCACGACTCAGGAGAGGATCCCCCATGACCGACCGCCTCATCATCTTCGACACCACCCTGCGCGACGGAGAGCAGGCCCCCGGCATCGCGCTCTCCCCCGACGACAAGGTCGCCATCGCGACGCAACTCGCCCGCCTGCGCGTCGACGTCATCGAGGCCGGCTTCGCCGCCTCCTCCCCCGGGGACTTCGAGGCGGTCTCCCGCATCGCCAACGAGGTCCGGGGGCCGGTGATCGCCAGCCTGGCCCGCACGCACCCCGACGACATCGACCGGGCCGCCGACGCGCTCGAGGGGGCCGAGCGGAAGCGCATCCACGTGTTCAACTCCACCTCGCCGATCCACATGGAGCAGATGCTGCGGATGACCCCCGAGGAGGTGCTGCGCTCCATCGACGAGGGCGTACGCCGGGCGCGGCGGTACTGCGAGGACGTCGAGTTCTCCCCTCAGGACGCGACCCGCTCCGACCCCGACTTCGTCATCGAGGCCTGCCGTCTGGCGGTGGCCGCGGGAGCGACGACGATCAACATCCCCGACACGGTGGGGTACGCCATCCCCGCCGACTTCGTGGCGCTCATGGAGCGCGTCTACGCCGAGGTGCGGGGAGACCGGGACGACGTCGTCATCTCGACGCACTGTCACAACGACCTCGGCCTCGCCGTGGCGAACTCGCTCTCGGCCATCCGCGCCGGCGCCCGCCAGATCGAGGGAGCGATCAACGGCATCGGCGAGCGGGCCGGGAACACCTCGACCGAGGAGATCATCATGGCGGTGAAGACCCGCCAGGACTACTTCGGGGTCGAGGTGGGCGCCGACACCACCCAGATCTTCGAGACCTCACGACTCGTCTCCCGGCTCACCGGCTACCCGATCCAGTACAACAAGGCGGTCGTGGGCCGGAACGCCTTCGCCCACGAGTCCGGCATCCACCAGCACGGCGTGCTCCGGGACCGGTCGACGTACGAGATCATGGATCCGGAGTCGATCGGGCAACGGAGCAAGATCGTGCTCGGGAAGCACTCGGGGCGTGCCGCCTTCGCCGACGCCCTCTCCCACATGGGGATCACCCTCGAGGACGTGGACTTCCAGCGCGCCTTCGAGCGTTTCAAGGAGCTCGCCGACCGCAAGGGCGAGATCTCCGAGGAGGGCATCCGGGCGATCATCGGCGCGGAGACCGCCGCCCTCGCCGAGGTCGTCCAGCTCGTCGGCATCCACCTCGAGGGCGGGAGCGACGCGACCCCGGTGGCGACGGTGACCGTGGCGCGGGGCGGCACGGAGGAACGGCACGTCGCCAAGGGAGACGGCATGGTCAACGCCACGTTCGTGGCGCTGCAGGACGCCTTCGGCATCCCCGCCCAGCTCGTCGACTATCGGGTCAGCCCGCTCACCTCGGGTGCCGACGCCATGGCCGAGGTCAACGTCATCGTCAAGGTCGGTGCCGCGACGTACGCGGGACGCGGCGTCTCCACCGACGTGGTGGAGGGTTCGGCCCGGGCCTTCGTCGCCGCCCTGAACCGGGCCGCCGCGGCGCGGGCCGGTGCCACGGCCACGGCCTTCGGGGACGACGAGTGAGCGGCGTCACCGCGCGCTTCGTCCTCCTCCCGGGCGACGGCATCGGTCCCGAGGTCGTCGCCGAGGCCCGCCGCGTCCTCGAGGCGGTGGCCGGGGACGGCGGACACCGCTTCGCCTTCGAGGAGCGGCCCATCGGCGGCGTCGCCATCGACACGTACGGGGACCCCCTCCCCGAGTCGACGCTGGCCGCCTGCCGGCAGGCGGACGCCGTCATCCTCGGGGCGGTCGGAGGTCCCCGCTGGGACGACCCCACGGCGAAGACACGGCCCGAGGCCGGGCTCCTCGGCCTCCGCCGCGGCCTGGGGCTCTTCGCCAACCTCCGGCCGATCCGTGCCCTCGGCCCGCTCGTCGACAGCTCACCGCTGCGACCCGAGATCGTGCGGGACGTCGACCTCCTCTTCGTGAGAGAGCTCATCGGTGGCATCTACTTCGGCGGATCCCACCTCTCCCCCGACGGCCGCCTCGCCTGGGACCGGATGGCGTACACCGTGCCCGAGATCGAACGCGTCGTCCGCGTGGCGGGAGAGGCGGCCCGGCGCCGTCGGGGCCGGCTCACCTCGGTGGACAAGGCGAACGTCCTCGAGGTCTCGCGCCTGTGGCGCCGGGTCGCGGCCCGCGTGGTCGCCGAGGAGTTCCCGGACCTCGAGTACGACGTGGTCCTCGTCGATGCCATGGCGATGCACCTCCTGAGGCGGCCGCGCGACTTCGACGTCGTCGTCACCGGCAACCTCTTCGGCGACATCCTCACCGACGAGGCCTCGGTGCTCCCCGGCTCCATGGGGCTCCTCCCCTCCGCCTCCCTGGGGGAGGGCCCGCCGGGGCTGTTCGAGCCGGTGCACGGCTCCGCGCCGGACATCGCGGGGAAGGGGATCGCCAACCCCCTGGCGGCGATCCTCGCCGCGGCGATGGCGTTGCGCCACGCCCTCGGGCTCGAGGAGGCCGCGGTCGCGGTGGAGGCGGCCGTGGCGAGCGTCCTCGCCGCCGGCATCCGCACCCCGGACATCGCCGCCGGGGGACCGGCGGTCTCCACCACCGAGATGGGCGACGCCGTCATCGCCGCACTACGCGGCTGACCTCCGCGGGGGACGGATCCGCGCCCACGCTGCTTCACTGGGAGCATGACCCGGTGCCTCCCCCGGCCGCTCGCCCTCCTCCTCGCCGCCGCCCTCCTCGGAGGGTGCGCCACGGCCGCGCCACCGACGACGCCCCCGGTCCCACCCCCGGCGGCGTCCTCTACGGCGCCGGCCCCCACCGCTTCGCCCTCGCCGGAACCGGAACCGGTGCCTGTCGGCGGAGGCGGACCGACGACCACGCTCCCGGGCGCGAACCCCGGCTCGCTGGGTGATCCCCTCTACCCCGGTCTCGGCAACGCCGGGTACGACGTCACCCGCTACGACCTCGACCTCACCCTGCCCTCGGCTCCGGACGATCCCCTCACCGGCGTGGTCGCGATCGACGCCGTGGCGACGGCGCCCCTGCCCCGCTTCCACCTCGACCTGGAGGGGTTCGAGGTCGCCGCGGTCACCGTCGATGGAGAACCGGCCCGGTTCCGCCGTGACGGCAGCGAACTCGTCGTCACCCCACCGTCGGCGGTGCGGACCGGAGCGGCCTTCACCGTCGTCGTCTCCTACGCCGGACCGCCCCGCCCGGTCTCCTCCGCGGCGCTCGGCTTCCCCATCGGCTGGGCGACCGGACCGGACGGGGAACGGTACGTCGCCGCCGAGCCCGACGCCGCCCACAGCTGGTTCCCCGCCAACGATCACCCCCTCGACAAGGCCGCGTTCGACTTCCACCTCACCGTCCCCGACGGGGTGTTCGCCGCGGCCAACGGGACCCTCGTCGGAACGACCGAGGACATCGGCGCGACCACGTACGACTGGTCGGAGCCCGGCCCCATGGCTCCGTACCTCGCCACGGTCGTGTACGGTCCCGGGTACCGCCTCGTCCCGGACGGCGCCTCCTCGGCCGTCGCCGGCGTCCCCGTCCGTCACGTCCTCCCCCGCGACCTGGCCGCCCGGCCCCCGGCGAGCCTGGGGCGAACCGGGGAGATGATCGCCTTCCTCGCCGACCGCTTCGGACCCTTTCCCTTCGATCGCGCCGGGGTCGCCATCGTCGGGGGTTTCGCCTCCGCGCTGGAGACCCAGACCCTCGTCCTCGTCGACCGCTCCCTGGCGACGGCTCCCGCCGCCGAGCTCGTCCTCGTCCACGAGCTCGCCCACGAGTGGTTCGGGAACTCGGTCTCGGTCGCCCGCTGGGACGACGTCTGGCTCAACGAGGGATTCGCCACCTTCGCCGAGCTGCTGTGGGTCGAGCGGGAGGAGGGCGCCACGGCGTATCGGCGGGAGCTGACGCGACGTCGCGAGGCCGTCCTTCGCCGCTCCCCGCCCCCGCCGGGCCGCCCTCCCGCCGACGACCTGTTCAACCTGGGCGTGTACGAGCGGGGCGCGCTCACCCTCGCCGCCCTCCGTGACGAGGTGGGCGACGAGACGTTCTTCGGGATCCTCCGCACGTACGCCACCCGCTTCCGGTACGGCAACGCCACGACGGCCGATCTCGTGGCGGTCGCCGAGGAGGTCTCCGGCCGGGACCTCGAGGCCTTCTTCACGGCCTGGCTGGTCGCACCCGACCTTCCCGACTGACGGGACCGCGGTGCGCGCCGGGGGAGCGGTCTCCGCCCGGAACACCCGGCCCGGCCCTCAGCGGGGCCGGCGCACCGCCATGGTGACCGTCGTCCGGGCGAGCCGGCGTCCCCGGTCGTCGGTCATGTCCACCTCCCAGACCCAGCTCCTCCGTCCCCGGTGGATGGGCCGGGCCTCCGCCCGGACCCTTCCGGCGGTGGCGGGGCGGAGGAAGTGCGTCAGGTTGCTCTGACCGAAGGCGACGAGACCCTCGGGGGCCACCGCGGCCACGGTGCCCACCGAGACCAGCGTCTCCGCGAGGGCGGCGTACACCCCTCCGTGGACGAGTCCGAGCGGCTGGAGGTGGCGGTTGGCCACGTCGAACCAGGCGTGCCACACGACGGGATCGGCATCGAGGTCGGGCTCCTCGATGTGGAACCCGAGCATCGCCTCGAGGGACTCCCCCTCCGGTACGACGAGGAGACGCGGGTCGAGGTCGATGCTGCGATGGTCGAACTCCGGCATGGCTCGTCCTCCTCGGAGATCGGGCGTCGGGGTCAGGGCGCGCCCGAGTCGTAGAGCATCCTCCGCACCACGGCGAGCTCCTCCTCGCGGCGAGCCCGCCGGCGCGCATCGTAGGCGAATCGCTCCGCCGCCGAGACCGCGCCCCCGGCTCCGTCGAGGATGACGAGACGATCCAGCCCGATCTCCGCGGGGTGCCCGACGCCGCAGGCGTTGACGAGACGGATGAGCTCCTGCCGGAAGCCGACGAGGAACGTGGCCACCCGCTCCGCCTTCCCGCCGACGTCGATGCCGCGCTGCAGCCACCGCGACTGGGTGGCGACGCCCGTGGGGCACCGACCGGTGTGGCAGCGTTGCGCCTGGACGCACCCGACCGCGAGCATGACCTCCCGCCCGAGGTTGATGCCGTCACACCCGAGGCCGAAGGCGAGCAGCGCCCGGTCGGGGAGACCGAGACGACCCGAGCCGAACCACACGACGTCGTCGGCGACTCCTCGCTCGGCGAAGATCCGGTACACCGCGGGGAACGCCTCGACGAACGGCAGCGAGACGTGGTCGGTGAAGGCGAGCGGAGCGGCCCCGGTGCCTCCCTCTCCTCCGTCGATGGTGATGAAGTCCACCCCCCGACCCCCCTCGGCCATGGCGTCGGCGAGCTCGACCCAGAACCCGGTCTCCCCCACCGCCGACTTGATCCCCACGGGCAGGCCGGAGCGGTCGGCGAGCTCCTCGACGAAGTCGAGCATCCCGTCCACGTCGGAGAAGGCGCGGTGTCGGGGCGGGCTGTGGCAGTCGCGGCCGGCCGGGATCCCCCGGATCGCGGCGATCTCGGCCGTCACCTTCGCCGCGGGGAGGAGCCCCCCGAGCCCCGGCTTCGCGCCCTGGGAGAGCTTGATCTCGATCGCTCGGACCCGGTGCCGCGCGACCGTCTCGAGGAAGCGGCCCATGTCGAAGCCGCCCGCGGGGGTCCGCGCCCCGAAGTACCCGGTGCCGAGCTGCCACACGAGGTCGCCACCCTCGTCGTGGTACGGCGTGATCCCACCCTCGCCGGTGCCGTGGAGCACGTGGGCCCGGGCCGCCCCCCGATTCATCGCCCTCACCGCGGCCGCCGACAGCGCGCCGAAGCTCATCGAGGAGATGTTCACCACCGACTCCGGACGGAACGCCCCCCGGCGGCGGCGGGGGCCGCCGAGGACCTTGGCCATGGGGAGGAGGTGCAGCTCCCCCGCCGCCGGGCTCCCGGGAGGAGGCTCGGGATGCGGGAACGCGGCGTGGCGAACGATCACGTACGACGAGACGCGGTCGAGGTCGTTGTCGGTTCCGAACCCGAAGAGGTTGTTCTCTCCCTTGGCGGTGGCGTAGATCCAGCGCCGCTGGTCCCGGGAGAAGGGACGCTCGGCGTCGTTGTCGGTGACGATGTACTGCCGCAGCTCGGGTCCGATCCCCTCGAGGAGGAACCGGAGATGACCGACGATCGGGAAGTTGCGGAGGATCGCGTGCCGTCGCTGGATCAGGTCGTACGCCGCCACCGCGACCAGCGCCCCGACGACGAGGAGGAGCAGGAGGAGCCAACCACCCATGGCGCGGGAGTGTACGGCACCGCGACCGGCTGCCCGCGAGGCGTCGGTATCGTCCCCGCCATGCGTGTGCCACCCCGAATCCTTCCTGCCCTCGTCACCCCCTTCACCGGCGACGGCGAGCTCGACCTCGCCGCCCACCGACACAACCTCCGCACCCTGAGAGGACGCGGCGTCACCGGCTTCCTCCTCGCCGGCTCGACCGGCGAGGGCCCGTACCTCGAGCCCGGCGAGCGGGCCCGCCTCGTCGCCGCCGCCCGCACCGAGTTGGGTGACGCCCCCTTCCTCCTTTGCGGGGTCGCCGCGGAGACGACACGCGCCGCGCTCGCCCAGGCCAGGGAGGCCGCCGCGGCCGGCGCCGACGCAGTGCTCGTCATGACGCCGACCACGCTCGTGCGCGGCCGGCACCGGCTCGTCGCCGACCACCTCGCGGCGGTGGCGGAGGAGGGCGGACTCCCCCTCCTCGTCTACTCGGTGCCACCGGTCACGGCGTACGAGATCCCGGTGGAGACGGTGCGGGATCTCGCCCGCCACGACGGCGTCGTCGGCATGAAGGACTCCGGGGGCGACGCGGGCCGCGTTCCGCTCCTCGGCGATCTCCTCGACACGGGCTTCCTCCTCTTCTGCGGCGCCTCGCCCGCGGTGGGCGCGGCCGTCGCCGCCGGCGCCTACGGTGCGATCACCGCGAGCGCCAACTACGCCGCTTCGCTCCTCGAGAGCATCCTCGCCGGCGACGCCGCGGCCCAGGTGACCCTCACCCGGCTCACCGCCGCCGTCGAACGCCACGGGATCGTCGGCACGAAGACCGCCGCCGCCGCGCTCGGCCTCCGGCCGGGCCTCCCCAGGGCGCCGCTCCGTCCCCCCGCGACGGCGGTCGTCGAGGAGATCCGCCGTGCCCTCGCCGAGGCGGGCCTCCCCGGATGACCACGGATTTCGCCGTTTCGCGACGGCGCGCCTAGCGTTCCGCCGGTGCGCGTCGGGATCCCAAGAGAGCGGGCGGCGCGGGAGCGGCGGGTGGCCGCGGTCCCCGACTCCGTCCGGGCCTTCGTGGCGCGGGGGTGGACGGTCCGGGTGGAGACCGGCGCCGGGGTCGCCGCGGGGTTCCCCGACGACGCGTACCGTGACGCCGGAGCCGAGATCGTCGCGGACGCCGCCGGTGCCCACGACGCGGACCTCGTCCTGCGCGTGGGGCCGCCGGACCCCGGCGAGGTGGCCCTCCTCCCACCGCAGTCGGTCCTGGCGGGGTTCCTCGACCCGTTCGTGAACCTCCCGCTCGTGACGGCCTTCGCCGAGCACCGGGTCGACGCCATCGCCGTCGAGGCCATTCCCCGCACGACGCTCGCCCAGGCCATGGACGCGCTCTCCTCCCAGGCCACGGTCACCGGATACGCCGCGGTCCTCCTCGCCGCGGAGACATCCCCCCGCTTCCTCCCCATGCTCGTCACCGCCGCCGGCACGATCCCCCCCGCCCGGGTTCTCGTCCTCGGCGTGGGCGTCGCCGGACTCCAGGCGATCGCCACGGCCCGCCGTCTCGGGGCGGTGGTCCACGCCTACGACATCCGCCCGGAGACGCGGGAACAGGTCGAGTCCCTCGGAGCGCGCTTCGTCGAGGCGCCCACCCAGGAGGGCGACGAGAGCGGCTACGCCCGCGAGGTGGACGCCGCCACCCGGCGGGAGCAGCAGGAGATCCTCGCCGGGTACGTGGCGGACGCCGACATCGTCATCACCACCGCCCAGATCCCCGGACGACCCGCCCCGCGCCTCGTCACCGCCGAAGTGCTCGCTCGCATGCACCCGGGCGCGGTCGTGGTCGACACCGCGGCGGCGAGCGGCGGCAACGTGGAGGGGACCGTGCCCGACGAGGTCGTCGAGATCGCCGGGGTCCGCCTCTACGGACCCACCGACCTCCCGAGCCGCGTGCCCACCGACGCCAGTCGCATGTACGCCCGCAACCTCGAGGAGCTGGTGGCGCGACTGGCGACCGAGGAGGGGATCGCCATCGACCTCGACGACGAGGTCGTCGGTCCGGCGACGATCGTGCACCATGGCGAGATCGTCCATCCCCGCACCCGGGAGGCGCTGGCCCCGACGGACGGCACCGGCGCCACGGGCGGCCTCCCCCCGGGCGACGAGGAGGGAACGTCGTGAGCGAGCTGTTCATCCAGGGCATCGTCGTCTTCGTGCTCGCCTCCTTCGTGGGCTTCGAGGTCATCTCGAAGGTGCCGCCGACGCTGCACACCCCCCTCATGTCCGGCGCCAACGCCATCTCCGGGATCTCGATCGTGGGGGCGGTCACCGCCGCGGCGCTCGACAAGGGACCGGCGGCGGTGGTCCTCGGCTTCCTCGCGGTGACCTTCGCCACGATCAACGTCGTGGGCGGCTTCCTCGTCACCGACCGCATGCTGGAGATGTTCAAGCGCAGGCCGACCCCCCGCCGGCGGGAGGCGGAGCGGTGACCACGCTCCTCTACCTCCTCGCCGCGGCCCTCTTCATCCTCGGTCTGAAGGGCATGGGGGGACCGCGCACGGCACGGCGGGGGAACCTCGTCGCCGGCATCGGGATGCTCCTCGCCATCGTCGTGACCGTGGGGAAGGTGGTGGGGGATCCGCGGGCGGCGTGGTGGACCGTGGCCGCCGGGCTCGTCGTCGGAGGCGCCGCCGGCGCCTACCTGGCACTCCGGGTGCAGATGACGGCCATGCCGCAGCTCGTCGCCGCGTTCAACGGCTTCGGAGGCGGCGCCTCGGCCATCGTGGCCATCATGGAGGTGGTGCGGGGGACGGACCGGTTCGCGGTGGAGACCTCGGTGGTCGTCGCCCTCTCCCTCCTCGTGGGTACGGTGACGTTCTCGGGGAGCTTCGTCGCCTACGCCAAGCTCCAGGGGATCGTGTCGGGTCGCCCCGCCCGACTCCCGGGAGGCCCGGCGTTCAACGCCGCGCTCGCCGCCGTCGTCGCGGCCGTGGGGGCCTGGGCGGTCCTCTCCGGATCCCCGCTCGCCTACTGGCTCCTGACGCTGCTCGCGTTCGTCCTGGGCGTCACCGGGGTGATCCCCATCGGCGGGGCGGACATGCCGGTGGTCATCTCCCTCCTCAACTCCCTCTCCGGGGTCGCCGCGGCCATGGCCGGCTTCGTCATCGGGAACCAGGCCCTCATCATCGGCGGCGCCCTCGTCGGCGCGGCCGGTCTCATCCTGACGATCCAGATGAGCGAGGCGATGAACCGCTCTCTCGCCAACGTGCTGTTCTCCGGGTTCGGGGCCGGACCGGCCCTCGATGCCATCGAGGAGCGCCCCGTCAAGCGGGCCACGCCCGACGACGTCGCGATCGTCCTCGGGTACGCCGAACGGGTCATGGTCGTCCCCGGATACGGGCTCGCCGTAGCCCAGGCCCAGCACGCGGTACGCGACCTCGCCAAGGCCCTGGAGCGGCGCGGGATCACCGTGGAGTACGCCATCCACCCCGTGGCCGGCCGTATGCCGGGCCACATGAACGTGCTCCTCGCGGAGGCGGACGTGCCCTACGAACAGCTCCTCGACCTCGATCAGGCGAACCCGCGGTTCCCCCAGACGGACGTGGCCCTCGTCGTGGGCGCCAACGACGTCGTGAACCCCTCGGCCCGGGACGACCCGTCGAGCCCCATCTACGGCATGCCCATCCTCGAGGTCGACCACGCCCGCACCGTGGTCGTGGTCAAGCGGAGCCTCTCCCCGGGGTTCGCCGGGATCGACAATCCCCTCTTCTACGAGGAGAAGACGATGATGCTCTTCTCCGACGCCAAGGCCGGCCTCGAGGCGGTCCTCGCCGCCCTCGAGGCGCTCTGAGGTCGCCGCCCACGGCGCCGGCGCGACGCGCCACCCGTAGCATGGGACGATGGAGTTCCACGACGTCGTCCGGCGCCGGCGCATGGTGCGCAGCTACCGGCCCGACCCGGTCGACCCCGCCGTGCTCGAGCGGATCCTCGGCGCGACCCGGCACGCCCCCAGCGCGGGGTTCAGCCAGGGTCACTCCCTCGTCGTCGTCACCGAGGCGGAGACACGTCGCGCCATCGCGACGCTGGCGGGGGAGGCGGAGTACGTCGCCGCCGGGTTCGACCCCTGGATCTCCCGGGCGCCGGTGCACGTGGTGGTCTGCACCGAGAAGGTTCGGTACCTGGCCCGGTATCGCGAGCCCGACAAGGGAGGCCCCGACGGTCCCCTCGCCCGGGAGGAGGCGTGGAGCGTCCCCTACTGGTGGGTGGACGCGGGCACCGTCCTCATGCTCCTCCTCCTCGCCGCCGTCGACGAGGGTCTCGCCGCCGGCTTCCTCGGCGTCCACGCCGTGCCCGGACTCCGCGACCTCCTCGGCATCCCCGCCGACGTCTCCCCCGTCGGGGTCGTCACCGTCGGGCATCCCGCACCCGACCGCAGGTCGGGGTCCCTGCGCCGCGGCCGCCGGCCCGCCGCCGAGGTGATCCATCGAGAACGATGGGGCGGGCGGCCGGCGTAGGCTGCCGATCGTGCTCGAGCTCGACACGGTCCAGAAGCGGTACGGGGCCGTGGCGGCCCTCGACGGATGCTCCCTGACCGTGGGACACGGCGAGATGGTGGGCCTGCTGGGCCCCAACGGCGCGGGGAAGACGACGGCCATGCGCACGATCTTCGACCTCGTCGTGCCGGACGGCGGAACGGTGCGCTGGAACGGTGCCCCCGTCACCGCCGTGACACGCCGCCGCTTCGGCTACATGCCCGAGGAGCGCGGCCTGTATCCCCGCATGCGGGTCCGTGACCAGGTGGCGTACTTCTCCCGCCTCCACGGTCTCCCCCGCGCCGCGGCGCGCCGTGCCGCGGACCGCTGGATGGCACGCCTCGGCCTCGCCGCACGCGCCGACTCCCGCCTCGAGACGCTCTCCCACGGCAACCAGCAGCGCGCCCAACTGGCGGTGGCCCTGGCGCACGAGCCGGAGCTCCTCGTCCTCGACGAGCCCTTCTCGGGGCTCGACCCCCTGGGGGTCGCCGCCATGGCCGAGGTGCTCGGCGAACGCGCCGCGGCCGGTGCCGCCGTGCTGTTCTCGAGTCACCAGCTCGACCTCGTCGAGGACCTGTGCGAGCGCGTCGTCGTCCTCGACCGGGGACGGGTCGTCCTCGAAGGCCGCGTCGCCGACCTCCGCGCCTCGTCACCGCGCCGTTACCTGGAGGCCACCGTCGTGGGCGGGGGCCGCTGGTGGGAGGCGCTGCCGGAGGCCACGCCGGTGCGGACCGAGGGGGATCGGGTCCGGCTCGCGGTGACGGCGAGCCTGGATCTGGGCACGGCCGCCGCCGCGGCACGGCGCCGCGGGAGGCTGGTGACGTTCCGCTTCGAGCCCCCCACGCTCTCGGAGCTCTTTCGCGAGGCGGTGGGGAGATGAGCGTGACCCGCGACGTCCTCCTCGTCGCCGGTCGTGAGCTGCGCGAGCGCGTTCGTTCCCGCTCCTTCCTCGTCTCGACCGTCCTCCTCCTCGTGCTCGTCGTCGGCTTCGTCGTGGCTCCCGCCGTCGTCGGACGCCTCGCCGGACCGCCCCACTGGCGCCTCGGCGCGACCGTGCCGCTGCCTCCCGGGTTCGCCGCGGCGGTGGCTGGGGCCGAGTCCGGGGCGACCGCCGAGGTGGTGCCGCTCCCCGACGGCGCCGCCGCCTCCGCCCTGGCGGCGGGGCGCGTCGACCTCGTCGTCACCGCCGGGCCCGTGCTCGTGACCGAGGACACCGACCGGACCCTGATCGCGGCGGCGGCGGCGGCGCTGGGAGCGGCCCGTGCCGCCACCGTGGCCGCCGAGCTCGGCATCGATCCCGCCGAGCTCGCCCGGCTCTCCGACGCGGCGCAGGTTCCCGTCGAGACGGTCGCGCGCCGCGCCGGGGCACGGGAGCGGCGCACCTTCGCCGCGTTCCTCGGCCCGTTGCTCGTGTTCGTCGCGATCGTGACCTACGGACAGTGGATCCTCGTCGGTGTCGTCGAGGAGAAGGCGAACCGCGTCGTCGAGGTGCTCCTCGGCACGATGCGCGCCGAACACCTCCTCGCCGGGAAGATCCTCGGGATCGGACTCCTCGGCGTGCTCCAGCTCCTCCTCGTCTCGGCCACCGGGATCGTCGCCCTCCTCGTCACCGGCTCGCTGTCCCGCCCCGTCGGGCTCGGCGCCGCCGGGCTCCTCGCCGCAGGGTGGTTCGTGCTCGGCTTCGCCTTCTACGCCACCGCGTACGGCGCCGCCGGGGCCCTCGTCTCCCGGGTCGAGGACGCCCAGAACGCGGCGTTCCCGCTGACGATGCTCCTCATGGTCGGGTATCTCGCCGCCGCCTTCTCGCTCACCGGCGGTGACAATCCCGTCCTGCGGGCCCTCTCCCTCCTGCCTCCCTGGGCCCCCCTCACGATGCCGATGCGTCAGGTGCTGGGGACCGCCGCCCCGTGGGAGGTGGGGATCTCGGTGGCCCTCACCGCGCTCACCGCCCTCCTCCTCGTCCGTGGCGCCGGCCGGGTCTACGCCGGCGGCCTGCTGCGTCCCGGACGGAGGACAGGCCTGCGGGAGGCGTGGCGCGGGGCGCGAGGATGACCCGGCTTCCTCGCGCCGCCACCCGGTAGGATGCGCCCTCCATGCGACACACCTTCATCACCCAGCGCGGCCGGTACGCACCCCAGGTGGAGTTCGTCGAACGGAAAGGTCTCGGGCACCCCGACACCCTCTGTGACCGACTCGCCGAGGACCTCGCCCGCCACCTCGCCGAGCGGTACCTCGCCCACACGGGACGGGTCCAGCACTTCAACGTCGACAAGGCGGTGCTCGCGGCCGGCAGCGTCGAGGTCGGCTTCGGTGGCGGGTATCACACGAAACCCTCGCGGCTCGTCCTGGTGGGGAAGGCCGACCTGCGCGACGAGCGGTGGGCTCCCGACCCCGAGGAGCTGGCGCTCGAGTATCACCGCAGGCTCCTCGAGCTCCTCCCGGACGCCACGCCGGAGGCGTTCGAGGTGGAGATCTGGCTGAACCAGTCCTCCGGCGACCTGCAGACCGTCATCCAGGAGGGGCACGCCTCGCCGGTCCCCCTCGCCAACGACACCTCCTTCGCGGCGGTGTCCCTCCCCCGCTCCCCCCTCGAGGCCATCGTCCACGAGGTGGAGGTCCACCTCAACGACGACGCCTACCGGGCCGCGGTGCCGGTGGGCCGGGACATCAAGGTCATGGGGGCCCGGATCGACGAGGCGGTGACGATCACCGTCGCCGCGCCCATCATGGCGGCGGCGGTTCGCAACCGCGCCGAGTACGAGGAGGCGGTCACCGCGGTCCACGACACGGTCGCCGGACTCGTCGCCGAGGAGTTCGGGCACGGCTCGACGGTCCAGGTCAACCAGGCCGACACCGGACGCTCCCAGTACCTCACCCTCACCGGTACCTCCGCCGAGGCCGGGGACGACGGCCAGGTCGGGCGGGGAAACCGCTTCGGAGGGCTCATCACCCCCTACCGGCCCATGAGCCTCGAGGCCGCCGCCGGGAAGAACCCCGCCGCCCACGTCGGCAAGACGTACCACGCCTTCGGTCAGGACATCGCCGAGCGGATCATCGCCGAGACCCCCGCCACGGAGGCGACCATCCGCATGCTCAGCGCCATCGGGCACCCGGTGACCGAGCCTCAGGTCGTCCACGTCGAGCTCGCCGGCACGGTCCCGGAGCCCACCGTCGAGGAGATCGTGACCTCCTGCCTCGCCAACTGGCAAGGCGTGCGGGACCGCCTCATCCGCGGCGAGTACGAGCTCTTCTGAGGTGTCCCCGCCCGGCGCCGTCCTCGACGAGGAGACCGCCGCCGCCCTCGACGCCGCCGACCCGCTGGGCCGGTGGCGGGCGGAGTTCGTCGCCGGTGATCCGGACCTCGTCTACCTCGACGGCAACTCGCTGGGGCGGCCCCCGAAGCAGGCGATCGCCGCCGTCGAGGAGGCGCTCGCCGTCTGGGGCCGCGACCTCGTCCTCGCCTGGGACCGCTGGTTCGACCTCGGCTGGCGCGTCGGTGCCGAGCTCGCCCCCCTCCTGGGGGCGGATGCGAACGAGGTCGTCCTCGCCGACCAGACCTCCGTCGATCTCTTCAAGGCCGCGACCGCGGCGCTGCGCGCCACCAGCCGCCCCGACGTCCTCACCGACGCCGAGAACTTCCCCTCCGACCGCTACGTGCTGGCGGAGGTGGCGCGTGCCGCCGGTGGCGCCCTGCGGGTCGTTCCCGCCGACCCCGATGCCGCCACCGTCGCCCGCGCCCTCGACGAGCGCATCGGGCTCGTCGCCCTCTCCCACGTCTCGTATCGCAGCGGCGCCCTCGCCGACCTGGCGACCCTCACCCGCGTCGCCCACGAGGCCGGCGCCCTCGCCCTCTGGGACCTGAGCCACTCGGTGGGGGTGGTCCCTATCGACCTGCACGACGCCGACGCCGACCTGGCGGTGGGGTGCACCTACAAGTACCTCAACGGGGGTCCGGGAGCCCCGGCCTTCCTCTTCGTGGCGAACCGGCTCGCCGACCGGCTCGTTCCGCCGATCCCCGGCTGGTTCGGGCACGCCGACCCGTTCGCCTTCTCCCCCGAGTACGTGCCGGCCGCCGGCGCCCGCCGTTTCCTCGCGGGGACCCCACCGATCCTCTCGCTCGTCGCCGCCCGGGCGGGGATCGCCCTCGTCGCCGCGGCCGGCATCGACGCCATCCGGGACAAGAGCGTCGCGCTCACCGAGCGTTTCCTCGCCACCGCGGAGCGGCGACTCCTCCCCCTCGGGTTCACCATCGCCACCCCGCGCGCCCCGGAACGTCGCGGCTCCCACGTCTCGCTCGCCCACCCCCACGCCCACGGCGTCTCCCGAGCGCTGCGGGCCCGCGGCGTCCTCGTCGACCATCGGGCGCCCGACCTCGTCCGGTACGGTTTCTCCCCGCTCGTCACCACGCACCGGGACGTCTGGCGCGCGGCGGCACTCACCGAGGAGGTGGTCCGCTCCGGGGAGCATCTCGCCCACGGGGGGCCCCGACGAGGCGTCACCTGAGGAGCACGCCGGCTGCTACCGTCCGCGCCATGGAGGACCGGGACGAGGCGCGCCCCCAGTCGAGCGAGGAGCTGCTCGAGGAGACGAAGCGCTGGCTCGCCGACGTCGCACCGGGCAGCGAACGGGCCGCGCCCCCCTCGGCGATCCCGGACGCGGAGCGGGCCGAGCTCCTCGACGTGCCGCCTCCCGAGGAGGAGATCCCCCGCGAGGAGGCACCGCTCCCGCCCCTGGTCCCGGAGCGACCGGCTCCGCCCCGGATGCCGCCGTCGCCCCCCGCCAGGGTGCCGCCGTCCCCACGGCGGATGGCGGCATCGACGCCGCCGTCCGGTGCCGCCGCGGAGGCCCCACGGCGGTCGGGCTGCGCCCCGGTCGCGACCGTGCTCCTCCTCGTCTTCCTCGGGCTGGTGGGCGGCGCCGTCGCGGCCCGTCTGATCACCGCCCGATCCCGGCTCGCCGGCCCCGCGCCGAGCTCCCCCACGGTGACGCTCGCGGTCGCCCCCGGACACTGCCTCGACTGGACCGGCGGGACCCTCGCCGAGGCCACCGGACGATCCTGCGCGGCGACCCACGAGTACGAGATCTACGCCATCGTCCTCGACACCGCACTCGTCGACGCCGGTTCCCCCGATGCGGCGTACGACGCCTGCCTCCCCGACTTCGTCCGCTACACGGGAACCCGCTACGACGACTCCCCCTACTGGCTGACGTACGCCGACCTGCCCGACGGCTCCGGGATCGCCTGCCTCCTCTACCTGGGAGACCGCGACGGCAACATGGTCCCGTCGGAGGGATCCGCCGCGGGCTGAGCGTTTGGCGAGCGTCGTTCGAGCGACCATCATCCCGGACATGCCAGGACTCGTGATCGTCGGGGCCGGACCCATCGGGTCCTGGGGCGCCACCGCCGCCGTCGCGGACGGGGTCGTCGATGCGGTCGCCGCGGTCGTCGATCCGAACCCGGAGGCCCGCGCCCAGCTCATCGCCGCCACCGGCGCCCCGGGGTTCGCCTCCACCGTCGAGCTCCCGCCGGCCCGGCCGGGAGATCGGGCTCTCGTCGCCTTCTCCTCACAGGCGGAGAAGGTCGCCCCGGAGATCGTCCGGCTCGTCTCCAACGGCTACCACGTCGTCACCACCTGCGAGGGCCTCGCCTGGGCACCGCGCCACGTCTGGGACGCGATGCACACCTCGGCCCGCTCCGACGGCCGGGTCATCATCGTCACCGGCACGAACCCGGGGTTCGTCATGGACCGGCTCCCCCTGCTCCTCGCCGGCGCCTCCCGAAACGTCCGTCACGTTCGGGTCCTCCGACGGGTCGACAGCGCCACCCGCCGCCCCACGCTCGTGGCCAAGACGGGACGGGGACTCACCGTCGAGGAGTTCCGCCGCCGCCTCGCCGCCGGCACCGTGGGACACAAGGGTCTCGACGCCAGCGCCCGCCTCATCGCCCGCGGCCTCCTCTGGCCCTACCACGACGTGGCGCTGCACATCGAGCCCATCCTCGACGGCGACGTGATCGTGGGCGCCGACCACCGGGCCGAGCTGAACACCGGCGACGGGCGAAGCATCGAGCTGCGCCTGACGATCGCCTGGAACCTCGCGGACCCCGTCGATCGGATCGAGATCGACGGCGAGCCGCCGCTCCTCGTCGAGCTCACCGGCGGGTACCCGGGCGACGAGGGCACGACCGCGCAGGTCGTCGCCGCCTTGCGGCGGTGCGCCGATCTCAAGCCAGGCTTCTACCGTCCCACCGACCTGCCGCTGCGCTTCGGCGTCGGCTGAGCCGACCCGGTCCACCTGCCGGAGGAGGTCCTCGGGTGACCGGCCCCGACATCACCAGCCCGGCCAACCCCCGGATCCGGGCACTCGCCCGGCTCGAGAGGCGACGGGAGCGGGAACGCACCGGACGGTTCCTCGTGGAGGGGGCGCGCGAGATCGCACGCGCCCTCGAGGCCGGGCTCGTCGTCGAGCTCCTCGTCGCTCTCGACGCCGCCGGACACCCTCTCGTCGCCAGGTGCACGGCGCGCGGGATCCCGCTGCTCACCGTCGCCGAGGCCGTGCTGGCGCGACTCTCCCGCCGCGCCCGTCCCGACGGACTCGTCGCGGTGGCAGCCGGCCTCGACACCACGCTCCCCGACCCCCTGGGATCGCTCGTGCTCGTCGCCGACGCGATCGAGAAGCCCGGCAACCTCGGCGCGATGATCCGCACCGCCGAGGCCGTCGGCGCCTCCTTCGCCGCCTCCGATCCGGTGACGGACCTCGCCAACCCGAACGTCATCCGTGCCTCGCAGGGCGCGGTGTTCCTCGCCACGGTGGGGGCCGGCCCCGCCCCGGAGGTGGCCCGCCGCCTCCCCACCGGGACGACCGTGGTCGTCGCCACCCCCGAGGCCCCGACGCCCTACTGGGACCTCGACCTCACCGTTCCCGCCGCGATCGTCGTCGGCTCCGAGCACCGGGGCGTCGCCTCCCGCTGGCGGAGCCTGGGGATCCCGGTGCGTATTCCCATGGTCGGGCGGGTGGACAGTCTCAACGCCTCGGTCGCCGCCGCGGTCCTCCTCTTCGAGGCGGCCCGCCAGCGGTCGCGTCACTGATCCGGGTCCACCTCCACGACCTCGATCCCGTCGGACCGGTCACACCAGCGGCACACCACCTTCTCCAGGGTGTACTCGAGGATCTCCTCCTCCTCGATCGTCTCCTCCCCGCCGAGGGTGAAGTGGGCGAAGCGGCGCCGGCGGAGCCGCTCGTAGACGTCGAAGCGGGTCCGATTCCCGCAGTGGGGGCATCGATACGTCCTCACGGCTTGCCGAGCCTCCAGATCCCGTCGTCCTCGAGCACGCCGTCGATGAGCCGCAGCCGCGCCAGGGCATCCCCCTCGAACGCCGCCGGCGTCACATCCACCTCGAGGACCGGGCCGTGCCGGTAGATGCTGGGGACGGTCCGCACCCCCAACGCCCGGCCCTCGCTCGTGGAGGCATCGACGAGGTCGAGGTACCGCTCGGGATCTCCCACGAGGTCCGGGTCGATCCCCGCCGCCGTCGCCGCCGTGCGGATGGTCTCCGGATCCCCGAGGTCGGCTCCTTCACGATGGGCGAGCACGAGGAGGGCCTGGAGGTAGGCACCGTGCCGTTCCGTCGCGAACGTCCGTGCCGCCTCGTACCCGGCGAGCACCCGACGTCCGACCTCGTCGCCGGTGGCGAACGCCCGCCAGGCGAGACGGAGACGCGCGCCCTGGCCCGCGGCGACGGTGAGGAACCGGTAGAAGCGCCACACCGCCGGCGAGGTGGGATCGAAGTAGACCCGACCGGAGAACTCCATGCCGGGAGTCTCGGACCGATGCCGGCCCGACGCAAGTCCGGGAGGGACCGTGGTCCTTGCATCGAACGTCTGTTCGCCCTAGGGTGCGTCGCCTCGCCCCGGAGCCGAGCCCCATGCCCCTTCCCCGCCAACGTCGCTTCGACGACCTCGGTACCCCCCTCGACGCGGTGCCGTTCTGCGTCCTCGACCTGGAGACGACGGGAACGGCGCCCGCCTCGGCGGCGATCACCGAGATCGGCGCGGTCCGCTACCGGGGAGGACGGCCCGACGGGACGTTCCACACCCTGGTGAACCCGGGCACGGGCATCCCGCCCTTCATCACCGTCCTCACCGGGATCACCCACGCCATGGTCGTGGAGGCTCCCCGT
The DNA here is from genome assembly GCA_964584755.1 of uncultured Acidimicrobiaceae bacterium. Lineage (GTDB taxonomy): Bacteria > Actinomycetota > Acidimicrobiia > Spongiisociales > UBA5794 > CAZPAV01. The sequence continues at coordinate 58,330 of CAZPAV010000013.1, forward strand.
ATCGAGGAGGTGCTGCCCGCCTTCCTCGAGTTCCTCGGCGACTCCGTCGTCGTGGGGCACAACGTCCGCTTCGACCTCGGCTTCCTCGACGCCGCCGCGGAGCGTCTCGGCTACGGGAGACTGCCCAACCGGCGTGTCGATACCTTGGCCCTCGCCCGACGCCTGGTGCGGCGGGAGGTCCGCAACTTGAAGCTCGAGACGCTCGCCGCCCACTTCCGATCCCCCCGCACCCCCACCCATCGAGCGCTCGACGACGCCATCGCCACCGCCCACGTCTTCTGGGCGCTCCTCGAGCGGGCGGGCACGATCGGCACGACCCACCTCGACGACCTGCTCACGCTGCCTACCGCCCGCGGCTCCCGCCACTACGCGAAGCTGGCCCTGACCGAGGCGCTCCCCCGTCGCCCCGGCGTCTACCTGTTCCGTGACCGCCACGACACCGTCATCTACGTGGGGAAGGCGAAGAACCTCCGGGCCCGGGTTCGCTCCTACTTCTCCGCCGATCGTCGCCGGCACATCGACGACCTCCTGCGTGACCTCGACCGGATCGAGCATCGTGTCTGCGAGACCGAGCTCGAGGCGGAGATCACCGAGCTGCGGCTCATCGCCGCCCATCGGCCCCGCTACAACCGACGCTCCCGGCCCCCGAAGGCCTCCCACTGGGTGAAGCTCACCCGGGAACGCTTCCCCCGTCTCTCCATCGTGCGGACCCTGCGTCCCGACGGCGGGCCTCACCTCGGACCCTTCCGCTCCCGACGGGCCGCCGAGGTCGTCGTCTACGCCATCTGGGACGCGCTCCCCATCCGGCGCTGCACGACGATCGGAGGGCGCCGCTCCTCCGCCTGCGGCTTCTCGCAGCTCGGGGTCGCCCTCTGTCCATGTGACGGCACGGTGGACGAGACCGAGTACGGGCGGCTCGTGGCGCGTCTGCGTCGGGGCATCCTGGAGGACCCGGGCATCCTCCTCGAGCCCCTCCGGCGTCGCATGACCCGTCTCGCCGATCGGCGGCAGTTCGAGGACGCGGCCGTGGCACGGGACCGCTACCGGAGCCTCGCCGCGGCGCTGGAGCTGCGTCGCGCCTGGCAGGCGATGACCCGCGCCGGCGTCGTCTGGGCGGAGGACGCCGCCGGTGACGGCCTCGTCGTCGCCGAGGGTCGCCTGGCCGCGACCTGGGCGGCGCCGGCCGCTCCCCCTCCCCTGCCGATGCCCGAGCCCGGACCGCCGACGGAGGTGCCTCCGTCGGCGTCCGTCGCCGCGGAGTTCCGACTCCTGTGGCGTTGGCTGGGGCGCGACGGGGTGGAGATCGTCGACGGCACCCGGCCGATCGCCCTCCCGGCCCGCCCGGTACCGCAGCTCCTCACGGCCCTCTGACTCACGCCACCGGCGTTCCCGGAGGCACATCGTCGTCGGGACGGAGGAGCACGACGCTGCCGGCGACGACCCCTCCGAGCACGAGGACGTCGGAGCGGAAACCGCCGACGCGCAGGGGAGCGAACCCCGTCACCGCCACGACCTGCCGCCCGACGAGGTCCTCGGGACGGTACCGGTCGGTGAGCTTCGCCGAGGACTGCCGCGGCTCGCCGTCCCCGAAGTCGATCCACAGCTTGTACGCCGGGTCCCGGGCACCGTGGTTCGGCTCGGCACGCAGGATCGTCCCGACCCTGAGGTCGAGCCGCGCCAGGTCGCCGAGGGTGGGGGGCTCCGCTCCCATGATCGGACGGCACGGTACCAGCCGGACGACCGCCGCCGTGGCGCCGCGCCGCGGCGACGATCCCCGAGGGGAGGGGCCGGTACCCTCTCCCCATGCGCTTCATCGTCAAGGAGGGCGGCGATCCCGTCGCCCAGGCGGACGCCACCCTGCTCGCGGCCATGGGGCTGCCCGGTGGGGGGATCCTCCGGCTCGGACCGACCCACGCCCCGGTCGCGCCCGGCCCGGTTCCCTCCCCCAACGCCCTCCTCCTCGGTCCCCGCACGCGTGTCAACGCGGAGCTCGCCGTCGGCGACACCGTCGACGCCCGACGGGCCCTGCTTCCTCGCGCCGCCCGCGTCACCGTTCGGCTCGTCGGTGGCCCGCTCGAGGCGCGTCGTCTCGGCGAGGCGCTACGCGGCCGGCCCGTGACCGCCGGCGACCGGATCCCCCTCCCGCCGTCACCGCCGGGCGAGGGGCCGCGCGAGGGCAGGATCATGACCGTCGTCCCCGGCGGCGCCGCGCTCGTGGACGCCGGCACCGTGTTCGCCGTCGTGGACCCGGCCGCCCCGGAGGCCGCCGCGCAGCCCCCGGCCCCCTCCCTCCCGACCGGCGGCGGAGCCCCGACGACCCGCGCCGCCCTGCTCGCCGGTCTCGAGACCGAGGTCGAGATCCTCACCGGATGGCTCTCCCTGCTCACGGGGCGCGGCGACCTCCCCGCGAGCTGGGGCCTGCCCGCGGTGGCGGGCGTCGTCATCGAGGGTCCGGTCGGGTGTGGCCGGGCCGAGCTGGTGGAGACCGCGGCCGCCGCGGCGGGCGTGCCCATCCGCGAGGTCCCCCTCGACGTCGTCTTCCGACCGGAACGCTTCCTCGCCCTGCTCGAGCGTGCCCTCACCGAGACGAGTCCCCCGGTCGTCCTCTTCCTCGACCACCTGGACGGGATCGTCGGTGAGGACGCGGCGTTCCGCACCCAGAGTGCCGCCATCCTCCGCTGGTTCCTCGAGCGGGTGGCGGCTCGTCCCCGCAGCGCGTGCGTCCTCGGTGTGTCCTCGCCGGCGCGCCTCGCCGCGCCCGTCGCCACCTCACCGCTCCTGCCGCGCCGGCTCGTCGTACCCCCGCCCGACCTCCGGCGCCGTCGGCTCCTCTTTCGTGCCGCACTCGCCCGGGTCCCCGCCGAGGACATCGACTACGACCGGCTCGCCGCCCGCAGCGCCGGCTTCTCCGCCGCCGACGTCGTGGCCGCGGTCCTCGAGGTCGGGGCGCGCCTCGCCGCCACGGGAGGAGCGGCTCGCCAGGAGGACCTGGAG
>CAZPAV010000014.1:0-56161 GCA_964584755.1 uncultured Acidimicrobiaceae bacterium
CGCACCGGGGCGGCGAGCGCGACGATCTCGCCGCGGAGGCGCTCGGCGCGGGCATGGACCGCGGCCGCCAGCTCCGGGTATCTGCTCGCGACCCAGGTGGGGTCGGAGGCGGCGGCGTGGAGGGCCGCCGCCCAGCCCTCGGGGAAGAGGGGGTCCGGTGCAGGGGGCGGCGGCAATCGGGGCGCGGGGGGTGGAGGCGCGTCCCCCTCCTCGGCGAGATGCTCGACGACGGTTCCGGGGAGGTCCCGTGCCATCTCGAGGAGCGGGGAGGGGCGGCGGGGACGCCTCCCCTCGCCCCACGTCGCGCCCGAGAGGACGATGCGGTGGCGGGCACGGGTCACCGCCACGTGGGCGGCACGCCACTCCTGGCCCTCGTGGGCAGCGACGAGACGGTCGCGCCGCTCCGGCTCCCTCGGCGGGTCGTGGCGCGAGGACTCGTCTCCGATCCGGAGGGAACGAGGGAGGAACTGGGCTCCCCGGGCCGGATCGTCGAGGCGTCGCGGCGCGGCGGGGAAGGTCCCCGCGGTGAGCCGGGGGAGGAAGACGACGTCCCACTCGAGGCCCTTCGCCCGGTGCACCGTGAGGAGGAGGACGGCGTCGCCGTGGGCCACCGTCGCCGTGTCGAGCTCGTCGACGTGCCCCTCCGCCGTCAGCGCCTCCAGGTAGGAGAGGAATCCCTCGAGGGACGGATAGCCCTCCAGGGGGTGCCAGCGGGCCGCGAGGTCGAGGAACCGGGAGAGGTCGAGGCGGGCCGACCGCGCCGCCTGGGGCGGGAGGGCATCGACCTCGATCCACGCCCCGATGTGCTCGAGGACGCGGCGACACGTGGCCGGCACGGACCCCTCCTGGGCGGCGACGAGGAGCTCCCGGTACCGCTGGCGGAACGCCTCGAGGCGTCGGCGGGCCTCCGGGGAGAGTCCCTCGACCTCCTCGAGGCGATCCACGGCCTCGAGCAGCGGAGGATCGGGGATGTCGGCGGCGCCACCGGCATCCCGGTGGGCGCGGACCCAGCGGTGGAGCGGAGCGAGGTCGCCGAGGCCGAGCCGGTAGGCGCTCCCCAGGAGGATGCGGGCCAGGGCGGGGGCGTCGCCCGGTGCGGCGAGGATCCGGAGCCAGGCGTGGAGCTCGGCGACCTCCGGCACGGCGAGCAGACCACCCACGCCGGCGACCTCGGCGGGGACCCCCGCGGTGTCGAGCGCGTCGAACAGGACGGGGAGATGGCGGTTCATGCGGACGAGCACCGCCATCTCCCGCCAGGGGATCCCCGCGTCCTCGTGCAACGTGCGGATCCGGTCGGCGATCCACGCGGCCTCCTCGGCGTCGGTCCGGAACCAGGCCACGGCGACCGTGCCGGCCTCGGCCTCCTCCCGGGGGCGGAGCTCGGCGATGGGATCGTCGGCGTGGAGGCGGCGTCGGATCGCGCCGGCGAGCCGGAGCACGGCACGATCCGAGCGGCGGTTCAACGTGAGGGTGAGCGTCGTCGCCGGCGTCCCGTCGGGATTCGGGAAGTGGCGGGGGAACGCCGCGAAGTTCTCGAGGGACGCCCCGCGCCACTCGTAGATCGTCTGATCCGGATCCCCGACCGCGGTGACGGGGAAACCCGATCCGAAGAGGGTCTGGAGGAGGAGGCGCTGTCCCGGGTCCGTGTCCTGGTACTCGTCGAGGACGACGAGGCGGTACCGCTCCCGGATGCGACGGGCCACCTCGGGGTTCTCGGCGACGAGGCGATGGGCGAGCCGCACGAGATCTCCGTGGTCGAGGAGACCGAGGCGCCGCTTCGTCGCCTGATACGCCTCGAGGGCGGCCGTGAGCTCGAGGCGTCGCCGCCACACCTCGTCGCGTGCCGTCGGGGGAGGAGCGCCGGCGCGGAGGTCCTCCGGGGTCATGAGGTTGTCGGAGAGGTGGCGGAGGAGGGTCGTCATCTCGCCGAGGCGAGCGCCCGGCGCGGTGAGATCGAGCTCCGTGTACCGACCACGCCGCAGGGCCTGCTCGAGGAGCTGGCGTCGCCGCCCCGGGTCGAGGATCTCGGCGTCGTGCGGTACGCCCACGAGCGCCCCGAACTCGCGGAGGATCCCGTGGGCGAAACCGTGGTACGTGGCCACCTCGACCTCACGCCCGGCCGCGACGAGCGCCGGCAGCGCCACCCGCACGCGACCGGCCAGCTCGCCGGCGGCCTTGTTCGTGAACGTGATCCCCAGGACCTGCTCCGGGGCGAGCCCGCGACGGACGGCGGCGAGGATCCGGTGGACGATCGTGGTGGTCTTGCCGGTGCCGGCGCCGGCGAGGACGCGCAGCGGCGAGAGCGGATGGGTGATGACCGCCTGCTGCTCGGAGGTGGGGAGGAAGCCGGCGGTCATGGCAGGAACGCCTCCCGACCCTCGGGGAGTGCCGGACAGACGGCACGGACGGCACAGACGCGGCACCCGTCACCGACGATGGCCGGCCACCGCTCGGCGCGGATCCCGGCTCCCGCGGCGGCGAGGCGCGCCGCGACGTCGTCGAGTGCCGCGCCGTCGAACCGGCGCACCGTGAGCGCGGCGCGGCCCGGCCCGAGCGGGTACCAGAACTCCGCCTCGGGGGGGACGGACGGGTCCGATGCCAGCGCGAGGGCGTAGAACCCGAGCTGCAGGGAGGTCGCGGCCTCGGCGAGGGTGGCGGGGGTCCGCGCCGTCTTGTAGTCGACGACCACGACGGTACCGTCGCGCTCCTCCAGTCGATCGACCCGCCCCTTCCAGCGGTGACCGGCGTGGCGGAGCTCGACGGGGCGCTCGACGTCGATCACCCGTCCCGGCGACGGCCATCGAGCGTAGAGGTTGTTGAGCGCCGCCTCGGCCCGGCGTCGCCACGCCGTGGCCATGGGCTCCCCGCCGAAGCGCGCCGGCGAGAAGAGATCGTCGAGGACGTGCCGGGCCTCCGCGAGCGTGCCGTGGGCCTCGCCGCGGGCGAGGGCCTCCCGCTCGACGCGTTCGAGCACCGCGTGGAGGAGACGTCCGAACTCGGCGTGCACGTTCCCCTCCACCCCCATGCCGAGACGACGCTCGAGCGCGTAACGGCGGGGGCACTCCTCGAAGAGGAGGGCCTGGGAGGGGGAGAGGGTCGGGTCGGGTCCCACGAGCCCTCGATCCGAGCCGCGGGGGAGGGCCCCGGCGAGGCGATCCGGCGGGCGCAGACCCACCCGGGGTCCGTCGGCGAGGATCACGAGCGCGGCGAGACGCTCCGTGGAGGGGGCGGCCGGGTCGGTGAGCGTGCGCTTGAGGCTCGCCTCCCACTCCCGGGGGGTGACCGGGTACCGTCCCGGCGCCGTGGTGTCGGCGCCGCCGGTCTCCGCCGTCGCGTCGACGACGTACGCGAGGAACCGGCTGGGAGTCGCCCGCGTCCCGTCGGGGCCGACGTCGGCGGTGGTCCAGACGACGCGTCGGGTGACACGGGTCATCGCCGTGTAGGCGAGACGTCGCTCCTCCTCGAGACGACGGGCCCGGTACCGGGCGGTGTCGCCGGAGAGGTGCGGGGTCAGATGTCGGGTGCCGAGGAGGGAGTCGCGGGCTCGGAGGTCGGGAAGGACGCCCTCGACCGCATCGGCGATGAAGACGACGGAGAACTCGCGTCCCTTCACCTGGTGCAGGGTGGCCAGGGTGAGGCGATCCTCGTCGCCGGGGCGACGGGCGAGGAGCGGAGTCGGCTCGAAACCCTCCTCGTGGGTGAGGCGGAGGTGGTCGACGAGCGTCAGCGAGGGGTCACGCTCGGTGGCGCGCTCGAGGACCTGGGCGAACGACCCCCAGGCGGCCCGTTCCGCGGCCCGTTCCGGGTCCATCACGAAGGCCACGAGTTGGGGCAGGGAGGTCCAGAGGTGCCAGAGGCCGGCTGCCGCGGGGAGGGAGGTCGCCCACTCCGGGGAGTGGAGGAGCTCGGCGAGGGCACCGGCGGCGGGGACGTGGTCGAGGACGTGCTCCGGGTCGTCGTCGGTGCGGCGGCGTCGCAGATCGTGGAGCTGCCCGATGGTGAGGCGAAAGAGCGGGCCGAGGAGCAGGCGCCGCAGCGCCGCGTCGCGTACCTCCGGCGCACCTGCGGCGGCGCGGACACAGTCGAGGACGAGGCGAACCACGGGCCGGTCGACGAGTCGGGCATCGGGTCGCTCGTGGGGGACGTGGCGATGCTCGAGTGCCTGGGAGAGCTCGGGGAGGAGGCGTCGGGTGTTGCGGACGAGGACCGCCATGGACCCGTAGGGGATGCCCTGCTCCCGGTGGAGGCGCTCGATCTCCGCGGCGATCCACCCTGCCTCCTCGTGACGGTGGGGGAAGTGGTACGTCTCCACGGAGCCCCGTCCGGGGGCGGGCAGCACGGGGCCGGCCATGCCGGGGAGATCGGGGCCGGCGACGCGCACCGCCGCGGCGAGGATCGCCGCGGGGACCCGGAACGAGGTCGTGAGGACGAGACGCCGGCACCTGCCTCCCGCGAGGGGAGGGAAATCGACGGCGAAGCGCTCCAGGCTCCCGGGGCTCGTGCCGCGGAATCCGTAGATCGCCTGGTAGGGATCGGCGGCCGCGGTGAGGTTCCGGTGGTGTGCCACGAGGAGGCGGAGGAGCGCCGATCGGGCCGTCGTGGTGTCCTGGTACTCGTCGACGAGGACGTAGGTGAGCCGCTCCCCGAGGCGGCGGCGAACCTCGGGGTCCTCGAGGAGCGCCACGGCCTCGGTGAGGAGCGTGCCGTAGTCGATGCGGCCCTGCGCCCGGAGGGCGCGGTCGTAGCGGCGCAGGAACTCCGGCAGCCCCCGCCAGTCGTCCCGCGACGCGGCGAGCTCGGCCAGGGCCGCGGCGTCGACGAGCTCCTCCCGACACCGCAGGAGGAAGTCCGTGACCTCGGCGGCGAACGCGGGGCTGGGGAGCAGGCCGCGAAAGGCCGGAGACCACCTGCGGGGATCCTCCTCGGCGAGGAGGGTGCCGACGAGATGGACGTGCTCGGGGCCGGCGAGCACGGTGGGAGGCTCGGGCCAGCCCCGGCGCGCCGCGTAGGTCTCGAGGAGCTCGAGGGCGAGACCGTGGTACGTCGTGGTACCGATCCGGCCCACGGAGCGATCGAGCCGCGCCCGGATGCGACGCCGCAGGTCGCTCGCCCCGCCGCGAGTGAACGAGAGGAGGAGGACGCGCTCGGAGACGTCCACCTCCTCGGTGAGGAGGTGGACGGCCCGGCGGGCGAGGAACTCGGTCTTGCCCGTCCCCGGCCCACCGAGCACGAGCTGCGGTCCCGCCACCTCCACCAGCGCCTCCGGCCACTCCTCGGGGGACACCCGTGTCTCGTCGACGGGGAACCGGCCGGCGGCCGGAGTGTGCCCGGGCGTGAGGATCCGCTCGTCCATGCGGGCAACCTACCGGCTACCCCCGACGGGATCGGACCGCGGCGACGCGGTCGGCGATCACCCGGCGGATGCCGCGGCCTCGTCGGGGCCCGGACCCGGCTCGCCGCCCTCCCCGTTCCAGGCCGGGCAGCGATCCCGGAACCCGCACCAGTCGCAGAGTGGTCCGGGGCGCGCCGGGAAGTCGTCGCGGGCGATGGCCCGATCGATGGCCGTCCACAGGGCCCGGAGGTGCCGCTCCATGGCGTCGAGCTGGCGGTCGTCCACCGGGATCTCGTACACGGTGGGCCCGGCGAGATAGACGAGACGGAGCCGCGTCGGGGTGCGTCCGGTGCGGTTGCGGACGAGGAGGGCGTAGATCTTGAGGGCGAAGAACGCCGGCAGGGCGTACCGCTCCGGCGGGGCCTTCCCCGTCTTGTAGTCGATCACGACGAGTCCGTCCGGCCCCTCGTCGATACGGTCGAGGATGCCGCGGATCGTCATGTCGCCCACCGGCTCCCGCAGGTCGAGCTCACGTCCCACCGGCTCGATGGTGCGGGGGTCCTCGACGCGGAAGTAGTTCGCCAGCACGCCGAGGCTCTCGACGCCCCAGGCCCGCTCCTCGGCCACGTCGTCGAAGAGGTCGGGGAACTCGCGGGGCTTGAGCTCGGCCCACGCCTCCCGGAACAGGTCGTAGAGGCGCTCCGGGGTCCGTTCCGTGGGCGGGAGTCCGAAGAGGCGCTCGAGGGCCAGGTGGGCGGTCGTGCCGCGCGCCTGGTGCACGGTCGGCGGCGTCTCGATCCGATCGATCGCCCGGAACTTGAAGAGCCGTGGGCAGGTCTTGAAGTCGCTCGCCCGGCTCGGGGAGAGCGTCCGCAGCGGCCGCGGGTCGGAGGTCGTCATGGCCGCATCATACGGAGCACCCCCGACGCGGGACGCGACCCCGCCGGCGACGGGCGGTCGCGAAAACCCGAGACGGGATCCGGTTGACGACCGCGGGGCGGCTTCGTAGATTGCCGCCGTCGGGCCGACGCGGGGCTCAGGCCCCGAGCGGACCGACGACCCGAGGTCGGGCCACGCGTCCGGCCCAGGGTCCGCCCACCGGGCGCAGCCCAGGCACCGGTGGGTACCCCGACGGGGCCTCGGTCCCGGAGGGACCGGCCTCGACGGCCGTCGACTGTGCGGGTCACCCCGCCGGGAGGTGCGCCGCCGGAGCCAACCCCGGGGGACGGCCTCGGCCGGATCCCCCGGTACCGGAGCGGCGCGAGCCGCTTCGGAGGAGAGCCCCGAGAGGGCGAGGCCTCGGCCGAGCTCCCTCGGGGCTTCTCGCGGCGTGCGCGAGGGTCGAGGTCGGGGCTCGCGAAAAGCTCATGTCGAACGCGAAAAACGATTACGGATCCCACTTGCAGCTCACGACCCGACGGCGTACGTTGAGGGTGTCGCCGGGACGGGAGACCGAAACGGCGGCCGGCGGCCCGAAAGGGCCGACGCCCGAGGCCCGAAAGGGCCGAGGGGGTCCGACCGGACCACCACCCGCAAGGGTGGCCGGGCCCCTCGGGGCTCGGAGCCCGGCCTTCGGGTCGGGTACCGGAAGGACGGTCGGTGCCCGCAAGGACACCGACGGGGAACACCCCGAGAGGGTGAGGCTCCGGCCGAACTCCCTCGGGGTTTCCCGCGTCCGGGGCAGCCGGCCGCGGACGCCGGGGACGATGCCGTAGGATGGCGGCATGGCCTGGCCCGAGGACGCCCTCACCGAGGACGAGGAGATCGTCACCCACTTCCGACCCCACTGGAAGCTCCTGCTCGTCCCCGGGGGATGGCTCATCCTCCTGCTCTTCCTCCTCGGCGTCGTCCTGGTGTGGGTGCCGGGATCGGGGATGGTCGACCTCCTCCTCGTCGCCGCGCTCCTCGCGGCCGCGGCCGTACTCGTCCTTCGCCCCCTCGTGAACTGGTGGTTCACGCGCTACGTGCTCACCACCGAGCGACTCATCACCCGGCGGGGGCTCGTCGCCCGTTGGGGGATCGAGATCCCGCTGGAGCGCGTCACCAACGTGAACTTCTCCCAGACCGTCCTCGAGCGGCTGCTCGGCGCCGGGGACCTCCTCGTGGAGTCCGCCGGCGAGGAGGGCCGCAGCATGTTCTCGAACATCCCCCGTCCCGACCGGTTCCAGGCCCTGCTCTACAAGGTGCGGGAGCGGCGCACCCTGGAGCTGGCCGGTTCCGGCTCCGCCGCCCCCCGGTCGGATCCGGCGGAGCGGCTCCGGCGTCTGGCGGAGCTGCGGCGGGACGGCCTCATCTCCGACGCCGAGTACGAGCGGAAGCGACGGGAGCTCCTCGAGGAGATGTAGCGGCCACCCCCGTCGCCCGCCTCGAACGGATGAGGGCCCGCCGGATGACGGGGGCGGCGCCGGCTCGGCTACGCTTGCGGCTTCGCCGCCCGCAGGGAGGAGAGCCGATGCTGCGCTTCCATCAGGAGTGGTTCTTCGTCGCGGTGGTCTCCACCGGCGGCGTGGGTCTGTGGGGTCTCCTGCTGGCGGTGCTGAAGCGGACCCCGGGGAAGGCGTTCCGGGTGGCCCGGCTCGGAGCGATCGGGGCGATCCTTCTCCAGGTCGCGGCGGGCGTCGTCCTCTACGCCAGGGGACTCCGGCCGGGGAGCGCCCTGCACGTCTTCTACGGCATCGTCATCGTCTTCACCCTGGCGTTCGCCTACGTGTACCGGGCCCAGTTCGAGCGCCGGCCGGCCCTCGCCTACGGACTGCTCCTCCTCTTCCTCATGGGCCTGGGACTGCGTGCCTGGGCCAACGTCGGCTGAAACCCCTAGCATGGCCCGCCCCGTGGAAAGGAACGGCGTGCTGCTCGAGGGGAAACGCCTCGTCATCACCGGCGTGCTCACCGACGACTCGATCGCGTGGCACACCGCGCGCGTCGCCCAGGAGCAGGGCGCCGAGATCGTCCTCACCTCCTTCGGCCGGGCGCGCCGGCTCACCGAGCGTGCCGCGCGCCGGCTGCCCGTGGAACCGCCGGTGCTCGAGCTCGACATCAACGAGCCGGCGGACATGGAGGCGCTCGTCGCCGATCTGGACCGGCGCTGGGGCGTCGTCGACGGCGCCCTCCACGCCATCGCCTACGCCCCCGACGACGCGCTCGGCGGGCACTTCCTCGAGACGCCGCCCGACTCGGCGGCCACGGCCTTCCTCACGTCGGCCTTCTCCTACAAGACGCTCGCCGTGGGCCTCCTCCCTCTGCTCGAACGGGCCGAGCGGCCTGCTCTCGTGACCCTCGACTTCGACAACTCCCAGGCCTGGCCCCACTACGACTGGATGGGCGTGGCGAAGTCCGCGCTCGAATCCGTCACCCGCTATCTCGCCCGCGAGCTCGGCGGTCGGGGGATCCGGGTCAACGGCGTCTCGGCCGGTCCACTCGGGACGGTGGCGGCCCGCTCCATCCCCGGCATCGAGATGTTCCGGGACGTCTGGCTCGCCCGGGCGCCCCTGGGATGGGATCTCCACGACCCCGAGCCCGTGGCCCGCATGGCGTGCGTCCTCCTGTCCGACTGGGCGCCGGCGACGACCGGGGAGATCGTCCACGTCGACGGCGGGTTCCACGCCGTGGCCATCGGCGGGACCGGCGGGTAGCCGCGTCGGCCGGACGGGGGACCGAGCGCCGGCGACACGGATCCGTCCCGGGTCCCGGGTATCCTGGCCGCATGTCGCGGGTCCTCCTCCTCTTCGGCGGGCGCTCGGCCGAGCACGAGGTCTCCTGTGTGTCGGCGGTGGCGATCCACGACGCCCTCGAGGCGGCGGGCCACAGGGTCATCCCGGTCGGGATCGACCGGCACGGCGGATGGGCGATCACCGACCCCACCCATCGGCCCTTTCGGGCGGAGGGTCGCCCGGTGCGGCTCCTCGTCCCGGGCGGGACGCTGGTCAGCGGGACCGACGAGGTGGAGTTCGACGTCGTCTTCCCCGTCCTGCACGGACCCTTCGGGGAGGACGGCACCATCCAGGGCCTCTTCGAGATCCTCGGGGTCCCCTACGTCGGCTGCGGCGTGCTGGCGTCGGCGGTGGCGATGGACAAGGACGTGGCGAAGCGGTTGGTGCGCGCCGCGGGGATCCCGAGCCCCGAGTGGAGCGTCGTGCGGGGGGACGTCTTCCGCGGTGACGCCGCCCGGGTCGTCGGCGAGCTGCTGCGCAGGTTCCCCCTCCCCGTGTTCGTCAAGCCCGCGGCTCTCGGCTCCTCGGTGGGGATCACCAAGGCCGGGAGCGAGGCCGAGGTGAAGGACGCGATCGACGAGGCGCTGCGGTACGGCGCGAAGGTCGTCGTCGAGGAGGCGATCGTCGGCCGGGAGATCGAGGTCGCGGTGCTCGAGGGTCCCCGGGTGTCGCTCCCCGGGGAGATCGTCATCGAGCGCGAGTGGTACGACTACGAGGCGAAGTACCGGGACGCCACGAGCCGATTCGAGGTGCCCGCCAACCTCACCGCGGCGCGCACCGCCGAGGTCAGGGACCTCGCCGGGCGGGTCTTCACCGCCCTCGAGTGCCGCGGGCTGGCCCGCGTGGACTTCCTCTACGAGCCGGACGGTCGGGGGTTCCTCTTCAACGAGTTGAACACGATGCCCGGGTTCACGCCGATCTCCGGGTTCCCGAAGATGTGGGAGGCGAGCGGCCTGTCCTACCCGGACCTGTGCCACGAGCTCGTCACGCTCGCCGCCGGGGCGCGCTGAACGGGACGCGCTCGGTCAGATCTTGATCACCGGGCAGGTGAGCGTGCGGACGATCCCGTCCACGGGCTGGATCTTCGTGACGACGAGCTGGCCGAGGGCATCGACGTCGGTGGCCTCGACGAACACCACCACGTCGTAGGGCCCGGTGACGGCCTCGGTCGAGAGGACCCCCGGGAGCTCGCGGATCGCGTGTGCCACGTCGGCGGCACGACCCGTGTCGGTCTGGATCAGGACGTACGCCTGCACGAGTGAACCTCCTCGTTCCGGGATTCCAGTGTATCGGGTCTCCGGGCGGGGGTGGGCTCAGTAGCCGTCGGATCCGAAGCGGAGGTTCCGCGCCACGGGCTCCACCGCGTCGGGGTCGAGATCGAAGACGACGCGCTGGCCCTGACGGAGCATCAGGAACAGCGAGCCGTCGAGGGACCCCGGGCGGAGCCGGACCTCGCTGCGGTCGTCGTCGCGCAGGAGGATCCCGTACCCGGTGGCCGGATCGAAGACCTTCACGACGCCCTGCACGTCAGACCTTCTCGATCTTGCCGGCCTTCAGGCAGGAGGTGCAGACGCGCATGCGACGGGCGTTGTTCCCGAACCGCACCCGTACCCGCTGGATGTTCGGGAGCCAGCGGCGGCTCGAGCGCTTGTGGGAGAAGCTGACCTGCTTGCCGACCCACGGCTCCTTGCCGCAGATCTCGCACCGATACGCCATGGGACCTCCTGAGGTGGAGCGGGAGGATACCAGCCGGAGGTCCCTAGGCGGCAATCGGCCGTTCTCGGGGAGGGAGCCCATAACATCGTCACGATGAGCGCACCACGTACCCTCGCCTACCTGGCCTGCGTTCCGGTCGGGCGTGTCAAGGGGATCGGCCCGCGGACCGAGCACCGCCTCGCGACCCTCGGGATCCGCTCCGTCGCCGATCTGCTCCTCCACGTCCCGCGCCGCTACCTCGATCGCTCTCGGATGTACGCCGTCGCCGACGTCCCGGTGGGCGAGGAGGTCACCGTCGCCGGGACGGTCGAGGCGGTGGACAGGCGGAGGATCTCGCGGAATCGGACGATGATCACCGCGCGGATCCGGGATGGGCGGGCCACGCTCGGTGCCGTGTGGTTCAACCCGTACCTGCGCATCGCGCCGGGACAGGAGGTCGCGCTCTCGGGGAGGGTGGAGGTGTTCCGCGGGCATCTCCGGATGCGGAACCCGGACGTGGATCGCCTCGGAGGGGAGTCCCTCGTGACCGGGAGGATCGTCCCGGTCCATCCGACGCTCGCCGGCCTGGGTCCCCGCCAGCTTCGCCGCGCCGTCGCCGACGCGCTGGCCCGCTCCCGTCCCGTGGCCGAGGTCGTTCCGGAGGAGCTCCGGACCCGTCTCGGGCTCGTGACCCGCGACCGCGCCCTGTGGGACATCCACTTCCCCGAAGACCACGCCGCCGCCGCCGCCGCCCGCCGGCGGCTCGTCTTCGACGAGTTGTTCCGCCTCGAGCTCGCCCTCGCCCTGCGCAAGGAGGAGCAACGCCGCTCGGCCTCCGGCATCGCCCACCGACCCGACGGTCCGCTCCTCGAGCGCTTCCTCGGCGCGTTGCCGTACCGCCTCACCCGGGCCCAGCAGCAGGCGCTGGAGGAGATCCTCGGCGATCTCGGCTCCCCTCACCCGATGCATCGGCTCCTCCAGGGGGAGGTGGGGTCGGGGAAGACGGTCGTCGCCGTCGCCGCCATGCTCGTCGCGGTCCAGAGCAGGACCCAGGCCGCGGTCATGGCGCCCACCGAGGTCCTCGCCGAGCAGCACTACCTGGGAACGGTGGCGGCCCTCGAGGCTGCCGGGCTCGAACCGTCGCCGGCGACCTCGGCGGGGGCCGCCGGTACCGTCAGCCTCTTCGGGGACGGGGACCAGGAGCCCGCCATCCGGGTGGCCCTGGTGACGGGCAACTCGATCCTGACGAACTTCGACGGCGGTCGGGCCACGCGGGCCCGGGTGCTGGAGTGGATCGCCGACGGAACCGTGGACCTCGTCGTCGGCACGCACGCGCTCATCGGAGAGGGCCTCCGTTTCCATCGTCTCGGGCTGGCCGTCGTCGACGAGCAGCACCGGTTCGGCGTCCACCAGCGGGTCCGGCTCCGGGACAAGGCCGACGGTCACGACCCCGACGTCCTCATCATGACCGCCACCCCCATCCCGCGGACGCTCTCGATGACCCTGTACGGGGACCTCGACGTCTCCGTCCTCGACGAGCTCCCTCCCGGGAGGGCGCCGGTGCGGACACGCGTGCTCGGCACCGGGAGCGAGGACGAGCGCCGGGTGCGCGAGCTCGTCCGCGGCGAGGTGGCCGCGGGGAGGCAGGCGTTCATCGTCTGTCCGCTCGTCGAGGAGTCGCCGAAGGTCGAGGCGGCCTCGGCGGTCGCCGAGTACGACCGACTCCGGGGAGTCTTCCCGGAGCTGCGCCTGGGCCTCCTCCACGGGCAGCTCCCGCCCAGGGAGAAGGAGGCGGCCATGCGGGCGTTCCGCGCCGGTGACGTGGACGTGCTCGTCGCCACCACGGTGATCGAGGTCGGGATCGACGTCCCGAACGCCACCCTCATGATCGTGGAGGACGCCGACCGGTTCGGGCTCAGTCAGCTCCACCAGCTTCGCGGCCGGGTGGGGCGCGGGGACCATCCGGGGACGTGCATCCTCCTGGCCGATCCCTCCACACCCGAGGGCACGGCACGGCTCGAGGCCATGGTGGCCACCACCGACGGCTTCCGCCTCGCCGAGGAGGACCTGCGGATCCGCGGCCAGGGCACGGTGTTCGGTGCCCGTCAGGCGGGCCTCTCCGACCTGCGTCTCGCCGACCTCCTGCGCGACGCGGAGCTCCTCGTCACCGCGCGCCGGGAGGCGTTCTCCCTCGTGGCCGCCGATCCGGGTCTCGCCGCGCATCCGGAGCTCGCCGAGGAAGTCCGCGTGCTCCTGGGCGAGGACGTCGCCTGGTTGGAGCGGTCGTGAGGATCATCGCGGGAGCGGCGAAGGGACGGCGCCTGCGGGTGCCCCGCGCCGGCACCCGGCCGCCCACCGGACGCCTGCGCGCCGCGGTGTTCTCCTCCCTCGGGTCGCGAGTCCGGGGGGCCGCCGTCCTCGACCTCTACGCCGGGTCGGGGGCGTTCGGGCTCGAGGCGCTCAGCCGCGGCGCGGCGACGGCGACCTTCGTCGAGCGGGGCCGGGCGGCGGCTCGGGTCCTCGAGGAGAACGTCGGGCACGTCGGCCTCGGCGGGACCGTCGTCCGGGAGGACGTCGCGACGTTCCTCGCCCGTGACCGCGGGACCTACGACCTCGTCTTCGTCGATCCCCCCTACGCGCTGGCGCTAGCCTCCGTCGAGACCGTGCTCGCCGCGGTCGCCGCCCGCCTCCGACCCGGTGGGAGCGTGCTCCTGCATCGCAGGTCGGGGGAGCACGAACCGGCCGTCGACGGGCTCCGGATTGCCATGCGGCGGCGGTACGGTGGGGCCGAGGTCTGGCGGTTCGTGGAGACGAGCGAGGAGGAGGACGAGTGATCACCGCGTTGGTGCCGGGCAGCTTCGATCCGCCGACGAACGGGCACCTCGACGTCGTCGAGCGATGTGTCGGGGTGTTCGACCGGGTCGTCGTCGCCGTCATCCGCAACCCTTCGAAGCGTCCGCTCTTCGCCGCCGAGGAGCGGATGGACCTGCTCCGCACCTGCTGCTCGGGGTGGGACAACGTGGAGGTCGACGCCTTCTCCGGGCTCCTCGTCGACTTCGCCGCACGGGTCGGCGCCGACGTCATCGTCAAGGGCCTCAGGGCCGTGACCGACTTCGACTACGAGCTGCAGATGTCGCAGATGAACCGGCACCTGACCGGGATCGTCACGCTGTTCATCGCCACGAAGCCCGAGTTCGGGTACCTGTCGTCCTCCCTCGTCAAGGAGGTCGCCCAGCTCGGAGGCCAGGTGGACGCGCTCGTCCCCGCCCCCGTGGCGACGGCCCTCGCGGAGCGCCTCGCATGACCGACCAGCCTCCTCCTCCCCAGCCCCACCGGCCTCCGCCCATCCCCGGACGGGCCCTCGACATGATCGAGGAGCTCATCATCGAGGTGGAGAACGCGCGGCAGGTGCCGCTCTCCAGCAACGTGATGCTCAACCGTGAGGAGCTGCTCGACCGATTGCAGGAGGTGAAGGGGCAGTTGCCGGAGGAGCTTCGAGCCGCCCGGTGGATGGTGCGGGAGCGCGAGGCGTACATCGCGCGGACGAACGAGAAGGCCCGCGACCTCCTGGCCAAGGCGAAGGCGCGCTCGGAGGAGCTCGTGTCCGAGTCGTACATCGTCCAGGAGGCGGTGGAGGAGGCGAACACGCTCGTCCGCAACGCCGAGAACGAGGCGCGACGCATCCGCCTCGAGGCCGAGGACTTCGCCGAGCATCATCTCGCCGAGGCGGAGACGGTCCTCGGGGAGCTCCTGCGCTACGTCCAGGAGGCCCGCGCCGAGCTCCACCGCTCCCTGCCGCCGCCCCCCGACCCGCCGGTGTCGGCCTGACGGGAGTCGCCGCCGCCCGGTACCCTTCGGGCAACCGGCCGCGACTCCTCCCCACCATGCGCTCCCCATTCCTCGTCGACATCACCGATCTGCGTCACGGCGCGGCCGCGCGCCGGGAGCATCTCGTGGTCGGGGTCGACTGGGGCGTGACCCTGAGCCGTCTCGATCCGGAGGTTCCGCTCGACGCCGAGCTCGTCCTGCGGCCGCTGCCCGGGGGGATCCTCGTCACCGGCGACGTCGCGTTCCGCGTGCGTCACACCTGCGCGGCCTGTCTGGCGACCTTCGAGGAGGAGCGCCGGATCGAGGTGGCCGCGCTGTACGAGCCCGATGCGGTGGAAGGGGAGGGGTACCCGCTCGAGGGGGACGTCCTGGACCTGGAGCCCATGGTGCGCGACGAGGTGCTGCTCGCGTCCCCGTTGCTGCCGCGGTGCGACGCTCCCCATCCACGAGTTGTGGCAGGGCCGGGAACGGACTTGAATACGACCCCCCCGGACGTCGGCGACTCACCGTTCGCCGCGCTGCGTGAGCTGCTCACCTCCGGGGAAGAGGAAGCGAGGTTCCCCTGATGGCGGTCCCCAAGAAGAAGATGTCGCGTTCCCGCACCCGGCGGCGCAAGGCGGCCTGGAGGGTCTCCCGGCCGACGCTGGCGACGTGCTCCCGCTGCGGATCCCTCCACGTGCCCCATCGCGTGTGCCGGACCTGCGGCACGTACCGCGGGCGCGAGATCGTCACCGACGTGTGAACCCATGAAGCGGATCGCGGTCGACGCTATGGGCGGCGATCGTGCTCCCGAGGAGATCGTCCGGGGGAGCGTCGCCGCGGCGAAGCGGGGCATCGACGTCGTCCTCGTCGGCGAGGAGGGCCGCATCGGGCCCCTCCTCGAGCGTCTCGGCACCGACCTCCCCGTGGTGCACGCCACCGAGGTCATCGAGATGGGGGAGGATCCCGCCGGCGCGATCCGGCGGAAGAAGGACGCCTCCATCAGCGTGGCCGCCCGACTCGTCGCCTCCGGGGAGGCCGCCGGCATGGTGTCGGCGGGCTCGACCGGGGCCGCCATGGCCGCGGCCGCGTTCCTCATCGGCCGGCTCCCCGGGGTGGCGCGGCCCGCGGTCGCGTCGCTCTTCCCCACGGGCACCGTGGTGATCGACGCCGGGGCCAACCTCGACTGTCGGGCCGACCACCTGCTCCAGTTCGCGGTCATGGGAACGGCGTTCGCCCAGGTGCACCGCGGCGAGGAGCATCCCCGGGTGGGTCTCCTGAACATCGGCGAGGAGCCCGGCAAAGGACGGAACCTCGAACGCGACGCCTTTCCCCTGCTCGCCGCGGCGGACGGCGTGCACTTCGTCGGCAACGTCGAGGGTCGGGACATCGGCGGCGATCGCGTCGACGTCATCGTGACCGACGGCTTCACCGGGAACGTCCTGTTGAAGACGGCCGAGGGGGCGGCGCGCACCGTCCTGCGCCTCATCCTCGAGGCGGTGTCGGGCGAGGAGTACCAGGAGCCGCTCGCCCGCCTCATGCCGGCGCTCGCCGGGCTCCGGGCCCGCATCGACCCGGAGGCCGTGGGAGGCGCGTTCCTCCTCGGGGTGCGGGGCGTGGTCGTGATCGCCCACGGCTCCTCCTCCCGAGCCGCCATCGAGAACGCCATCGTCATGGCGGAGGAGGGGGTGCGAGGCGACCTGGTCGGGCGTATCGCCGCGGCGCTGCCGGGAGGGCCCGGGGGCGGCCCATGACCGACCCGTCGCCGGATCCGGTGGCCGCGCTCGGTCGGACGATCGGGTACCGGTTCGGCGACGGCGGCCTCCTCGGCACCGCCCTCACCCATCGATCGTACGTCGCCGAGCATCCCGGGGCGACGTCCTACGAGCGCCTCGAGTTCCTCGGCGACGCGGTGCTCCAACTCGCCGTCACCCGACACCTCTACGAGCGGTACCCCGCCGCCGCCGAGGGGGAGATGGCGAAGATCCGCGCCGCGGTCGTCAGCGAGCCCGCCCTCGCCCGGCTGGCGCGGAGTTTCGGCATCGCGGCCGCGATCCGGCTGGGTCGCGGCGAGGAGCGCACCGGAGGTCGCGAGAAGGACTCGATCCTCTCCGACGTCGTCGAGGCCGTGCTCGGCGTCGTCTACCTCGAGGGCGGTTTCGACGTCGCCGCCGAGGTGGTGCGCCGCCACTGGGCCCCGCTCATCGAGGAACGGGCGGCCGCGCCCGGCCGGCGGGACTACAAGACCCGTCTCCAGGAACTGCTCGTGCGGGAGGGACTCTTCCCCGAGTACCGGGTCGAGGCGGAGGGACCACAGCACGCCAAGCACTTCACCGCGGTCGTCTCCGCGGGAGGCAACGTGCTCGGGCGAGGGACCGGAACCTCGAAGAAGCGTGCCGAGCAGGCGGCCGCGGAGGACGCCTTCCGCAATCGGGAGGGGGATGCCTGAGCTTCCCGAGGTCGAGACCACCCGTCGCCTCCTCACTCCCGGCCTGGTCGGGCGCCGTGTCACCGAGATCTCCGTGCCCGGCCGACGGGTCCTTCGCCTCCAGGACCCTCCGGCCGCCTTCTCGGAGCGGCTCGTCGGCCGCCGGATCCGTCGTCTCGACCGGCGAGGGAAGTTCCTCCTCGCCCGCCTGGACGGCGACCTCACCTGGGTCATCCACCTCGGCATGTCGGGGCGCCTCACCTGGGCGGAGGAGGCCGAGACGACGGGGTACGTGACGCTGCGGATCGGGCTTGACGGCGGTGCCCGCCTGCGGTTCGTGGACCCGCGCACCTTCGGCTTCAGCGTCGTGTGGACCGCAGAGGAGTTGGCGGCGTCGACGGTGGCCCGGCTCGGTCCGGACGCCGCCGATGCCCTCCCCTCGACGACCGAGCTGCGGCGTCGCCTCGCGGGCCGCACCGCTCCCGTGAAGGCGCTTCTGCTCGAACAGCGCTTCCTCGCCGGGATCGGGAACATCTACGCCGACGAGGCGCTCCACCGCGCCGGTCTCGCCCCGCGGCGGCCCGGCGGCTCGCTCCGCCCCGAGGAGGTCGGCCGCCTCCGCAGTGCGATCCGGGAGGTCCTCGCCGCCGGGATCGCCGCCGGGGGAACGTCGCTCGGCGACCTCGCCTACCTCCTGCCCGACGGACGTGCCGGCGGCTTCCTCCCCGAGCTGAGGGTCTACGGAAGGGCCGGTTCCCCGTGTCCGGCATGTGGGGGCGAGGTACGGCGCGACGTCGTCCGCGGGCGCGGGACCCACTGGTGCGGGAGGTGCCAACGGTGACGGAAGGGCGTCGCGCGGTGCGGGTCGTCGTGTCGGGACGCGTCCAGGGCGTGGGGTTCCGCTTCACCACCTGCGACCTCGCCGCGGCGCTCGGTCTCGACGGCTGGGTCCGCAACCGGGCCGACGGCACCGTGGAGGTCGTCGCCGCCGGACCGCCGGCGGCGGTGGAGCGACTCCTCGCCTTCCTGCGGCGCGGCCCCGCGGCGGCCCGGGTCGTGGACACCGTCGTGGTGCCCGTCACTCCCGAGGTCGCCGGGAGCGGCTTCCGCATCAGGCGGTGATGCCGCCGCGTCGCACCCCGGTTACTCACATGCATGTGATTCCCACGGTATGCTCACCCCACCGTGCTGCTGAAGAGGCTCTCGCTCGTCGGCTTCAAGTCCTTCGCCGATCGCACCCGGCTCGAGTTCGACGCCGGGGTGAACGTCGTCGTCGGACCGAACGGGTCGGGGAAGTCGAACCTCCTCGACGCCATCGCCTGGGTCATGGGGACCCAGGCCACCCGCGTGCTGCGGACCCAACGGATGGAGGACGTCGTGTTCGCCGGCACGACGACTCGCCCGCCCCTGTCGCGAGCCGAGGTCTCCCTCACCTTCGACAACGCCGACGGCTTCCTCCCCCTCGACCTCGCCGAGATCACGATCACCCGGCGGCTGTTTCGGGACGGCACCTCCGAGTACGAGCTCAACGGCGCGTCCTGCCGACTCCTCGACATCCAGGAGCTCCTCGCCGACGGCGGAGTCGGACGCCGCCAGCACGTCCTCGTCGGCCAGGGTCAGATCGGCGAGATCCTCAGCGCCCGTCCCGACGAGCACCGCGCCGTCATCGAGGAGGCCGCCGGGATCACGAAGCATCGCAGCCGGCGCGACCGGGCGATGCGCCGTCTCGAGCACACGGAGGGGGACGTCGCCCGGCTCGAGGACCTGCTCGCGGAGAAGCGGCGCCGGCTCCGGCCGCTCCGACGTCAGGCGGCGGCGGCGGCGAGACGCGACGCGGTGCGCACCGAGGCGCGCGAGCTACGACTCTGGTTGGGAGGGCGGGAGCTGCGGGAGCTGCGGGAGCGGGCACGATCCGCCGCGGTCGAGCACGGTGAGCTCGAGCGACGGCTGACCGCGGACCGGGAGGAGGAGGCACGACTCGCCGGCGCGCTCGGGGAGCTGCGCGGCACTGCACGGGAGGTGGGGGAGGCGCTGCGGAGGGATACCGCCGCCGCGGCCCGACTGGAGACCGTCGCGGAGCGGCTGCGGCGGATCGGGCTCGTAGCACGGGAACGCCGCCGCTCCCTCGAGAGTCGGCTCCACGGTGTCGACGAGCGCCGTGCGGACCTGGAGGGGGAGGAGGCGGAGCTCGGCGCGGCCCTCGGCGCGCTCGCCGCGCAGGAGCGGGAGGCACGGGTCACGGTCGAGCGGGCGGAGGCGGCGCTCCAGGAGCTCGAGGACGAGGAGCGTTCCCTCGCCGAGCAGGTTCGGCTCCCCGCCGAGGGGCTCGTGGCGACGCTGCGCGGCGAGCTCCACGCCCTGCGGACCGCGGCGGAGCGGGACGGGCGTGAGGAGGCGGCCCTCGGCGCCCGCGGCGCGGTGGTGCGAACCCGGATCGAGGAGGACGTCGCGGAGGCGGCGGCGCTGAACGAGGCCATCCGTGAGACCGACGGCGCCGTGACGGGAGCCCAGGCGGAGTACGAGGCGGCCCGGCGGCGACGCACCGACGCCCAACGGGTGTGGGAGGAACGGTCCGAGGCGGCGACCCGGGTGGAGATCGCGGTCGCCGGCGCCGCGGCGCGCCTCGAGGCGCTGGAGACCGCGGTCGCCGGTCTGGCCGATCCGGAGGCGCGCCGGCGCGTAGAGGACGCTTCGGGTCTCGTAGGCGCGGTCGTCGCCCTCCTCGACGTCCCCGCCGAGGTGGCCGCCGCGGTCGACGCCGCGCTCGGTCCGTGGAGCGACGCCTTCGTCATGGCGGGGCGGGAGGAGCTCCGGGAGGTCGTCGCGGCCCTGAAGCACGACGGGCTCGGTGGGGTGGCCGCCGTGGCGCCGACGTCGGCGGGGGAGATCCCGGCGCGGCGGGTGGCCGCCGACACCGGCGTCGAGGCGCTCGTCGATCGGCTCGGGTCCGGTGCCGACCCGATCGTGGCCGCGGCCCTCCTCGGCGACGTCGTCCTCGTCGAGGGATGGGGGACGGCGTGGGAGCTGAGCGAGCGGTATCCCCATCTGCGTGTCGTCACCCCCGAGGGCGACCTCTTCGGCGTCCGAGGAGTCACCGTCGCCGCCCCCGACGGGGCCGGCCCGGCCGCACTCGAGGCGGCCCGGGTCGCGTTGGAGCGGACCGAGCGGGAGCGATCCCGGCAGACCAGTCTCCTGGCGACGGCACGGCGCGACTTCGACCGGGCCCGAGATCGGGAACGCGTCGCCCTGGAGCGGCTCGAGGGGCTCGAGGCACGGCTCGCCGGCCTCAGCGAGGCGTTGGGACTCGTGGAACGCTCCCGTGGGGAGCACGAGGCGGAGCTGCGGCGTCTCGAGGAGCGGCTGCAGGCCATCGAAGAGGCCCGGACCGTGCGGGAGGAGCGCATCGCCGGCCTCGGGGCCCGCCTCGCCGAGCTGGAGGGGGAGGAGGCCGTCCGGCAGGCTGCGTGGGAGGCATTGGAGCTCCGCCGCCGCGAGGTGGCCCGTCGGCGTGACGAGGCGCGGCGAACGAAGGAGGAGGCCGCGGCCGAGCTCGCCGGCGTACTGGAGCGTCGTCGCATGAGCGAGCGCCGGCTGGAGGCGGTACGGGCCGAGGGGGCTCGCCTCGCGTCCCGGCCGGCGGCGGACGCTCGCATCGGACGCCTTCGCGGGATCGAGGAGGTGGCCGGGCGCGCCCTCCAGGTCGTGAGCCGGCATCTCGAGGCGCTGCGGGGGCGCCAGCGGGACCTCCGGGAACGCGCCGCGACCGCCGAGCGACGCCTCGTCGACGGTGAGGCGCGCCGGCGGGAGTTGGGACGGAGGATCGAGGAGGCCAAGGATCGACTGGCGGTGCTCGGCGTCGAGATGGCGGAGCTGCGCGTTCGGGAGGAGGCCGTGGCGGAGGGACTCCGGCGTGACGTCGACGCCTCGGAGGAGGAGGCGCTCGCCGCGCCCGCGCCGACGTGGCCCGAGGGGATCACCCCTCAGGAGCGCCTCGCCGCCCTCGAGGCGGACCTCCGGCGCATGGGTCCGGTGAACCCGCTCGCCGCCGCGGAGTACGAGACGATCGCCGCCGAGGTCGAGGAGCTCGAGACGCAGCTCGCCGACCTGGAAGCTTCCCGCCGGGAGCTCCGCAAGGTCATCGCCGCGCTCGACGAGGAGATGGCGGCCGCCTTCCTCGAGGCCTTTCGGGAGATCGCCGCCCGGTACGAGGAGCACTTCGCGCTCGTCTTCCCCGGCGGAAGGGGACGTCTCCGACTCACCGACCCGGACCACCCCCTGGAGACGGGCGTCGAGGTGGAGGCGCAACCGGCCGGAAAGAAGGTCGGCCGCCTCACGCTCCTCTCCGGCGGCGAGCGCTCCCTGGCGGCCCTGGCGTTCCTCTTCGCGGTGTTCCGCGCCCGGCCCAGCCCCTTCTACGTCCTCGACGAGGTGGAGGCGGCACTCGACGACGCGAACCTCCGGCGTTTCCTCCGCCTCATCGATCTCCTCCGGGACTCCGCGCAGCTCGTGATCATCACCCACCAGCAGCAGACGATGGAGGCGGCCGATATCCTCTACGGCGTGACGATGGAGCCCGGCGCCTCGTCCCGGGTCATCGCCAAGCGGCTGTCCACGATCTGAGGTCCCTGCGTGTCGATCCTCTTCCTGCTCACGCTCGTCGTCGTGGTTCTCGCCGCCGCCGGCGTCCTCCTCGCCGGGCGGCGGAGGCGAGCCTCCGCTCGCGGCCCGGCGCCGTCGTCTCGCCTCGCCGAGGGAGGGTTGCGAGTCCGGTTGGGGAGGACCCGCAGCGCCTTGGGAGGGAGGCTGGGCGCGGCGTTCCGCCGGGGCTGGGTCGCCGAGGAGACCTGGGACGAGATGGAGGAGGCGCTCATCGCCGCCGACGTGGGCGTCACCACCGCCGCCGAGATCGTGGAGGAAGTCCGCGCGGGTCGACCCGGCGACGGCGACGCGGCGCGCCGCCTCCTCGAAACGGCGCTCGTCGGCTCGTTCCGGGAGCACGAGCGTGGCCTCTCCCTCGGGACGACTCCGGCGGTGATCCTCGTCGTGGGGGTGAACGGCAGCGGGAAGACCACGACGATCGCGAAGCTCGCCCACCGCCTGCGCGGCGAGGGGCGCGGCGTGCTCCTCGTGGCGGCCGACACCTTCCGCGCCGGTGCCGAGGAGCAACTGCGGCGCTGGGCGGAGCGGATCGACGTGCCCCTCGTCGGAGCCGGAGCACGGCGCGATCCGGCGTCGGTGGCGTACGACGGCCTGGCGAGGGCGAGGACGCTCGGTGTCGACGTCGTCATCGTCGACACCGCGGGACGGCTCCACTCGAAGACCAACCTCATGGAGGAGCTCGGCAAGGTGGCACGGATCCTGCGGCGGGAGGCGGGCGAGCTCGCCGAGGTGCTGCTCGTCCTCGACGGCACGGGCGGGCAGAGCGGGATCACCCAGGCGAAGGCGTTCACCGACGCCGTGGGGGTCACCGGGATCGTCATCACGAAGCTCGACGGCACCGCCCGCGGGGGGATCGCGGTGGCGGTGGAGCGGGAGCTGGGACTCCCCCTCAAGTACATCGGCGTGGGGGAGCGACTCGAGGACCTCGTTCCCTTCGAGCCGGAGCGTTTCGTCGCGGCCCTCCTCGAGCCATGAGCGAAGCCGAGACGCTCCTCGCCCGGGCCCGCGCCGCCGCACAGGACGCCTACGCGCCGTACTCGCGGTTCCGGGTCGGGGCCGTCGTCGTCGCCGAGGACGGCCGGCTCTTCACCGGTGCGAACGTGGAGAACGCGGCGTACGGATCCTCGGTGTGTGCCGAGGCGAACGCCATCACCACCGCGGTCGCCGCCGGGGCCAGGAAGCTCGCGACCCTCGCCGTGGCCTGTCTCGACGGGCCGGGATGCTTCCCGTGCGGGAACTGCCGTCAGCTCATGCGCGAGTTCGGGGTGGAGCGCGTCGTCGTGGAGGAACCCGGCGCCGGCGCCCTGGTCGTGGACCTCGCCGACCTCCTGCCGCGGGCCTTCGGGCCGGAGGCGCTCTGAGACCGGGACGGCGCCGACGGCCGGCGGACCCTCAGGTCCGCTCGCGCAGGGCGGCGACGAGCTTCGGCAGGACCTGGTGGACGTCGCCGACGACGCCGAGGTCGGCCACCGAGAAGATGGGCGCGTCCGGATCCTTGTTGATGGCGATGATGATCGACGAGTCCTTCATCCCCACGAGGTGCTGCATCGCGCCGGAGATCCCCGCGGCGAGGTAGACGGTGGGCTTGACGACCTTGCCCGTCTGACCCACCTGGAGGCTGTAGGGGACCCACCCGGCGTCCACCACCGCGCGGGTGGCCCCGACGGCCCCACCGAGCAGACCGGCGAGCTCGTAGAGCGTCTGGAACCGTTCCGCGTCCCCCATGCCGCGCCCGCCGGAGACGACGACGTCGGCGGCCTCGAGATCGGGACCCTCCGAGGGCTCCTCGTGGCGTCCCGTGATCCGGGCCGACCCGGCCCGGCCCACCTCGGGCGCCTCCATCGGGGAGACCGCCGGCGGGGGCCCACCCACCGGCTCCGCGGCGAACGCCTTCGGGCGCACGAGCACCAGGGCCGGCGCCGGGGTGGTGACCCGGGTGAGGACGCGCCGCGTGCCGCCGAGGATCTCCGTCGTGACGACGGGCCCGTCCTCGGTGATCCGGACGTCGAGCGCGTTGGCGACCACCGGACGACCCATCCGTGCCGAGAGGCGTCCCGCCACGTCGCGGGAGGTGTTGCCCTGGGTGAAGAGGACGAGAGCGGCGTCATCGACGCGCTCGGCGAGGGCCACGGTGGCCGCGGCCGCGGGGAGCGCGTCGCCGGGGTCGAGGACGTGGATCGCGGTGGCTCCGTGATCTCCGAGCGCGGCGACCGCGTCGTCGTCGGGGACGCCCGCGGAGAAGACGATCGGCTCGCCGATCTCGCGAGCCTTCGCCAGCAGCTCGAAGGCGCTGCGCTCCGGGGTCCCGTTGCGTGATTCCGTGAACACCCACACCTGCATCTAGATCACCTTGGCCTGTTCGAGGAGGGCGACGATCTTCCGGTAGGCCTCACCGTCGTCCTCGACGATCTCGCCCGCCTGACGGGCCGGGACCGGAGCGACCTCGGCGACGACCTGTCCCGACCCGGCCTGCCCGACCTCGGTCTCGGCGAGACCGAGGTCGCCGGCGGTGAGGCGGTCGATGGGCTTCTGCTTCGCCTGCATGATCCCCTTGAAGGTGGGGTAGCGCGGCTCGACGGCTCCGGCGGTGACGGCGAGGAGGACGGGAAGGGGCGCCTCGACGGTGTCGTACCCGTCCGGGGTCTGTCGGTGGATCCGGATCCCGCCCTCGATCGGCTCCACGAGGCTGGCGAAGGTGAGCGCGGGGACGTCGAGGAGCTCGGCGAGCTGCTGGGGGACGGTACCGGTCGAGCCGTCGGTGGACTCGGTGCCGGCGATGACGACGTCGAACCCCTCGCGGAGGATGGCCTTCGCCAGGACGCGGGCGGTGACGAGGGCGTCGGACCCCGCGAGGGCCGGGTCGTCGACGACGACCGCCTTGTCGGCACCCATGGCGAGGGCCTGCCGAATGCCGGTGAGGTTGCCGGCGGGGGACATCGAGAAGAGGATGACCGTGCCCTCCCCGGCCTCGGCGAGCTGGAGCCCGACCTCGACGCCGTAACGGTCGGTGTCGTCGAGCACCTGGTCGGCGGGACGGACCACGCGGTGGTGCTCGGGGTCGAGCTCGTAGGGTGTCGCCGGGTCGGGGATCTGCTTGGCGCAGACCGCGATCTTCATGGCGTTACCGCTCCTTCCGTGAGATGCGGCCGGATGTTACGGACTTCGGGGCGCTGGGGGAAAAGCGGGCGCCGTCAGGCGCCGGGGGCGAGGCGGGGCAGGAGCGCGTCGAGCACGGCGGTGAAGCGGTCACGGGCGGCCGCGGCCGTCTCGGTCACCTCGTCGTGGGAGAGGGGGGTGGGGGAGAGGCCGGCGGCGAGATTCGTGACGAGGGAGATGCCCCCCACCTCCACCCCCATGTGGCGGAGGGCGATGGCCTCGGGCACGGTGGACATGCCGACGAGATCGGCTCCGAGCCGTCTCACCATCCGGATCTCGGCCGGGGTCTCGAAACTCGGTCCCAGCATCCAGGCGTACACGCCCTCGAGGGCGGGCAGTCCCACCGTGGCGAAGACGTCGGCGAGGACCCGCCGGAGCCGGGTTCCGTAGACGTCGCTCATGTCGGGGAACCGCGGCCCCAGCCGCTCGTCGTTGGGTCCGACGAGGGGGTTGCGGGCGGTGAGGTTGAGATGGTCCCGAATGATCACGAGGTCGCCGGGGGCGAGGCCGTCCGCGACGCCGCCGGCGGCGTTGGTGAGCACCACCGAGCGGCATCCGACCATGGCGGCGGCGCGAACGCCGAGGACCACGTCCTCGAGCTCCCACCCCTCGTAGAGGTGGACGCGTCCCGCGAACAGGAGGACGGCGCCACTCCCGACCGGCAGCGAGAACACGGCACCGGCGTGCCCGGGTACTCGGGGTACGGGGAACCCGGGAAGGTCCTCGTACGCCACCTCGACGGCACCCTCGAGGGCGCGCACGTACCCTCCGAGGCCCGATCCGAGCACGATCGCCGCGTCGTGGCGTTCCCTTCCCGTTGCCGCGGCGAGGGCGCCGGCGACACGATGCACCCGCTCCCAGGTCATCGGACCTCCCCGAGGAAGAGGGGACGCGGCCGTGGGGGGTCGACGTCGACCACCCAAGCCTCCTCGAGGAGGGCGCGACATGCCTCCAGACGATCGGGGTCGGAGAAGCGCACGGTGGCGAGGAGGTCACCCGACGCGACCCGGTCGCCGCGCTTGGCGTGCACGGTGATCCCCACCCCGGGATCGACGCGGTCCTCCTTGCGCTCCCGTCCCGCGCCGAGTCGCACCGCGGCCCGGCCCACCGTGGCGGCGTCGCAGCGGTGCACGAAGCCGGCGCGTCGGCTCGTGACGTGGTGGATCCCGGTCGCCAGGGGCAGCAGCGCCGGGTCGTCGACGACCGCGGGGTCGCCGCCTTGCGCGGCGACGACGCGGCGGAACGTGGCGAGGGCCCGACCCGAGCCGATGGTCTCCTCGATCCGGTCGCGCGCCTCCTCCCGATCGGCGGCGACCCCACCGAGGAGGAGCATCTCCTCCCCGAGCCGGAGGACGAGCGCGACGAGATCGGGCGGGCCGCCGCCGCGGAGCACGGCCAGGGACTCGGCGATCTCGTTGGCGTTCCCGACCTCGGCGCCGAGAGGTTGATCCATGTCGGTGAGGAGGGCGACGACCCGGGTGCCGCGCGCCGCACCGAGCTCGACCATCGTACGGGCGAGGCGCCGCGCGGACGCCGTGTCCCTCATGAACGCTCCGCTGCCGACCTTGACGTCGAGGACGAGGCCGTCGAGGTCCTCGGCGAGCTTCTTCGCCATGATGGAGGAGGCGATGAGCGGAATGGACGGGACGGTGCCGGAGGCGTCACGGAGGGCGTAGATGGCGCGGTCCGCGGGGACGAGGCGCTCGGACTGTCCGGCGAGCACCACACCCACCTCGGCGAGCTGGGCGAGGAACTCGGCCGGTGTGAGCGCGGTGCGAAAGCCCGGGATCGACTCGAGCTTGTCGAGGGTGCCGCCGGTGTGGCCCAGGCCCCGGCCCGACACCATCGGGAGGGCGATCCCGCAGGACGCCACGATGGGGGCGAGGGGGATGCTCACCTTGTCGCCGACGCCGCCGGTGGAGTGCTTGTCCACCTTGGGCGCGGGGATCCCCGAGCAGTCGAGGACGTCGCCGGAGTGGAGCATCGCCTCCGTCCACGCCGCCAGCTCCGCGGGGGCCATTCCCCGGAAGAGCACCGCCATGAGGAAGGCCGACATCTGATAGTCGGGGATGTCTCCCGCCGTGTACCCGGCGACGATCCCGGCGAGCTCCTCGCGTGTGAGCGTCCCCCCGTCACGCTTGCGCTCGATGAGCTCGGTCATCGACACGACGTCGCTCACGGACCCGGCTCCACGGGGGAGGATGGCGGAACGACCCGGCCGGCGCGGACGAGGACCCCCTCGGCGAGGAGGCGCTCCCGCTGGCGCGGCTCGTGACCGGGGACCAGCCGACCGTCGGCGGTCACGACCCGCCACCAGGGAAGACCCGGGACCTCGCGCAGCACATTCCCGACGGCTCGCGCCGCTCCCGGGAAACCGGCCTCGGCCGCCACCTCGCCGTAGGTGACGACCTCCCCGGGTCGAAGATCCTGCAGCACCGCCACGACGGCGGCGACGAAGTCGGAGGGCTTCGGGGCGAGGCTCACAGCGTCCCGAAGAGTCGGTCACCCATGTCCCCGAGCCCCGGCACGATGTAGAAGCGGTCGTTGAGCTCCCGGTCGTGGGCCGCCGCCACGATGTGCACGTCCGGATGCTCCTCGTACATGCGCCGGACGCCCTCGGGCGCGGTCACGACGCACAGGGCGGTGATGTCGCGGGCTCCGGACTCCTTCACCTTCGCGACCGCCCAGGAGAGGGAACCGCCGGTGGCGAGCATCGGCTCGAGGACGAGCACCGAGGCCGCCTCCAGGTCGGGCATCTTCGCGTAGTACTCCCGGGGCTCCGCGGTCGCCTCGTCACGCTGCACGCCGGCGAATCCGACCCTGACGTGGGGGATCATCTCCAGGACGGCGTCCAACAT
This sequence comes from uncultured Acidimicrobiaceae bacterium, assembly GCA_964584755.1. Lineage (GTDB taxonomy): Bacteria > Actinomycetota > Acidimicrobiia > Spongiisociales > UBA5794 > CAZPAV01. The sequence continues at coordinate 27,646 of CAZPAV010000014.1, forward strand.
GCCGAGACCTGCCCTGAGGACCGCGACCGCCACGACGTCGCCGATGCGGTACCCGGTCGTGGTCTCGAGCGGAGTGTCGACGTCGTGACGGACGAGCGGCAGGCGCCGCGTGGCCTCGAAGACGAGCGTGTAGGTGAGCCCCTTGGCCGCGGCCCGGAACGCCTCGGGTGGCGTGGTCCGGTCGCGGAGCACCGAGAGGTAGTGACGAGAGAGCGGGTGATCGATCACGGTGAGGTTCATGCCCGGCAGGTTACCTTCCCGGTTCCGTCGCCACCGGGAGGCGTCGTCGACTCCGGCGCGCTCGCCGCTGGTGTCCCTCGTGGTGGTCGCGGCGGTCGTCACCGGCGTCCTCGTGCTCCTGCTGTGGATCGACTTCGTCTCGGGTCTCGTCCGTGCCGCCGGCTCGCCGTCGGTCGCGACCGGTTACGACCTCCGGGCGTTCCACGCCGCCGCCGGGGCGGTCCTCCGGGACCGGGGGGCCGCCCTGTACGACCCGGGGCTCACCGGTGCCGCGTCGGCTCCCCGCTTCGTGCACCCCCCCTTCCTCGCCCTCCTCGTGCTCCCCATCGGCGCGGTCCCCTTCGAGGTGGCGTACGCCTTGTGGGTGGCGGGCTCCCTCCTGGCGCTGTGGCTCGGGTCGCGGTGGCTCGACGCGCCGCGGGGATCCTGGCTCCTCCTGCTGCTGACCCTTCCCGCGCTCGTCGCGGTGGAGCTCGGACAGACGACGATGTTCGCCTTCCTCCTCCTCGCCGGCGCGTACCGGGCGGCGGCGCGGGGACGGGCGCGGGTCGCGGGCGTGGCGCTCGGTCTGCTCGGCTTCAAGCCCCAGCTCCTCCTCGGGCCGGCCGCGTGGGTGGGCGGCGCGTGGCGACGGCGTCGTCCCGTCGCGGTGGCCGCGCTCGGCACGGTGGGACTCCTCGCCGCGGTGAGCGTCCTCCTGCTCCCCGAGGCGTGGCGGGCGTACCCGGGGGTGATCACCTCCCTTCCCGGGCTGTACGCCGGCGGTGGGGGGCGACGCTTCGACATGAGCCTCGGGGGGGCGGTCGCGGCGGCCTTTCCCGCGGCACCGCCGGCGGTGACGGCCGGCGTCGCCCTCGTCGGGGGGCTCCTCCTCGTCGCCGGCTTCGTCGGCTTCCTGCGCCGCGGGGGCGACGTGCTCGAGGTCTCCTTCGCCGGTGCCGTGGCCGTCTCCGTCGCCGCGTCGCCACACGTCAACCTCTACGACTGGCTCCTCCTCGCCATCCCGCTCCTCCTCCTGTGGCGGGCGGTGCCGTCGCTCCGGACCCGGTGGGCCCTCCTCGGCGTCGCCGTCGCCGCGACGGCGCTCTTCTCCGCGTTGGCGACGGCGCTCGAGCTGGCCGCCTTCGGGAGGGCCGTGCAGGTGGGGCCGTTCCTCCTCGTCCTGTTCCTCGTCCTCACCGCCCGCGCCCTCACGCGGGAGGCGAGGGCCGCCGACCCGCGGCGAGGCGGGTAACCTCCGCGGCGATGTTCGACTCCCTCAGCGGTCGCTTCGCCGAGACGTTCGCCCGCCTGCGCGGGAAGGGGCGGCTCGGGCAGGAGGACGTGGACGCGGCCCTCCGGGAGGTCCGCCTGGCGCTGCTCGAGGCGGACGTGAACCTGGCGGTGGTGAAGTCGCTCCTCGCCCGGGTGAAGGCGCGGGCGGTGGGAGAGGAGGTGTCACACAGCCTCACGCCCGCCCAGCAGGTGGTGCGCATCGTCCACGAGGAGCTCATCGTCACCCTCGGTGTCGAGCAGGTCGGGCTCGTGCGACCCGCGGCACCACCACTGGTGATCCTCCTCGTGGGTCTGCAGGGCTCGGGGAAGACGACCACTGCGGCGAAGCTCGCCAAGCACCTCCTCGGAAAGGGGAAACGTCCCCTCCTCGTCGCCGCGGACCTGCAGCGTCCCGCCGCGATCGACCAGCTCGAGGCCCTCGGGCGCCGCATCGACGTGCCGGTCCACACCGACCGCAGGGGCAGGCCCCAGCGGCTCGTCAAGGCGGCGGTGAAACGGGCCCGGCAGGAGGGACGGAACGCCGTCGTCGTCGATACCGCCGGTCGTCTCCAGGTGGACGAGGCCCTCATGCGGGAGCTGACCGCGGTGGGCAGGGCGGCCGACCCCGACGAGACGCTCCTCGTCGTCGACGCCATGACGGGCCAGGAGGCGGTCCGCGTCGCCGAGGGCTTCCTCGCCTCGGTCGAGCTCACCGGTCTCGTCATGACGAAGCTCGACGGCGACGCCCGGGGCGGTGCCGCCATCTCCGCCCGCGAGGTCACCGGGGTGCCCATCAAGTTCGTGGGCGTGGGGGAGGGCCTCGACGACCTCGACGTGTTCCATCCCGACCGCATGGCCTCCCGGATCCTCGGGATGGGAGACGTGCTCGGCCTCATCGAGAAGGCGGAGCGGACGTACGACGAGGAGCAGGCGGCGCTCGCCGCGGCGAAGATGCGCGACGCCAGCTTCGACCTCGAGGACTTCCTCGGCCAGTTCCAACAGCTCAAGAAGATGGGTCCCTTGCAGCAGCTCGTTAGTATGCTGCCCGGCGCGGGGTCGGCACTGCGCGACGTCCAGATCGACGATCGTCAGGTGGCGCGCGTGGAGGCGATCATCCGCTCGATGACCCTCGCCGAGCGCCGGAACCCGAAGATCATCAACGGGAGCCGGAAGCGGCGGATCGCGGCCGGGTCGGGGACCAGGCCGCAGGACGTGAACGCCGTCCTGAAGCAGTTCTCCGAGGCACAGAAGATGATGAAGGCGCTCGTCGGCGGGAGGAGCCCCATCCCCGGGCTCGCGATCCCCAGGGCGCGCCACCGGAAGAAGAAGAGGTGAGGCCATGGCGGTGAAGATCCGCCTCACACGCATGGGGAAGAAGAAGCAGCCGACCTACCGGGTCGTCGTCGTGGACGCGCGACGGCCCCGGGACGGCAAGTACATCGAGCAGATCGGCCGGTACGACCCGCGGCGGGAGCCCTCGCTCGTGGAGATCGACAACGAGCGGGCCCTCGACTGGCTCGCCAAGGGCGCCCAACCCACCGAGCGGGTTCGCAAGCTCCTCGAGATCTCGGGTGCCTGGACCCGGTTCAAGGTGACCCGGGGCGAGATCCACACCGTGGGTGCCGGCGAGGTGGAGGCGGCGGAGCCCGTCGCGACCGGTGACGAGGAGACGGCGGCGGAGGAGCCCGACGGGGCGGAAACGGTGGACGCATGAAACGCGGAGAGATCGTCGACCGGGTGGTGCGCTACGTCGTCGGGGAGATCGTCGACGACGGTGACGCCGTTCGGGTGGAGATCGTCGCCGACGGCGAGGACGGGGTCGTCGCCGAGGTGAAGACGGCCAAGCCGGACATGGGCCGGGTCATCGGCCGTCGCGGACGGGTGGCGCGGGCCATCCGCACCGTCGCCGCGGCCGCGGGGGACGAGGAAGGACTGTCGGTCGACGTCGACTTCCTCGACTGACCGGGTTCCCGTCGGGGTGATCCGGCGTGCCCACGGCGTCCGGGGCGCGGTGGTCGTCCACCCCCTCACCGACGTGCCCGGGGTTCGCTTCGCCGCGGGGCGGGTCGTGACGACCGCCGCGGGGCGACCACTCGAGATCCGAGCGGTGGCCCCCCATCGGGAGGGCCTCCTCGTCCACTTCGCGGGGATCGAGGATCGCGACGCGGCCGACGCGTTGCGCGGCACGGTGCTCACCATCGCCGCCGAGGAACGCCGCTCCCTCGATCCCGACGAGTACTGGCCCGACGAGCTCGTGGGCTGTCGGGTCGAGGACCGCGCCGGACGCCGGATCGGCGTCGTCGTCGACGTCGCGCTCGGCGCGGCCCAGGACCGGCTCGTCGTGCGCCTCGAGGGGGAGCGTCGCACCGTCGAGATCCCCTTCGTCGGCGCGCTCGTCCCGGTCGTCGATGCGGCCGGGGGTCGCATCGTCGTCGATCCTCCCGCCGGCCTCCTCTGAGGAGCCTTCCGGATCGGGCCACGGCGCGCTGCCGTAGGATTCGTGCCGATGTACCGGCTGCGCCACCACGTTCGGATCGTCACCGCGACGTCGCTCTTCGACGGCCACGACGCGGCCATCAACATCATGCGCCGCATCCTCCAGGCGACCGGTGCCGAGGTCATCCACCTCGGTCACGATCGCTCCGTGGAGGAGATCGTCCGCGCCGCGGTGGAGGAGGACGTCCAGGCCGTCGCCGTCACCTCGTATCAGGGTGGCCACCTCGAGTTCTTCACGTACCTGCGGGAGCTCCTCGACGCCCGCGGAGCCGGTCACGTGAGGATCTTCGGCGGCGGCGGGGGCACGATCCTCCCCGAGGAGGTCGAGGAGCTGCACCGGCGGGGGGTCACCCGCATCTACACCCCCGACGACGGCCGCCACCTCGGCCTGCAGGGCATGATCGACGATCTGCTGTCCCGCTGCGACTTCCCGCTCGGCGAGGAGCTCGACGTCGACGTCGCCGCGCTCGTCGCGGGCGATGCGCACGCGCTCGGCCGGTTCATCTCCGCCGCCGAGAACGCGCCGGAGCGTCACCGCGAGGTGCTCGCCGCGCTCCGCCGGCGTGCCGCGACCTGCGACGCCTCCGTCGTCGGCGTGACCGGCACCGGGGGGTCCGGGAAGTCCTCGCTCATCGACGAGATCGTGCTCCGGTTCCTCCGCGACTTCCCCTCCCACCGCATCGCCGTCGTCTCCGTCGATCCGTCCCGGCGTCGGAGTGGAGGGGCGTTGTTGGGGGACCGGATCCGCATGAACGCGGTGTTCCATCCGCGAGCGTTCATGCGCTCGCTCGCCACCCGCCAGGCGAACCTGGCCCTCTCGCCGTTCGTCGCCGACGCGGTGGCCCTCGCCAAGGTGGCCGGGTACGACCTCGTCGTTCTCGAGACCTCGGGTATCGGGCAGTCGGACACCGAGATCGTCGACCACGCCGACGTGGCCGTCTACGTGATGACGCCCGAGTACGGCGCACCCTCCCAGCTCGAGAAGATCGACATGCTCGACTTCGCCGACCTGATCGCGATCAACAAGGCGGACCGGCAGGGAGCCGAGGATGCACGGCGCGACGTGCGCAAGCAGTTCCGCCGCAACCGGCACCGCTTCGAGGAGCCCGACGAGGCGCTCCCGGTGTACCTCACCGTGGCGAGTCACTTCAACGATCCGGGGGTGAACCGCTTCTACCGGGCGCTCCTCGCCGTCGCCGACGAGCGGAGCCCCCTCGACTTCACGCCGACCGAGGCGCTCCCCGTGGACCGCTCCGGAGGCCACGCCATCATCCCGCGGGACCGGACCCGCTACCTCTCCGAGATCGCCGAGGTGGTGCGCGCCCGGCGACGGTGGGCCGAGGAGCAGGCCCGGCTCGCCGACCGGCTGCAGGCGTTGGAGACCGCCGCCGCCGAGCTCGACGAGGAGGCGGCGGCTCGGGCGCGGCTCGCCGCGGCGCGGTTGCGGGAGGAGATGGACCCGGCGGCGCTCGCCATGCTCGACGGGTGGGAGGAGCGGGTCGCGACGTACCGGGGGGAGCGGTCCTCCTACCGGGTTCGGGACCGGACCGTCACGGTGGAGACGTCCCACCGGACCCTCTCGGGGACGCGCATCCCCAAGGTGGCGACGCCCCGCCACGGTTCCTGGGGGGATCGGATCCGGTGGACCGCCACCGAGAACTACCCGGGGTCGTTCCCGTACACCGCCGGGGTGTACCCGTTCAAGCGCACCTTCGAGGAGCCGACCCGGATGTTCGCCGGCGAGGGCGGACCGGAGCAGACGAACCGGCGCTTCCACTTCCTCGCGCGGGGGATGCCCTCGGTGCGGCTCTCCACGGCGTTCGACTCGGTCACCCTGTACGGGCAGGATCCGGATCCCCGACCCGACATCTATGGCAAGATCGGGAACTCGGGGGTCTCGGTGGCGTCCCTCGACGACGCCAAGCGGCTCTACTCGGGCTTCGATCTCCTCGCCCCGACGACGTCGGTGTCGATGACGATCAACGGGCCGGCGCCGATGATGCTCGCCTACTACCTGAACGCCGCGATCGACCAGGCCTGCGAGACGTACATCCGGGAGCACGGGCTCGAGGAGGACGTGGAACGGCGCATCCGCGAACGGTACGAGGACCGTGGTGTTCCCCGACCCCGCTACGACGGGGACCTGCCGGAGGGCCACGACGGGTTGGGGCTGTCGTTGCTCGGCGTGAGCGGCGACGAGGTCCTTCCCGCCGAGGTGTACGAGGAGATCCGCGCCCGCGTCCTGCGCACCGTCCGGGGCACGATCCAGGCCGACATCCTCAAGGAGGACCAGGCCCAGAACACGTGCATCTTCTCCACGGAGTTCGCGTTGCGCATGATGGGGGACATCCAGGAGTGGTTCGTGGACCACGACGTCCGGAACTTCTACTCGGTCTCCATCTCCGGATACCACATGGCCGAGGCCGGTGCCAACCCCATCACCCAGCTCGCGTTCACCCTCGCCAACGGCTTCACGTACGTGGAGTACTACCTGGCGCGGGGCCTGGAGGTCGATGCGTTCGCCCCCAACCTGTCGTTCTTCTTCTCGAACGGCCTCGATGCCGAGTACGCGGTGATCGGGCGGGTGGCCCGCCGCATCTGGGCGGTGGCGATGCGCGAGCGGTACGGCGGGGACGAGCGCTCGCAGAAGCTCAAGTACCACATCCAGACCTCGGGCCGGGCACTGCACGCCCAGGAGATCTCCTTCAACGACATCCGCACCACCCTCCAGGCGCTGTACGCCGTCTACGACAACTGCAACTCCCTGCACACCAACGCCTACGACGAGGCGATCACGACACCGACCGAGGAGTCGGTGCGTCGGGCACTCGCCATCCAGCTCATCATCAACCGGGAGCTCGGGATGGCGAAGAACGAGAACCCCCTCCAGGGGTCGTTCGTGATCGAGGAGCTGACCGACCTCGTGGAGGAGGCCGTCCTCGCCGAGTTCGACCGGTTGACCGAGCGGGGCGGTGTACCGGGGGCCATGGAGGTCATGTACCAGCGGTCGAGGATCCAGGAGGAGTCCCTCCGCTACGAGCGCCTCAAGGACAGCGGCGAGCTCCCCATCGTGGGCGTGAACACGTTCCTCTCCCGGGAGGGGTCGCCGTTCGTGACGCCGGCGGCGGTGGTGCGCTCCAGCGACGCCGAGAAGGATCGCCAGATCGCCGAGGTGCGCGCCGTACGGGAGCGCAACGAGAAACGCGCCGCGGCCGCGCTCGAGGAGCTGCAGCGGGCCGCGGTGACCGGGGGGAACACCTTCGCGGCCATGATGGAGGCGGCGAAGGTGTGCACGCTCGGCCAGCTCACCGCGGCGCTGTATCGGGTGGGCGGCCGGTACCGTCGCAACATGTAGGCTCGGGCGCATGCGGCCGTGGCTGCTCGCCGTCGGTGGAGGGTTGCTCCTCCTCGTGGCCGGGTGCGGCACCCGGCGCACGACCGGATCCGTCGACACCGCGCCTCCGGCCGGCGCGCCGCCCACGGCTGTACCGGCGCGGACACCGAGCGCGGCGAGCTGCGCGGAGGCGGGCGGATGGGGCACCTGCGACCTCGGCGATCGGCCGGATCGACCCTACGACCTGCGCATGCCGGCGGGGTACGATCCGGCGGTGGCCTACCCCGTCGTGCTCGTGTTCCACGGGGGCGGCGGGTCGGCGAGCAACGCCGAGACGATGACGTGTCCCGAGGGTGATCGCGACGACCCCGCCTGCCTCCAGGGCGTGGGCGATCGCGAGGGGTTCGTCACCGTCTTCCCCAACGGCAGTGGTTTCCCGCCGGCTCGGAGGTTCCGTACCTGGAATGCGGGAGGGGGGACCGACGGATGGAACTGCACCTCGGGCCGGGCGTGCGCCGAGGGCGTCGACGACATGGCCTACGTCGACGCGGTGCTCGACGACCTGGCACGCCGGGTTCACGTCGATCCGTCCCGCGTCTACGCCGTCGGGTTGTCGAACGGGGCCGCGCTCGTGCACCGGCTGGCGTGTGAGCGGTCGACGCGTGTCGCCGCGGTCGTGGCCGTCGCCGGATCCAACCAGTTCGCCACCACCGCGCCGTGCCGTCCCCGGGACCCGGTCGCCGTCATGGAGGTGCACGGCACGGAGGATCCGTGCTGGACGTACGAGACTTCGGAGCGCGCGTGTGCCGATCGCGGAGGGAGGAAGCTCGGCGCCGTGGCGAGCGCCTCGGGATGGGCGGAGCGCCTCGCCTGCACCGACGTGTCCGAGGCGCCGCTGCCGGACGTCGTCGACGACGGCACCGCGACGACGGTTCGGACCTGGTCCGGGTGCGCCGGCGGCGTGGAGGTCGCGCTCGCCACGGTGGAGGGTGGGGGCCACACGTGGCCGAATGGCGATCCCGCCCTGCCCGAGCGCCGGGTCGGTCGGGTGACGCGCGACTGGGGCAACGAGGTCGTCTGGGGGTTCCTGCGTCGGTTCGCGCGGTGACGCCCCGCGGACCGTGGAGGCGACGCCGGTCGAGGTGCGGAGCGTGCCGCGGCGGGGACGGCCGGGGTGGCCCGGGGTGCGCCCGCCGTCAGACGCCGTCGGCGAGGTGGAACCAGACGTGGATCTGGCCGGTTCCCACCGAGTTCTCGTAGCGGGAGAGCGGCTCCCCCGGTGCGGTCCAGGCCTCCCCGCCCAGGGCTCCCGCCATGATGAAGTAATGACCGAAGTACCCCTCCGGGAAGTGGGGCCGGTACTCGGGCCACAGCGCGACGACGCCGCGATGGTCCCCGCGACCCCACAGCTCGAGGATCCGCTCGTCGAGGGCCCGCGCCTCGGGGGTGATGATCTCGTCGGGGGAGTACGCCTGGTGCTTGAGGATCTCCCGGAGCGGGTAGAAGCGGTGGCTCATGCCGCCGGCGCCGAGGATGGCGACTCGGGCGTCGCTGCGGCGGATCCCCGCTCCGAGGGCCGCGCCGAACTCGAGGAAGTCGTCGGGCTCCGCCGTCTGGCAGACCCCGATCGAGAGCACCCGCTCGTCCCGGTGCAGGTACTCGAGCAGGATGAGCGTCGGGTAGTGCTGGGGGAGGGCGGGGCTGACGACGTTCGTGGTGCGGACCCCGTGGTCCTTGGCGGTCTCGTGGACGATACGGGCCAGCTCGGGGGCGCCCGGGTACTCGTAGGGGACGTCGCAGATGACGCGGGGAAGCTCCTCGGAGGTGTACGTCCCGGAGAAGTGCGCCGCGCCGGCGAGCACGTGCTCGGTCGTGGTGAACCAGTGGGTGTCGATGATGACGAACGTGTCGATGCCCCCGATCCGGTCGAGGCGCTCCCGCAGCCGTCGCATGCCGGCGACGAGGTCGGTGTCCTCGCCGCCGCCCATGCTCACCCGGACGTCCTCGGGGAGGTGGAGGGTGGGGACGTGCGCCACGAAGGCGGCCGCCGCGATCTCGCCCATCAGGGTCTCCTCTCTGTTCGCCCGCGCCGGGGGGCGCTCGTCTCGAGGCCTCCGAGGACCTCGTCGACGACGTCCCATCCCCCGTCCCGCTGCGCCGCGAGGTGGGCCAGCGCGTAGGTGCGGAACGGCGACGCCAGGTAGTACCGCTCGTACAGCCAGTTGCGTCCGGCGAGGGCGCTCCCGGCGAAGTCCCAGGCCGCACGGTAGAGACGCGCCCGCTCCACGGCGTCGACCTCCCCGGCACCGGTGAGGTAGCGGTCGATGAAGGGACGGAGCTCGGGGTTCTCCAGCTCGGCGCGGGTGGGGGTCGTGAGGAGGTTGTGGGCCCCGAGGATCTCGTAGAGCTCCCGGATCCGGGTGAACCATCCGGGGAGCGCGGGACGGAGCGCCCGGAAGGGACGCTCGTCGGGGAACCAGACGCCGTTGCCCCACTCTTGGGCGCCCGCCTCGGCGGCGACGAGCGCGGAGCGGGTGAGCTCGGCGTACGTCCAGATCTCTCCGAGGAGCCCGGAGACCCCGGGGTTCCCGGCGTTGAGCGCCGCGATCATGCGGGCGGCGAGGGCGTAGGCGAACTCGAGCTTGGCGAGAGCCCGGATCGTCGTGTGCTGCATGATGTTCGCGGTCCACCCGGTCGACATGACCTTGGCGTAGACGGAGGGATCGCCGTCGAGGAAGATCCGATGACGAGGGACGAGCACGTCGTCGAAGACGACGAACGCGTCCTGCTCGTCGAACCGGCTCGAGAAGGGTCGGTCGAAGGCCGGGACGTCGAGCGCGTAGGCGTCCCGGCAGAGGAACTTCAGCCCCGGGGTGCTCATGGGAACGGCGAAGGCGAGGGCGTGCTGCGGGCACTCCCGGGGAACGGGCTGTCCGGGGTAGACGACGAGCTCGTCGGCGTACGGTGCGAGGGTGGCGAGGACCCGGGCGCCGCGGACGACGATCCCCTCGGGGGTGTCGGCCACCTTGTGCAGGGCGATCTCGCCGTGCTGCTCGACGATGGGGAGGCCGCGGTCGATCGTGGGGTGGATGATCGTGTGGGTCGTGGCGAGGTCCTTGGTGGCGACCTCCCGCTGGTAGGCGACGAGGTTCGCCGCGCCCTCCTCGTTGCCGTTCATCGCCCAGACGTCGGCGCGCCCGGCGAAGCCGGCGAGGGTGACGTTGATGTAGTCGGGACTCCGGCCGAGCATGCCGGCGTGGGAGCGCGCCATGCGCGCCAGGCCCCGGTGCCGGCGGGCGAGGTCCTCACGGGAGCGTGGCACGAGATGACTGATGTTCGTGGCAACACCCGTGTCGGGATCGGTGAGGAGGCACACGTCGGCGTGGTCGTGCTGGAGGTCGTAGAGGGCGGCGATGCTCCGCGCCGCCGGCCCCAGGACGGGGTGGCCGACCACGTCCTCGATCCGCTCCCCGTTCAGCCACAGCTCGCGCCCGTCGGCGAGGCCCGCGAGGTACTCCGCTCCGGTTCGTGCCACGTCGGATCGCTCCTTCCCCGTCCCGAGGTACTCCGCTCCTCGCCGGGACGCGTTGCGCCGCGTCCTGATACCAATCGATCATATTTCTGATGATGAAACATCACATTAGGTATCCCCGGGGGGGACGTCAAGGCCCGTCGTCTGGTCTCGCCCTCCCCGCCGGGGGTTGGCCGGGGCGGCGGGGTGCTCTACCCTCCGGGGCCGCACGGCCCGAGGAGGGCCCCGGAGGGAGGACGGCGGTTCATGACCGCGAACCGGGTGACCGAGTCGAGTGGGTCCCTGCCGCTGGACGGCACGGGGTTCGAGGCGCTGGCGCGGCGTCGGGTCGTCGAGCTCGTGGAGAACCCCGACCTGGAGGCCATGGCGGTCGTGTTCAACCTCGTCAGGGCCGCGAACCGGATGATGTACGACCTCGAGCTGCGGGTGCATCGACCGCTGGGGTGGAGCTGGGCCGGCTTCCGCATCCTCTTCACGCTCTGGATCGCCGGGCCGCTCGAACCCCGGCAGCTCGCCCGTCTCTCGGCGGTGACCCGCTCGAGCATCTCGGCAGTGCTCAACACCCTCGAACGGGACGGGTTCATCGAGCGGCTACGCGCCTCGCGCGACCGCCGGGTGGTGACCGTCCGCCTCACCGATCGCGGTCAGGCGTCTGTACGCGAGGGGTTCCGACGGAACAACCTGCGGGAGCACGACCTCGTCGGCGACCTCACCGCCGAGGAGCAGCGGGTCCTCGCCGACCTCCTGCGCAAGCTGCTCGCCGGACACGACGGCGCGTCGGAGCCGACGGCGGGCTGAGGTCGCCGCCGTGACCCGACCCGCGACCAGCCTCCGCGAAACTGATACGATATCTCATCGTATGAGGACCGACGATACCGTCGGCTCCGGGTCGCCGGGGAGCACATCGGAGCGGCGGGCGGAGATGGAGGGTCGCATGGGCAGGGACGGACGGAGGAGCCGGTCGTGGAGGTAGCCGGGGTCGAGGTCGCCCCCGAGCACTGGATCGACGGACGGAGGGTCGGCTCGCCCCGGACCTTCCCGGTACGGTCGCCCATCGACGGACGCGTGCTCGGCGAGGTCGCCGCGGGAGGGCCCGAGGAGGTGGCCGAGGCCGTGGCCGCCGCCCGCGCTGCCTTCCCGGCGTGGGCGGCGCTGGGACCGGAGGGAAGGGCGCCCATCCTGCGGCGCTTCGCCGCCGGCATCCGGGACCGGAGCGAGGAGCTCGCCGCGGTCGAGACGGAGGACAACGGCTCGCTCGCCCTGGGGAACCGCAAGAACATCATCCCCCGCTCCGCCCGCAACATCGAGTTCTTCGCCGAGTGGGCGCTCGAGCTGCGTCCCGACCCCATCGCGGGCCGAACCGTCGACGACCACGTCCGGTACGCCCCGGCGGGCGTCGCCGCGCTCGTCGTCCCGTGGAACGCTCCCTTCATGCTCGGCACCTGGAAGGTCGGCCCGGCGCTCGCCGCCGGAGACACCGTCGTGCTGAAGCCGCCCGAGTGGGCGCCACTGACCAGCTCGCTCATGGCCGACATCGCCGCGGAGGCGGGCGTGCCGCCCGGCGTCCTCAACGTCGTCCAGGGCATCGGCGAGGAGGCCGGCGCCGCGCTCGTCGCCCACCCCGAGGTGGCACGGATCAGCTTCACCGGCTCCACCGAGACGGGGCGCTTCATCGGGGAGGTGGCGGGCCGGAACCTCGTACCGGTGAGCTTCGAGCTCGGCGGCAAGTCCCCCTTCCTCGTCTTCGCCGACGCCGATCTCGCCGCCGCGGCCCGCACCGTCGCCCGGCAGTACATCAACGCCGGGCAGGTGTGCCTCGCCGGCACGAGGATCCTCGTCGAGGCGCCCATCGCCGAGCGCTTCCTGGCGATGGTGCGCGCCGAGACCGAGGCGCTGCCCGTCGGGGACCCGCGGGATCCGGCCACCCGCATCGGTCCGCTCATCACCCCGGAGCACTTCGCCCGGGTCCACGGGTTCGTGGAACGGGCACTCGCCGACGGGGCGGTGCCCCTCTTCGGGGGAGGTCCCCACCCGTTCGGGGAGCTGTACTACCGCCCCACCCTCCTCGACGGCGTGCGCCAGGACATGGAGATCGTGCAGAACGAGGTGTTCGGACCCGTGCTCACCTGGCAGACGTTCTCCGAGGAGGCCGAGGCGGTGGCCCTCGCCGACGACACCCGCTACGGTCTCGCCGCGATGGTCTACACCCGGGACGAGAGGCGAGCCGTGCGCATCGCCGAACGGCTCCAGGTCGGCACCGTCTGGGTCAACTGCTTCTTCGTCCGAGACCTCGAGGCCCCCTTCGGTGGGGCGCGCCGATCGGGGATCGGGCGGGAAGGGGGGACCTGGAGCTTCGATTTCTTCTGCGACGTGAAGAACGTGGCGATCCGGCGCGGATCCTTCGGGAACGGGAGCGACCGATGAGCCTGCTCGGCTGGACCCTTCCCCAGTCGGCGACCGGGAGGGCGGCGCTGCTCCCCCCACCCCCGTGGCACTACTCGGGGGACGTCATCGGCGTCGACTTCCGTACCGATCCGGTCCGGGTGGCCGAGCTCCTCCCGCCCGGGATGGACCCCGCCGGCGACGGATCGGGGTCCTTCGTCTTCGCCGACTGGTGCTCGGCGGCGGATCGGGATCCGCGGATCCTCGCCGATCCCGCCCGGGGACAGTACCGCGAGGCGTACGTCGTTCTCCACGGCACGTTCCGTGGTCGACGCGCCGGACGGGTTCCGTACATCTGGGTGGACAACGATCTCTCCCTCGTGCGCGGCCTCGTCCAGGGGTTCCCGAAGAAGCTCGGCGAGATCGCCATGACCCGGCCCGTCACGCTCGGGAAGGGCGGCGTACGCCGTGCTGTCGGCAGCCGGTTCGCGGCCCACGTCTCCGCGCTGGGGCGACGTCTGTGCACCCTCGCGGTGGACCTCGCCGAGGAGCGGGAGACGGGGTACCTCCCCAAGGGCGTCGCCACGCCCCTCCTCCACACCCGGCTCTGGCCAGGGATCGAGGAGGGCCCCCCCGCCGTCCACGAGCTCTCCCGAGCCCGCGTCACCGACTTCGTCCTCGGTCCGGTCTTCACCGGTCCGGCGACCCTCGAGTTCGCCGCGTCGGAGTTCGAGGAGCTGGACCGTCTCGCCCCCACCGCGGTGGGACCGGGGTACAGCTGCGCCGTGGCGTTCTCCGTCGTCGGAGGCGAGACCATCCCGCTCACCGGCGCGGCGGAGGAGGCGGATCCGTCCGGAGGTGGCGCGTGAACGTCCTCGAGGGACCCCGCCGGGAGCTCCGGCGCGTCCTCCACGAGGGGGTGCCCCACTGGGTGCGGCCGGAGGGCGAGGAGCTCGTGTTCGCCGACGGCCGCCGCATCGCCGAGGCGACCGCCAGCTACCTGCCGCCGTGCGACCCCACGAAGATCCTCTGCGTCCACCTCAACTACGAGTCGCGTCGGGTCGAGTTCCAACGGCCCGAGCTCGTCACGCCCACGTACTTCCAGAAGCCCACGACGGCGCTCAACGTCCACCGGGGGACCGTGCACCGACCCGTGGGGACGAAGTACCTGAACTACGAGGGCGAGCTCGCCGTGATCGTCGGCGCGCCGATGCGCAACCTCGGACCCGACGAGGTGTGGGACCATCTCGCCGGCTTCGCCCCGGCCAACGACGTCGGGCTCCACGACTTCCGAGAGACCGACGCCGGGTCCATGCTCCGGGTCAAGGGCATGGACGGTTTCTGCCCGATCGGCCCCGGTGTCGTCCGCGGCGTCGACCCGCGGCAGGCCGTGCTCCGAACGCTCCGCAACGGCGAGATCGTCCAGGAGGCGTCCCTGACCGAGATGACCTTCGGGATCGAGTACCTCCTCGCCGACCTCTGCCGGTATCTCACGCTCCTCCCCGGCGACGTCGTCCTCACCGGGACCCCGGCGAACTCGCGACCGATGGAGCCCGGTGACGTCGTAGAGGTCGAGATCGAGGGGGTCGGACGGCTCGAGAACCGCGTCGGCGAGATCCCCGCGCCGGTGGCCGACGTCGGGCACCGGCCGACCGACAGCAAGCACGTACGGGCGGTGGCCCTCGGTGCCGAGTACCGCCGGCTGCGGGACGCGGCCCGGGCGGCGCAGGCGCAGGCCGGAGAGGAGGCAGGAACGTGAGTGGGTACGGGATCGGCGAGGTGGGGGACCGGGCGGACGCCCTCGCCGAGGTGGTGCGACGAGCCCGAGCGACGATCCCCTTCTACCGTGACCGGCACGCCGGGGTGACCTCCGAGGCGCTCGGGGATCTCCCCACCTGCACGAAGCGCGATCTCGCCGGATACGGCTATTTCCCCCTCTCCGGCGGCCACCCCGAGCGCGCCTACCGCGTGTGCGCCACGTCGGGAACGACCGGTCCACGGCTCTTCGTCGGGTACAGCCGGGGCGACTGGGAGCGGATCGGCGCCCGACTCGCCCATCGGGCGGCCGCAGTGCGCTTCGGTGCCGGCGACGTCCTGCTGAACACCCACGGGTACGGGCTCTGGGTGGGCGGGCCGACCCTCGACCTCCTCGCGAACGTCTCGGGTGCCGGGCTCATCCCCTCCGGTCCCGGCGGGACCCAGCGGATGCTGGAATGGCTGGCCGAGCTCCCCATCACCGGACTCTCGGCGACCCCGTCGTTCATGCGGTACCTCGTCGAGCAGGCCGCGCACCGCGGCGTGGACCCGGCGAGCTGGGGTCTCCGCGTCGGGTTCATCGGGGGTGAGCCGGCGAGCCGGACGCTGCGACGCCAGGTCTCCGAGGTCCTCGGCGCGCAGTTCACCTGGCTCGAGTTCTACGGTTCCACCGAGACCGGCGGGCCCGTGCTCGGCTTCTCGCCACCCGAGGACCCCCTCTCCGGGCAGCTCCTCCTCGACACCGAGGAGTTCATCGTGGAGATCCTCGATCCGGTCTTCGACGAGCCGGTACCCCCCGGCGAGGTCGGCGAGATCGTGGTCACCACCCCGTACCGGGAGTTGAGCCCCCTCATCCGCTACCGGACGCGCGACCTCGCCGCGGCCGTGACCGACGGCGACCCGCACCCCAGCGGACTGGCCCGCGTGACGTCGTTGTTGGGACGCATCGACGACGCCCTCAAGGTCCGGGGCGCTCTCGTGTACCCGAGCGTGATCGAGGAGGTCGTCCTCGACCATCTCGAACCCGGTGCGGAGTTCCGGATCGAGCTGGACCGCAGCGGCGGCGGCCTCGATCGGCTCCTCGTACGGGTCGAACACGAGGACGAGCCCGGCTTCGCGGAGCGACTCGGCCGGGCCCTCGAGACCGCGATCGTCATGCGGCCGGTCGTCGAGACGGTACCCCCCGGGTCGCTGGAGCGGTTCCAGGGGAAGGCGAAGCGGGTCGTGGACCGGCGACCTGCCGACGAGGGCTGAACCCCCGCGGTCCGGGCGGTGGCGCGCGAGCAACAGGAGGCGAGGACGTGAGCGAGAGGACGACGACGCTCCCCCCGGGGAGGCTCTTCATCGACGGGGAGTGGCGGGAGGCCGCCTCGGGGGCGACCTTCCCGACGGTGGATCCGGCCACGGGCGAGACGATCACCCGGCTCGCCCGCGCCGGGGCCGAGGACGTGGCGCGGGCGGTGGCCGCGGCGCGGCGCGCCTTCACCGAGGGGCCCTGGGCGAAGATGTCCGCCTCCGATCGAGGGAGGCTCCTCACCCGACTGGCCGATCGCATCGAGGAGCGGATCGACGAGCTCGCCGAGCTCGAGACGCTTGACAACGGCAAACCCATCTTCGAGTCGCGCCACATCGACCTGCCCCTCGTCGTCGAGGTCTTCCGCTACTACGCGGGATGGACGACCAAGCTCACGGGGGAGACGATCCCGGTGCGGGGTCCCTTCCTCAACTACACGCTGCGGGAACCGGTGGGCGTCGTCGCGGCCATCGTGCCGTGGAACTTCCCCATGCTCCTCTCCTCGTGGAAGCTCGCGCCGGCGCTCGCGGCCGGGAACACGGTCATCCTCAAGCCGGCGCGGCTCACCTCGCTGTCGGCGCTGCGCTTCGCGGAGATCTGCGCGGAGGTCGGGGTTCCCGACGGGGTGGTGAACGTCCTCACCGGCGACGGCGGCGTCGTGGGTATGGGGCTCGTCGAGCATCCCGGCGTGGACAAGGTCGCCTTCACCGGCTCCACCGAGGTCGGCAGGACGGTCCTGCGGGCGGGCGCGGAGACCTTGAAGAAGATCACCCTCGAGCTCGGCGGGAAGTCCCCGAACATCGTCTTCGCCGACGCCGACCTCGATCGAGCCGTCCGCGGTGCCTACAACGGGATCTTCTACGGGAAGGGCGAGGTCTGCGCCGCCGGGTCCCGACTCTTCGTCGAGCGGGCGGTGTACGACGAGTTCCTGGAGAAGCTCGCCGCCCGGGCGGAGCGGCTCCGTCCCGGGGACCCCTTCGACGAGGAGACCCGTCTCGGGGCCATCGTCTCGGAGTCCCAGCTCGAGACCGTGCTCGGGTACGTCGACGCCGGCCTGGCGGAAGGCGCCCGGCTCGTCACCGGGGGTGAGCGCGTCACCGTGGACGACCGCGGCTTCTTCCTCCTGCCCACGATCTTCGCCGACGTGCGCAACGACATGCGGATCGCCCGCGAGGAGATCTTCGGTCCGGTCCTCGCCGCCATCCCCTTCGACGACGTCGACGAGGCGGTGCGCATGGCGAACGACAACCCGTACGGTCTCGCCGCCGGGGTGTGGACGCGCGACGTCGCCAAGGCCCACGGCGTCGCCCACCGCCTCCAGGCCGGCACCGTGTGGATCAACACCTACAACGTGTACGACGCCACGGCCCCCTTCGGTGGCTACAAGGCGAGCGGCCTCGGCCGCGAGCTCGGCAGGGAGGGCCTCGCCGCCTACACCCAGGTCAAGGACGTGTGGGTGAACCTGCGCTGAGCCCGCCGCCTGCGCGGCGTCCCTCCCCCCGGGGAGCGGGGGGCTCAGGGGAGATCGAGGGGCACGGAGACCCCGTCGAGGGGCTCCTCGAAGGCGTCGAGCCGGCCCACGAACAGCTCGACGCTCCCCGAGGGACCGTCGGGGATCGTCAGGGAGAAGCCGTCCCACGCGCCCCCCGGTGAGCGGACGGGCACCGACCGGTCGAACGTCACCTCCCCGTCGCTCGTCAACCTGACGCGGAGGGCGTCGACGCCCGGGCGGGCGAACCCCACCACCTGCAGCGGATACAGGGTGGGACCCGCCGCGGGCGCGAGGAGGAGGACCTCGTCGCTGCGGAGCGGAGGCGCGATGACGACGGGCCGGTCCTCCCCGGGTCGCAGGTCCACCACGACCCGCGCCGGGGAGGGGGTCGCGAAGGCGCGGGCCAGGACCTCGGTCGTGGGGGCGAGGTGCAGGTCCACGGCGAGCCCGCCGCCGGGGAGGTGGACGACGAACGCGCGGCGGACGAGCCGCCCGTCGAAGAGCTCGTCGGCGACCGCGGTCGCCGACACCGCCTCGGGGAGGAGGATCCGAACGATGCCGGATTCGGCGAGGACGGAGGCCCCCCCGGCGCCCAGGGTCGAGGCCGGGGCTCCGGAGCCGGTGAGGAAGTCCATGACGACGCGCTCGCACCCCTCCGCGGCCTGCCAGCGGACGCCCGAGAGCACCGCCGCGTCCCCGGCGCCGGTCCCCAGGGCGGCGACGAGTCCGGAGGACACGAACGGGGGATCGCCGGTCAGGCACGGGGAGGTGCCGGCGTCGACGGTGGGCGCGGTGGTCGGCGACGACGTGGCGGGCGTCACGGAGGGTGGCGCGGTCGACGGTGCCGGCCCGCAGGCCGCCAGGAGGAGGAGGCCGGCCACGATCCAGGGGAGGAGGCGGTTCACGGGGCCTAGTGATAGCCGCTCCGGGACGCTGCGTGGCCGCGGCGGATAGCTCCCCCGGCTGTGATAGCGTCCCGGGATGGGCCATCCGGCACCCGACCCCGAGCTCGCCGTCGCCTACCTCCGCGGCGAGCGGGACGCCGAGCCGCTCCTCGCCGAGGCACGACGCCTGCGGGACGAGGGGCGGGGCAGGACCGTCACCTACAGCCGGAAGGTCTTCATCCCCCTCACCACGCTCTGCCGGGACGCCTGCGCCTACTGCACCTTCGCCAAGCCGCCCGGGGCCGGTGGGGAGTACCTCACGCCCGACGACGTGCTCGCCGTGGCGCGCGCCGGCGAGGCGTACGGCTGCACGGAGGCGCTGTTCACCCTCGGGGACCGGCCCGAGGACCGCTGGCCCCAGGCCCGGGCCTTCCTCGCCTCCCAGGGATGTGCCACCACGCTCGAGTACGTCCGGACGATGACCGAGCGGGTCGTCGCCGAGACGGCGCTCTTCCCCCACGCGAACCCGGGGATCATGGCGGAGGAGGACGTACGCGCCCTCCGTCCGTCGAACCCGTCGATGGGGCTCATGCTCGAGAACGTCTCGCCGCGTCTCCTCGAGCCGGGGATGCCCCATCACGGCTGCCCCGACAAGGATCCCGCGGCCCGCCTGGCGACGATCGAGGCCGCCGGACGGGCTCGCGTCCCCTTCACCTCGGGCATCCTCGTCGGGATCGGCGAGCGGCCCGAGGAGATCGTGGCCAGCCTCTTCGCGCTCGCCGAGACCCACCGGCGGTGGGGACATCTCCAGGAGGTGATCGTCCAGAACTTCCGGGCGAAGGCCGACACGCGGATGCGGCGCGGCCCCGAGCCGACGGTCCCCGCCATGCTGCGGGTCGTCGCCGCGGCCCGCTGGATCCTGGGACCGGAGATGAACGTCCAGGTCCCCCCGAACCTCACCGAGGACTTCGGCCGCTACCTCGACGCCGGCGTGAACGACTGGGGCGGCGTGTCACCGTTGACGATCGACTGGGTGAATCCGGAGGCACCGTGGCCGCATCTCGACCGGCTGCGGGCCGTCACCGAGGAGCGCGGGTTCCGGCTGCGGGCCCGGCTACCGGTCCACCCCGGGTACCTCGACGAGACCTGGATCGACGCCGACCTGCTCCCCCGGGTGCGGGCCGCCGTCGACGACGCGGGTTACGTGTCCCTGTTGGAAGGAGTCAGACCATGACGACGATCACGTTCCTCCGGCTTCGCCCCGCGGAGACGGTCAACGAGCTGTGGGCGTCGACACGGCGCCGGGAGGGCGCGACGGCGGTGGAGGTACGCGGACTGGGAGGGACCGACCGGGCCGCGGCGCTCGCCGGCGGGCTCGTTCCCGTCTCGCTCGGTCTCGGCGACGCCGAGCCGCTCGCCTGGATCGTCGCGCCCGAGGCCGCGCTCGACCTGACCCGGCGCGGCGTCGCCGGATGGCGCATCACGGTGCTCGACGAGGGGCCGCGCACCGAGGTCCTCGACGCCTTGGCCCGGAGCGAGGCCGCGTACCTCCGGACCCGGCGCAGCCGTGTGGCCGAGGCGGCGGATCTCGCCGGCCTGCCCGGGATCGCCCCCCGGGTGTCGGTCTTCGTCGACACGGTCGCCGACGCCGTCACCGCGGTGGAGGAGGGGGCCACCGATCTCCTCCTGCGGGGGTGGGATCGCGACAGCCTGGCCCGACTGCGCGTCGAGCTCGGCGAGGACCGCCTCGTGGAACGGGTCGCGGTTCCGCCGGAGCTCCCCCTCGAGACGGTACGGGCCGAGCTCGACGCCGAGCTGCTCACCGCGTACCTCCACCAGGTCGACGCGGCCGGCCGTGCCCGTCCCCGCAGCCCATGGGCCCCGGGCCGCGACGAGCCCGCCCCGGTCCCTCCGACGCGCTTCAGCGCCCAGTGGGCGGATACCGCCTGGGCGACCGCTCCGGCGGCCTCGCCGCGCGACGACCTCGATCCCGAGTTGCGGGGGATCCTCGAACGGAGCCGCGAGGGACGGGTCCCGACTCGGGACGAGGTGGAGCGACTTTTTCGCGCCCGGGGCCGCGAGGTGGACGCGATCGCCCTGCTCGCCGACGAGCTCCGCGCCCGACGGGTCGGAGACACCGTCACCTACGTCGTCAACCGGAACATCAACTACACGAACCAGTGCTCCTTCCGCTGCGGGTTCTGCGCCTTCTCGAAGGGCCCGCGCTCCCTCGACCTGCGGGGGGAGCCGTACCTCCTGTCGATCCCGCAGGTCGTCGAGCGGTCCGTCGAGGCGTCGGCTCGAGGCGCCACCGAGGTGTGCCTCCAGGGTGGCATCCATCCCCGGTTCACCGGCGACTTCTACGTGGCCGTCGTGGAGGCGATCAAGGCGGCGGTCCCCGATCTGCACGTCCACGGCTTCTCCCCCCTCGAGGTGTGGCAGGGCGCGACGACCCTCGGGGTCCCCGTGGCGGAGCTCCTGCGCCGGCTCCGGGACGCCGGACTGGGCACGCTCCCGGGCACGGCCGCCGAGATCCTCGACGATCGAGTGCGGCGTCATCTGTGCCCGGACAAGATCCGCACCGCGCAGTGGGCCGAGGTCGTGATCACCGCCCACGAGCTGGGCCTGCGGTCGACGGCGACGATCATGTTCGGCCACATCGACGACCCGGGGGCGTGGGCCAACCACTTCGAGGTGCTGCGTCGCATCCAGCGGCGGACCGGCGGCATCACGGAGTTCGTACCGCTGCCGTTCGTGCACATGGGGGCTCCGATCTATCTCCGGGGGCGGGCCCGACCCGGCCCCACGTGGGACGAGGTCGTCCTCGTGCACGCCGTCGCCCGCATCGCCTTCGACGGGCTCATCGACAACATCCAGGCCTCGTGGGTGAAGCTCGGCCGGGACGGCGGGGTGCGGCTGCTGCGGGCCGGATGCAACGACCTGGGCGGCACCCTCATGGACGAGAACATCTCGCGCGCCGCCGGTGCCGCCCACGGGACCGCCATGGAGGCGGCGGACCTCGAGGCGATGGCGCGAGATGCGGGGCGGGTGGCGCGGCAGCGGACCACGCTGTACGAGCCGGTGCCGAGCCCATCCACGACCTGAGCACACCCGACGTGGCGTCGGGGCCCCGTCCGGGCCGCGTCGGTACACTTCCCGACATGGGGACGAATGCCCGGGGACGGCAGACGCGGGATGCGCTGTTCGACGCGGCGAAGCGGCTCTTCGGTGAGATCGGCTACGCCGGGACGTCGCACGCCGACATCGCCGCCGAGGCCGGAATCGGCCGGACGACGTTCTACGAGCACTTCGCCTCCAAGGAGGACCTCCTCGTCCAGCTCGTGGAGCGGGATCTCCCGGCCCTCGTGGAGGAGATCCTCGCCTCGGTGGACGCCGACCTCGACCCCAGGGCGCGACTGGCGGCGCTCACCGCGCGCATGGTGGAGTTCGTCGGGACCGACCATCTCGGCCTCATCCTCCACACCGAGGTCCCGCGCCTCTCGGTGGCCGCCCAGGAGCGGATCGCCGCCGCTCACGGGGGGATGGGGAAGGAGTTCATGGCGGTGTACCGACAGGGCGTGGAGGCGGGGCACTTCCGCAGGATGCGCCCCGACCTGGCGGCCGCCCTCGTGGAGCAGACGATCATGACGGGGGGACGGGTCGTCATGGACCTCCCCGACCCCAAGCAGCACGTCCACGAGATCGCCGACGCCACCGCCGAGTTCCTCGTGAGCGCCCTCGAGGCCTGACTGGCGTCCGGCGGCTCCCCCGCGGACGACCGGGCCCCGTCGGGGCGCTCTATCGTGAGGACATGCAGCCGTACGACAGTCCCGAGGAGGCGGCCTTCCGGGCCGAGGCTCGTGCCTTCCTCGACGCCCACGCCGAACCGCTTCCTCCCTGGGTCGTCGCCCCCTCGGCGATCGTGGCCGAGTGGACCCCCGCCGAGGAGGAGCACAGGCTGGAGGAGGCCCGGGCGTGGCAGCGGCTGAAGCAGGCACATGGCTTCGCGGGGATCGCATGGCCGAAGGCGTACGGCGGTCGGGGTGGGACCCTCGTCGAGCAGCTCATCTTCAGCCAGGAGGAGGCCCGCTACGACGTCCCGCGGGACGCGCTCGTCGTGGGGCTCGGATGGTGCGGGCCGGCCGTGCTCCGACACGGGAGCGAGGCGCAGCGCCGCCGCTGGCTGCCGGCGCTCCTCTCCGGCGACGAGGTCTGGTGTCAGCTCTTCTCCGAGCCCGGCGCCGGCTCGGACCTCGCCGGACTCGGCACCCGGGCGGTTCGTGACGGGGCGGAGTGGCGCATCACCGGCCAGAAGGTCTGGACGACCTTCGCCCACCGTTCCGACTGGGGACTGTGCATCGCTCGGCACGACCCGGATCTGCCGAAACATCGGGGGCTCACCGCGTTCGTCGTCGACATGCGGGCGCCGGGGATCACCTGCCGTCCGCTTCGTCAGATGACCGGGTCGGCGAACTTCAACGAGGTCTTCCTCGACGACGTCGTCGTGCCGGACGACCGGCGGATCGGAGACGTCGGGGACGGCTGGCGGGTCGTCATCACGACCTTCATGTTCGAGCGGCTCAGCCTCGCCTACGGGAGCGACCGGGTCCTCGAGGCGCTGGCGAGCCTCGTCCGGGAGCGGGGGAGGTCCCAGGATCCGACGGTCCGGCGCCGCTACGCCGAGATCTACGCGCGCGCCGCGGCGCTGCGGTTCACCGGCATGCGCCTCCTCACCGCCGTGTCCCGAGGGCGGACGCCGGGCCCGGAAGGGTCCGTCGTGAAGCTCCTCGCCACGGGTATGCTCGACGAGCTCCACACCCTGGCGCTCGATCTCTTCGAGGCCGACGGGACGCTCGCCGCGGAGGTCGCCCCGTGGCACGGGGAGTGGCACGCCGCCTTCCTCGGCGTCCCCGGGCTCAGGATCGGAGGGGGGACGGACGAGATCCAGCGCAACATCATCGCCGAGCGGGTCCTCGGCCTGCCGCCGGATCTGCGCGTGGACAAGGACGTCCCCTGGGCGGCGGTACCCCGCGGAACCCCGGCGTGAGAGTCGACGTCGTCACCGCCTTCCCCGAGTACTTCTCCTCGCCCCTCGAGGTCAGTCTCGTGGGACGGGCGCGCCGCGAGGGGGTCCTCGAGGTCGTGCTCCACGATCTCCGCCGGTACGGGAAGGGTCCCCACCGGCAGATCGACGACGCACCCTTCGGGGGAGGGGCGGGTATGGTGATGATGGTCGAGCCGCTGGCACGCGCCCTCGAGCCGCTGGCGTCCACCCACCGCGTGTTGTTCACGCCGGCGGGACGTCCCCTCCTCCAGGAGACCATCGACCGCTGGTCCACGCTCCCCGCGCTGACGCTCATCTGCGGCCGGTACGAGGGCGTCGACGAGCGGGTCGCGGGGCACCTCGTCGACGAGGAGATCTCGCTGGGCGACTACGTCCTCCTCGGAGGCGAGGTGGCCGCGCTCGCCGTCATCGAGGGCGTCACCCGGCTGCTCCCGGGTGTGGTGGGCAACCCGACCTCCGTCCTCACCGAGAGCTTCCGCGACGGGTTGCTCGAGGAGCCCCAGTACACCCGTCCCGCCGAGTTCCGGGGCTGGCGGGTGCCCGACGTCCTCCTCTCGGGCGACCACGGAGCGATCGCTCGCTGGCGTCGGGAACGGCGGGAGGAGCGGACCCGCCGGCGCCGGCCGGACCTCTGGGAGCGGTATCTCGCCGGGGGTGGTGCCGAGACGACCGCCCTGGACCCCGCCGGTCCTCCCGAGGATTCGTCTACCTCCTCGGGGTGACTACACTCACCGCTCCGCACCCCTTCCCCGTTCCGGAGGATCCCGTGAACACGCTCGACGAGATCGAGGCGGCGTACCTGCGCGACGACGTGCCCGAGTTCGGCCCGGGCGACACCGTCCGGATGCACGTGCGCGTCATCGAGGGTGGTCGGGAGCGGATCCAGGTCTTCGAGGGCGTCGTCATCGGGCGGAGCGGCGGCGGCATCCGGGAGACGGTCACCGTCCGGAAGGTGAGCTTCGGGGTCGGGGTCGAGCGCATCTTCCCCATCCACGCCCCGATCCTCCAGAAGATCGAGGTCGTCCGCCGCGGCGACGTGCGCCGCGCCAAGCTGTACTACCTGCGCGATCGGGTGGGGAAGGCGGCGCGTATCAAGGAGAAGCGCGACTGATCCGCGGCGTCTCCTCCGCTCGCGGGCGACCGGCTCCCGCGCCCCGGCCGCGGTTCCCGGGATTCCGGTGGCGATCCGGTAACGTCCGTCCCTGATCATGCGTGAGACCGAGCCTTCGCCGCGTCCGTCCGACCCCTTCGAGCCCGAGGTCGAGGAGGGAGCGCCCGTGGGGCGCCGCGGGCGGAAGAAGGAGCCGCTCCCGTTCTGGCTCGAGATGCCGATCCTCGTCCTCGTGGCGCTCCTCGTGGCGGTGGTCATCAAGACCTTCTTCGTCCAGGCGTTCTACATCCCGTCCTCCTCGATGGAGGACACCCTGCTCATCAACGACCGTGTGCTCGTGAACAAGCTCGCCTACCGGTTCGGGTCGGTGGCGCGCGGGCAGGTGATCGTGTTCGACGATCCGCGAGGCCCGATCGTCCCCGACGAGTCCCTCCTCGAGGCCGCGGCGCGCAACGTCGCGGAGGCGATCGGGCTGTCGACGCCCCACTCGGAGTTCATCAAGAGGGTGATCGGCCTCCCCGGGGAGACGATCGAGATCCGTCACAACCGCGTCGTCGTCGACGGCGAGGTGCTGCGCGAGCCGTACGTGCGGCCGGGCACCCGGATGCCGGACTTCGGGCCGGTGACGATCCCGGCCGGGCACGTCTTCGTCATGGGCGACAATCGCAACGCCAGCCAGGACAGCAGGTTCTTCGGTCCCATCCCGATCGACGAGATCGTGGGGAGGGCGTTCGTCATCATGTGGCCCCCGTCGCGCTGGGCCGGTCTCTAGGTCGGCGCGCTCGAGCCCTCCTCCCGGGGCCTGCATTGCGGCGCCGGTTCGCTAGCGTAGGTGCCTCGGACGCCGAGGGCGGTCGTGGTCCGGGACCCCGCCCGCGGGCCGTGCCCGGAACGAGGAGGCGCAGCCACATGGGCGAAGAGGATCTCGAGCGTTTCGAGACCGATGTCGAGCTGAAGATCTACCGCGAGTATCGGGACGTCCTCCCGATGTTCCGGTACGTCGTGGAGACCGAGCGTCGCTTCTACCTCGCCAACCAGGTCGACCTCCAGACGCGCCGCGCCGAGGGGGCGGTGTACTTCGAGCTCGAGCTCGCCGACGCCTGGGTGTGGGACATGTACCGGCCGGCACGATTCGTCAAGCGCGTCAAGGTCCTCACGTTCCGCGACGTGAACATCGAGGAGATCGACCTCCCCACCGAGTTCTGAGCCGCGGCCGCCCGGTCCCGTCAGGGGGTCGCGCCATGCTGGGGGGATGGACCCCGTCTCCCGCGCGACCGCCCGGCGTGACGCCGCCGACCGGACCCGGCTGGCCCGGTTCGGCGAGACGCTCGCCGCCGACTTCCTCCGCCGGCGCGGGGCGCGCATCCTCGCCCGGAACCTTCGGGTGGGTCACGACGAGATCGACCTCCTGGTGCGGTTCCGCCGGTGCCGGGCCCTCGTCGAGGTCAAGACCGGCCGCGGTGGGAGGGAGGTGGTCGATCCGGCCGAGCACCTCGACGATCGCAAGCTCTCCCGGCTGCGGCGGGCGGCCGGCCGGCTCGTGCCGCCGGTCTCACGGATCGACCTCGTCGTGGTCGTCGTCGACGGGGAGGGGGTGACGGTACGGTGGTCGGCCGAGGTGGAGTGAGCCGCGACGACGCTGCTCCTTGAACCAGCACCCGCGGTGCCAGTGGCGGCGCAGGTCGGGGGCGAGCTCGGGGACCACGACGACGTGTCCGGTCCCCGGGGGGATGGGCTGCTCGCATCCCGGACAGCGGTACGTCTTGCGCGCCTGGTACGGCTGGATCGGGTGGACGACCTCCGGGTCGGGGAGGGACCGGCTCATCCGAGCAACCCCCAGGCGACCGCGGCCGCGGTGAGGAGGAGGAAGACGGCGACGAGGAGGACGTCGGCGATCGTTCGGCGTCGCGGTCGGTACGGATCGAGGCCCATGCCCAGAGTATCCCCCATGGCGGGGCCGTATCGACGCATCGCGGCGAAACGGGTAGCGTCTCCCCGATGGCACGATTCCTGCGCATCGAGGATCGGGGTCCGGCGCGGTGGGTGACGTTGTGCGCACCCCGGCGACGCAACGCCATCCCCGTCACGGGCTGGGAGGAGCTGCGGCAGGCCTTCGAGGAGTTCGCCGCCTCCGAGTCGAGGGTGCTCGTCATCCGCGGGGAGGGGGAGCACTTCTGCGCCGGGGCGGATCTCGGCGACGATCTGGCGGGGATGACGAGTGCCGCCGCGAACGCGCAGCGGATGCGACTGCCCAACGCGGCCGCCACCGCGCTGCACCGGATCCCGCAACCGACCATCGCCGCGGTCGACGGGGTCGCGGTGGGGGCGGGGATGAACCTCGCGCTCGGGTGTGACGTCGTCGTGGCCACCGACCGGGTTCGCTTCTCCGAGATCTTCGTCCGCCGCGGGCTGACCCTCGACTTCGGGGGGACGTGGCTCCTGCCACGGCTCGTCGGGCTGGCGCGGGCCCGTGAGCTGGCGCTCACCGGTCGGGAGGTCGGGGCCGAGGAGGCGGAGCGGATCGGACTCGTGGCGAGGATCGTCGCGCCGGACGCGCTCGAGACGACCGTCGCCGCGCTCGCCGCCGAGCTGGCCGAGGGCGCCCCGCTGGCGCAGCGCTTCATCAAGGTGGCGCTGGACCGCTCCTCGGACATGACCTTCGAGCAGTCCCTCGAGTTCGAGGGCCAGTCGCAGGCGGTCCTCCTCGGATCCTCCGACCTCCGCGAGGCGACGGCGGCGTTCTTCGAACGTCGGCCGCCGCGGTTCGCGGGACGCTGAGCGACGCCGCCTCCGCCGGCCGGGGGGACACGCGCGTTCCTGTCGGGGGCGAGCCGTACCGTCGGCGGCATGATCTCCTCCATCACGTCGTGTGCCCTCGTCGGGATCGAGCCGACGCCGGTCCGGGTCGAGACGCACGTGGGCGGAGGCCGCCCCGCCTTCGTGGTCGTCGGGTTGCCCGACGCCGCCGTCCGGGAGGCGAAGGAGCGGGTCCGTGCCGCCCTCGTCTCGAGCGGGTTTCCCTTTCCCTCCCGGCGTGTCGTCGTGAACCTCTCCCCGGCGGACCTCCCCAAGGGGGGATCCGCGTACGACCTCCCCATCGCCCTCGGTGTGCTCGCCGCCGCGGGGACGGTGTCGCTGCCCGGCCCGCTCGTGGCGCTCGGCGAGCTCGCGCTCGACGGAGCCGTTCGGGGGACCCGGGGAGGGCTCGGGGCGCTCGTCGTCGCCCGGGAGTTGGGCCTGCCGTGTCTCCTCCCTGCCGGGGCGGCCGCAGAAGGGGCCGGCGGCGCCGGCGTCGCGGCCCGAGTCGTCCATTCGCTGCGTCACGCCGTCGCCGTGGCGAGGGGGGAGGCGCCCGCCGACCCGGTTCCCCCGCCCGAGGAGCGTCCCGAGGAGGTCCCCGACCTGCGTTTCGTCCGCGGCCAGGCGGTGGCCCGCCGCGCCCTGGAGATCGCCGCCGCCGGCGGACATCACCTCCTCCTCGTGGGGCCTCCCGGGGCGGGCAAGACCATGCTGGCGCGTACCCTGCCCGGCATCCTTCCCCTCCTGGGAGCGGAAGAGCGCCACGAGGTCGCCCTGGTGTGGGCCTCTTATCCACCTCTGACGCTTCCGACGATCTACCCCGTGCACCGCTCGGCTGTCTCCGCATCACTTAACACGCAGACTCCTACCTCCACACG